>NZ_JANQCX010000004.1:0-149963 GCF_024723575.1 Campylobacter sp. 2352 PW
TTTTTTTGATCTTTTTGATTTTTAAAATGCTCTTTTTTGACTTTTCTTAATTCAAAAGGTATTTTAAAGCAATCCAAATAACTTTTGCTATTTTTCATGATAGCTTCCCCAAGTTTATAGCTTAATCTATCTTTTATCCTTAAACTAGCTCCATAAAGTTTATTATTTTGGTGGATGAATATTTCATATTCATTTTTTAAGCCTTTGTGATTTAAAAAACGCAAAAGATTATGATTTTGACTTTGTAAAAATGTTTGCATGTCAAGTTTTTTTAGTTCATGGTACTCTAGCGCTAATTCTTTATAAAATGCTATAGGTGGTATTAAAGAATCATGGGTATTTGTAAGTTGAATTTTACATTCAATTTTTTTATCATTATCATTTTCTAAAAGTAAAATTCCTATTAAGTCCACATAATCAAGCCTTAGCGTTTTTTCATTTGCTATGCTTAAGCCAGAACTTTCCTCGCTTTGCTTGATAATTTGTGTATTAACATACAAAAAGGTTTGCTCATCACAAATTGCTTTTTCATTTTGTATATCTTGAAAAGTATTGATAAGTCCAAAATTTTTTACTAATTTAAAAGATGAGTTTTCAATGCTTATAGATGATATAGCATGGATTGATGAGCTAGTGTGATTCCAAGTATGTATGCCTAAGATTTGATAGTTTTTTAACTCTTTTGGGAAAATGATTTTTTCATTAGCTTTAATCTTTGAAGTTTTTTCACAAAAAAATGAGTTTTTATGTTCTATTTTAGTTAAATTTGAAGGTGTAAAGATATGATATTTTCTTTTTGAGCAAGTGATATTTTCTTTAGATTTTTTAAAGTTATGTAAATTTTTAATAATGTTTTTACCAAGCTCTTGCATAGCTAGTGGCATAGGGTGGAATTTATAGTTTTGATCAAAATCATAAAGATTATTTTTTTGGTAGTAAAAGTCTACATCGATTAGATTAAAACCATAATAAGCACAATTTTTCCTATGAGCTTCATTGATAGCTTTTGATTTATCATTACAAGCTGGTATGGGGAGTATAAGCACTATGGTAATTTTGTTTGTTTTGTAAAGTTCTTCGTAAAAATAGTCAATATTTCTAAGTATAATATTTAAACTCATAGGGCTTAAATAATCATTGATATTTGATTCGCTGATGAGAAAATCACTGTTGATTATAGTTGTTTCATGGCGTATTAACTCATAAAGATTTTGTAAAGAAGTGCTAAGCCCTAAAGCATAATTATGTAGTGTAATGTCTTTATTTTCAAGACCTATTCTAAGACCATTTTTAACTACACTATTACTGCCACCTAGTAAGATTATATTCATAAGTTCTTTCTTGATTTTATAAATTTTTATTTATTTTATAAAATATTTTTTAATGAATAATTTCAGAGTAAAAACCCCTCATTTAGCCTTTAAATAAGCATTTGACAAAGATAACAACTTTAGCTATATTTTTAAATTCATTTTGAGTTTATTTGGGATTTTAATGGATAAATTGTGTCAAAAAAGAGATGTTTTTTATATAGCTGGTTATGATCCTAGAGGATATAGGCATTATTATGCTATGTTTAAAAAAAATTTAGCCGAGCAAAATACACTTTTAAATTATGATTATACTTTATCAAAAGCTCAGATTAATGCTTATCCTTCTTGGCAAATTCAAACCCCACATACAAGTATTTCTTACACCTTTTTAAGTTGGAATGATATAGTCAAAAAAAACTGGTCAGAGGGTATAAAAGATGCTTTGAGTGATTGCTATAGTTTTTTTAGAATTTATACCATCACAGGGCTTTTTTTAAAATTTGGTAAAGAATCCCCGCACCAACTCATCACAGGTTATTACCCATTTTTTTATGTGCTTTTGAGTTTGATTTTTACTTTATTTTGTGCTTTTGGAAGTTTGTTATATTTGCAAAATTTTCATATTGTTTTGGGAATTTTGGTTTTTATTTTATCTTTAGTGTTTTTACCAAAAATGCTTTATAAACTAGGCAAGAAATTAGCTGTTTTTTGGATAGCTAGAATTTGTTCTTTTTGTGCAAACTGGGAGAAAAATTCTCAAGGTGAACTTGAATTAAGAATGGATGATTTTGCTAGGGTTATCTTTGAAAAACTAAAAGAAAATGCAAATGACAAAAATTACGAACTTATCTTAAGCGCACATAGCGTAGGAACGGTGCTTTGTATAAATGTTTTAGCAAAAGTGCTTAGAAAATGTGAAGATGAAAATATATCTTTTGAAAATTTAAAGGTTTTAACTTTAGGTGAGTGTATACCTTTGGTAAGCTATCAAAAAAGATCTTTTGGGTTTAGAAAAGACTTAGAATATTTAGGAAGCAAAAATTTAATATGGTATGATTTTACTTCTATTATTGATGGGGCTTGTTTTGCACAGGTTGATTTTGTACGCACAAGCGGAGTAAAAGCACAATTTAGTCCAAAATATCTTTCGGCTAAATTTCATACCTTATATAAAAATAAAGATTATAAAAAAATCAAAAAAGACAAATATAAAGCACATTTTTTATATTTATTTGCCACACAAATTCAAGGGGTGTATAACTTTTTTGAATTTGTCATAGGCAAAAATAAATTAGAAGAAAAAATCAAATAGGAGAAAAACATGGGTCAGTGTCCTTTTCATCCAAAGCCTTATAAAAATAAAGCTTCTACATTAACTACTTTTTTACTAAAAAGAAGATCGTGGCTTGATGGACTTTATGAGCGAAGCTATAAAATGATGATGGGTAGAGTAAAAATGCCCGGATTTGATCTATATGTAGTAAATGATCCAAAAGAAGTTAGACGCATTATGGTAGATGAGGTTAGAGAGTATCCAAAAAGCCAACTTTTACATGAGCTTTTAGAGCCACTTTTGGGTATAAGTATTTTTACAACTAATGATAGAGTATGGGAAAAACAAAGAGAACTTTTAAGACCTTCTTTTGAAATGACAAGGATTTCTAAAGTTTTTGATTTGATGAGTGAAGCAGCTTCTGATATGATGGCAAGATTTGCAAAGTATGAAGATAAAGCGATTATAGAAGTAGATGAAGCTATGACTTTTGTGACCGCAGATGTGATTTTTAGAACTATCATGTCATCAAAACTTGATGAGCAAAAAGGCAAAATTGTTTTAGATGCTTTTGTAACTGTGCAAGAAGAAACAGTTAAAACAGCTATGCGAAGAATGTTTCGTTTTCCAACTTGGCTTTCAAATCTTTTAGGTGAGAGAAAAAGACTTAAAGCGGGTGGAGTTATACGCAAGGTTTTATCAGATATTATAAAGCCAAGATATGATAATGCCCTAAATGATCAAGGAAAATATGAAGATATTTTATCATCATTGCTTATGGTAGTCGATGCAGATACTAATGAGAGATTTTCTTTTAATGAAATTTTAGACCAAGTTGCCATGCTTTTCTTAGCAGGCCATGAAACTACTGCAAGCTCGCTAACTTGGACACTATATATTTTAAGTATTTCTCCAAAAGAACAACAAAAAGCTTATGAAGAAATCATGCAAGTTGCAGGTGATGAGGAGTTTAAAATAGAGCATATTAGAGCGATGAAATATCTTACAAATGTGTTTAAAGAAAGTTTAAGACTTTATCCGCCAGTTGGCTTTTTTGCTAGAGAAGCAAGAAATGATAACAAAATGAGAGATAAGCTCATCAAAAAAGGCTCAGGTGTAGTAGTAGCTCCATGGCTTATCCATAGACATGATAGTTTTTGGGAAAATCCACATAAGTTTGATCCAAGTCGCCATGAAGATAAAAGCAAGATTAAAAAAGACACTTATATGCCTTTTGGTATGGGAGAGCGTGTGTGTATAGGGCAGGGCTTTGCTATGCAAGAGGCTGTTTTGATTTTAGCTAATATTTTAAGGACTTATAAGTTAGAATTAGAAGAAAATTTCGTGCCTGATATAGTAGGAAGACTTACTATAAGATCGGCAAATGGTATGAATATAAGATTTATAAAAAGGCAAGAATGAAAGAAAAATTAGCAGGAACCATACTACTTTGTGCTATCGTTCCTTTAGCGGTAATTAGTTATCTTTTTATTGTTATAGTGGGTACTTTTGGTAATCCTGCTAGGGTTAGACAAGGTGTGAGAGCACTTGATCATTTTGTCAATGCTACTTTGTTTAATGGTTATGCTTGGGAGTCTTTATCATCTCATGCTTGGAGAGAACGCGATAAAAGATGGGCTAAAATAGTTATTAAAATTACAGATTTTTTTGATAAAAATCACTGCCAAAAGGCAAATAAAAGAGAACAACCTATAGTAGATTTAGTTTTAGAAAGAAAGCTTACCGAACAAACTGTCGGTAAGCAACTTTAATTTTCTCCAAATAAAGCCTTAAGATTTTTAAACGCTTCTTCTTGGTTATTAGTTTTATCTTCATTATTTACTTCATTAAGCTCTATCTCATATCCAAGAAGCATACTAGCTAAGCGTATATTAATACCACTTTTTCCTATGGCTTTGCTTTTTTGCTCACTATTTAGCGTTACAATAGCTTTTTTATCTTCAATACCAACTGAGTTTATAATGGCTGGAGCTAAGCTTCTTGTGATTAAAATTGCCATTTCATTAGAATACTCAATGCAGTCAATATTTTCATTTTTTAATTCTTTGCTTACAGCATTGATTCTAACTCCTTTTATACCCACAGTTGCTCCTACTGCATCAACACTTGGGCTATTAGCTTGTAAGATGATTTTTGCTCTCTCGCCCGGAATTCTTGCGCTTGCATAAATATTTATAAGACCATCTTTGATTTCAGGAACTTCAGCTTTTAATAAAGCTTCTAAAAATTTTGGGCTAGTTCTACTAAGCTCCATTCTCATACCCGATTTATCAATATATACATGTCTAATAACAGCTTTAATCACATCGCCTACTTTAAATTTTTCACCTTTGATACGATTTTTTCTAGGTAAATATGCACGAAACTCATCAATTTCTACATAAGTATTTTCTTCACTATCTACTCTTACCACGCTACCAAAAACCATATGTCCTACCATTTTTTGGTATTTTTCATAGATTTTTTCTTCTAAGAGTTTTTGAATATTATATTCTAATTCTTTATGTAAGATATTTACAGCAGTACGACCTAAATTTTCTAAAGAACATTCATAAGTTAGCTCATCGCCAATTTCTACATCTTTAGCTTCAGCCCTTGCTTTACTTAAAGCGATAAAATGCTCATTTTCATTTTCTAATCTTTCATCATTATCAGCTACTACGATGATTTTTTGATAAAGTTGTAAATTTTTACCTGAATCAACAAAAAATTCATACTTATCGCCATAAATTTTCTTAGCAGTATTAATAAGTGCTTTTTTAACTCTTTCTCTTACATCTTCTATTTGTAAATTTTTCTCATTAGCAATGGATTCAATTATATCTGTGATTTTTTCCATAATGACAATACAACCTTAATTTTGGATTTTAAAAGTTTGAAGAATAAAATTATATCTTTAATAAGTTTAATTAAAAGTAAAATTTGCTATAATTTCAGATTAAAAAAAACTTGAGGATGATGATATGGATTTAAAAATAGCAAGAACCTCTGTTGATGAAAAGCCAAAAAGTATAAGTTTAGAAAGTATTGAAAAGGCTGTAGATAAAGAAGGTCAAAAATTTTTCTATTTTGATAAAGACAATGCGCATAAGCAATTAATCGCTTTAGTAGAGCATTTTGAAAAAAAAGGAAAATGTGTTTATCATAGAACGATCAAATATGGTTTAGATGATACAGATTTTATGTATGAGGTACACATTCTTTGAGTAAAAAACTTTTTATACAAACTTTAGGTTGTGCTATGAATGTGCGTGATTCAGAGCATATGATAGCCGAGCTTAAAGAAAAAGAAAATTATGAATTAACTCAAGATGCAAAAGAAGCAGATTTGATTTTAATCAATACTTGCTCAGTGCGTGAAAAGCCTGTGCATAAGCTTTTTTCAGAAGTTGGTAGTTTTGAAAAAATCAAAAAAAATGGCGCTAAAATAGGAGTTTGTGGTTGCACTGCTTCGCATTTGGGAGATGAGATTTTTAAGCGCGCTCCAAATGTGGATTTTGTTTTGGGTGCTAGAAATGTTTCTAAAATCACAAAGGCTGTAAATACTCCAAAATTTTTAGGCAATGATATAGATTTTGATGAGAGTAATTATGCTTTTGCAGATTTTAGAAATAGTCTTTATAAAACTTATATTAATATCTCCATAGGTTGTGATAAACATTGTACTTATTGTATAGTGCCTCACACAAGAGGAGATGAGATTTCTATACCTTTTGAGATTATTAAAAATGAAGCATTAAAAGCTGTTTCTAAAGGTGCTAAAGAGATTTTTTTATTAGGACAAAATGTTAATAATTATGGCAAAAGATTTTCGAATGCACATGAAAAGATTAATTTTTCAGATCTTTTAGAAAAGTTAAGTGAAATTGAAGGTTTGGAACGTATCCGCTTTACAAGCCCACATCCATTGCATATGGATGATAGATTTTTAGAGGTTTTTTCTAAAAATTCTAAAGTGTGTAAGTCTATGCATATGCCTTTACAAAGTGGTTCAAGTGAAATTTTAAAAGCTATGAAACGCGGTTATACTAAAGAGTGGTATTTAGATAGAGCCTTGAAATTGCGTTCTATGTGTAAAGATGTGAGTATTTCTACTGATGTGATTGTAGCTTTTCCAGGTGAGAGCGATAAAGACTTTGAAGATACTATGGATGTACTTGAAAAAGTGCGTTTCGAGCAAATGTTTTCTTTTAAATACTCTAAAAGACCATTAACTAAAGCTGCAACTATGCCAAATCAAATTCCTGATGATATAGCTTCAAAACGCTTGAGTATTTTACAAGCAAGACATACAGAAATTTTAGATGAAATTGTTGCAAAGCAAAAAGATAAAGAATTTGAAGTTTTATTTGAAGAATTAAGAAGTGAAGGTTTTGTAGCAGGTAGAAGTGATAATAACTTTTTGATTCAAGTTAAAGGTAGTGAAGAGTTATTAGGACAAATGAAAAAAGTAAAAATCACCAATCCTAGGCGTATGGTGTTAAATGGCGAAATCCTTTAAGATTAATCTTTTAGCTTTTGGAATTTTTTTATTACAATGGCTGATTTTTTTAACTTGTAGAAAGGTTTATTTAGGGCAAAAGCTTCCAAAAAGATCATGTGTGATACTTTTTTGGCATGGGCGTCTTGCTCTAATGCCTTTTGCCTATCGTAAAATGGGTATTAAAGGAAAAAAGGCTTATGTGATGATTTCACACCATAAAGATGGAGAAATCATTGCTAGAAATATTGCCTTTTTTGGTTTAGATACTTTAAGAGGTAGCACAAGTAAAGGTGCTTTGGCTTTATTAAAACAATCTTTTAAAATTTTAGATCAAGGCGATGATGTGATTATCACTCCAGATGGACCAAGAGGGCCTTATCATAGTGTTTCAGATGGTTCTGTGATGATAGCTTTGAAAAAAAATGCTCCACTTTTTTTGCTAAATTACGAAGCAAGCTCTTTTTGGGAATTTAAAAGTTGGGATAAAATGATCTTACCTAAACCTTTTTCTAAGATTACCTATAGATTAAGTGAAGAAATCAAAATACAAAATTTAAATTTAGAAGAAGCTAAAGTATTGATAAAAGAAAAATTTGATATGATAAGTCAAATAGACAAAGGATAAACACTATGTTATCTTTTTTTAGAAAGTATATTTTACAACTTTTAGTTTGTATTTGCTATGATGAAAAACAATACATTATAAGATGTCATACTTGGAAAAAATCCCAAGCTGTTGATACTTTTGAAAAAAGCTTTGAAGATAAAGAAAAAGCCATAGAATATGTAAAAAATTTAACTAAAGATTTTCAAATTTATTATATATGTACTTTTTTTACTCCTATTGCCCAAGGCGTTGTGCCAAGCTCAAATTTTAAAGATCTTTCCAATTTTGGTGTCGATGCAAGTAGTGTTAAGTGCATTTCTTTTAACAATGGCTTATTGTATGCATCTAATCATTCTTTAAGCTCATATGAACAAGATTATGAGGCTTTTGGCGGTTTGGATTTACTTTATTCGCCTTTTTCTTTGCTTTATCATTGTATGACAAATAGAGGTTTTGAAGAAAAAATTGGCCTTTATGTATATAGATACCATGATTTTGTTGCGATGTTAATTTGTAAAAATGAAGCTATATTATTTGGAAGTTATTTTAATATAGCTAGTCAAAATTATGATGAAGATGATTTTTTTGATGATATTAAAGAAGAATTTGATTTACAAATTGATGATGAAAATCAAGAAGAAGAAAATGAGCAAAATTATGACTTAAAAAGTTTAGAAGAAATGAGTCAAGAGCTTGACAAACTTGAGGAATTAGATGAAGAAAAAGAAGAGCTTCCTATGGAATCTTTAGAAAATTTTAGCTCAGATATGAAAATGATAGAATATATCATTTCAAGTGTAAAAGAATTTTATCAAAATCCTTTGTATGATAATAGCTTTTTGGAAGAAATTGTGATTTTTGATGAGGAAAGTTTTAGTTCGACCTCGCTTGATTATTTAGAAAATGAGCTTTTTATAAAACCTAAAGTAGAACTTGTAGATACTTTAAATTTGATGAATGAACTTATGGTGAAGGACTTAAAATTATGAGATATAGTCTAATCAAACCTAAGATAAAACCTGTTTTTAATCTTTTTACTAGAATTTGGATTTATTTTACTAGTATTAGTGTTGCTTTGATTTTTGTAGTATTTATTGTGGTGGTTTTTAAAAGCTATTATGCGTCTGTGCAACTTGATAATAAAAAAGAAGAATTAGCTCAAATTATCGCACAAATTAATGCTAATAAGCTTAAATATCAAGAATTAGTAAGACAAAATGATAAAGCAGAGTTGATTTTGGGAGATTTAGAGCAAGAGCAAGAAAATGGTAAAAATAAAGTTTTATTAAAAAGTATTCAAAATCTTTTTACTCTAGTGCCTAAAAACATATCTTTAGATGAGGTTTTAATGGAAGATAGATCGCTTATTTTAAGAGGCATTACACCTACTAAAGAGATGTTTGCATTGCTATTAGAGGCTCCATTAAGAAGTATTTTTTCCAATTCTCAAACAAGTTATTATCAATTAGAAAACGGGTGGTATCGCTTTGTAAGTGTAAATATCACTATACCAGAGGAAATGTATGAGCAAAAACGATAAGAGCTTAGAAGAAGCTGATGTATTAAAAATCTTGATTTACTCTTTTTCATTTGTTGCACTTTGCGCGATTTTGATTTTATTTTTAATCGTGCCTTTTTTGAAAGATTATAAAATCGAACATTCAAGATTAGCAACCCAGCAAATTCAAAATACTAAAGCAATAAATGAGTTACAAGCTTTAGAAAAGGTTATTGATGAGTTTCAAAAGGTGAATGCGCAAAATTTAGCTCAAATCAATGCAGAATTTTCACAAAAAGAATTATTAGAATTCATGAAAAATTACTTTGATGATGTTAAAATTAATCTCATTCCTATTAAAAAAGAGCAAGAGTATCTAAAGTATCAATTTGGAGCTAATGTAAAGATGAAAAATCCTCAATCTTTTTATTCTTTTTTAAATGATTTGCAAAGATATAAAAATTTAATAGAAATTAGCACTCCTGTAGAGTTTAAATCTGAAGAAAAACACATTAATCTTAAATTTAAGATCAAAGTGTTTTATGCACAAGCTATTCAAAGATGATTACTTCATTATTTTGATAAGGAGTAGCTTTTTCTTCTTTTTTATCATCTTGTTTTACATCTTGAACTTCTGAATTTTCTTGTGTTTTTAACTCTTCTTTGATTTCTTTTACACTAGTTTTTAAACTAGATGTGATTTCTTTATAAAAAGCAACAAAAACTTTATCAATTTCTAAAGCACTTGCTGCAAGACTTTCATTAAGCTGAGTAGGAACAGCACTGTATACCTCTCTAAAGCTTTCTATGCTTGCTTGACCTTTTATAGGATAATTTAAAATAATAGGATCGTTTAATTTTGCTGAGCTTGTTGTGCTTTGAAAAGTATCTTCTTGATGTAAATTATTTAAATGACTTTGAGCTTCTAAAATAATCATAAAAGAAGACTCTACGCTATCACCTCCAAGACTTGAATTTCTTGTAACCTTATCTTCATATAAATTAGCATTAATAACTATATTAAAAGCATAATCAGGATTTTCATTATCTATAGCATATCCTTTACTTTGAAGCAATGCTTTGCTATCTTCTAAAAGTTGTTTTTTGAGTAATTCTAAGCTTTTATTAATTCTTTGATTTAGAGTAGATTGCTCAAAATATGAACTATAAAAAGTGCTTTTTATAATTTCTACATCATTGATTTTGACTTTAGGGCTATTAGCATTTGTGTGGTTATGTTCTTCAAAAGTGCTTTTAAAATTTGGCATAGAAATATAATAAGTTTTTTGATTACCAGCGCAAGCACTTAAAAATAAAATTATGCTAAAAAATAATAATATTTTTTTCATTTTTCCTCCTTTTGATTTTTATAATTATAACAATTTTTTGCTATATTATATGTTTTATAATAAGGGCTTTTTATGGAATTTTGGCAAAATATTTATGCAAATTTTGATGTAGTGGCTTTTGAAATTTTTGGTTTAAAAGTGCATTGGTATGGCATTATGTATGTGCTAGCCTTGCTTGTTGCTTTAATGGTTGCAAAATACTATGCGATTAAAGACAATATGGGAATTTCTAAAGCTATGCTTGATAGCTATTTTATATGGGTAGAAATAGGGGTGATTTTAGGTGCAAGAATAGGCTATATTTTAATTTATGATGCGCATACTTTATGGTATCTTACACATCCTTGGCAAATTTTTAATCCCTTTTATAATGGAGAATTTGTAGGGATTAGGGGTATGAGTTATCATGGAGCTGTTGTTGGATTTTTAATAGCAACTTATGCTTTTTGTAAAAAAAATAAGCAGAATTTATGGAAATATTTAGATTTGGTTGCTATTAGTGTGCCATGTGGATATATTTTTGGTCGTATTGGAAATTTTTTAAATCAAGAGTTATTTGGTAGAGCTACGGAAGTACCTTGGGGTATTTATGTAGATGGGATATTGCGTCATCCTTCACAACTTTATGAAGCATTTTTAGAAGGTTTTGTAGTTTTTGCTATTTTATTACTAATAAAAAAATATAAAAAATACAACGGAGAATTGATTGCTTACTATACTATTTTATATGCCCTAGCGCGCTTTGTATGCGAGTTTTTTAGAGAGCCTGATTTTGGTATAGGCTTTGTTGCTTTTGGTATGAGTATGGGTCAGATATTAAGCTTATTAATGTTTTTATTAGGACTATTTCTATCTTTTTATTTAAGAAATATTAAAAAAAATTTATAAATTTTTATTTATTTTAAGAATAAAAGTTCTATAATTGCTCCGATATTAAAACTTATCAACTTTTAAAAGGAGTAAATATGAGCCAACTCATTGAAGGTTTTTTAGGCAAGAGTATTGATGGCAAAAAAAGTAAAATGCCAGCAAAACTTGACTATATTCAAAGTGCAACAGGCTTGATTTTAGGCTTGTTTATGTGGGCACATATGTTTTTCGTTTCTACCATTTTGGTTAGTGATGATTTTTTTGATTCAGTGGTTCACTTTTTAGAACTAAAATTTATCATTAATAGCCCTATGATGAGCTACATCACTTCTTTCTTAGCTGCCTGTGTTTTGGTTATTTTCTTTGTGCATGCGGGTCTTGCAATGAGAAAATTCCCTATTAATTTCAGACAATACCAACTTTGTAGAACACACTTAAAATATATGAATCATGGCGATTCTTCTTTATGGTGGGTTCAAGCTGCAACTGGTTTTGTAATGTTTTTCTTGGGTTCTGCACACTTAATTTTTATCATTACTAATGCAGATAAAATCAGTGCTGATATGTCAGGCGATAGAGTAGTGAGCCATTTTATGTGGTTATTTTACATTGCCTTATTAATCTGTGTTGAGTTGCATGGTAGTATTGGTTTATATAGATTATGTGTAAAATGGGGTTGGTTTGAAGGTAAAGATGCAAAAGAAAGTCGTAAAAAACTTAAAAAAGCAAAATGGTTTATTAGTATTTTCTTCTTAGTTTTAGGTGTATTAAGCTTAGCTGCTTTTGCAAAAATAGGCTTTAATAATTACCAAAACAACTCTGTAGCACAAATAGTAAAAACTTATGATGGAGCTAAATATGAACATACAATATAGTGATGCTTTAGTTATCGGTGGTGGTCTTGCAGGTTTAAGAGCTGCTATTGAAGTTGCAAAAAGTGGTCAAAGTGTAACTTTATTAAGTATTTGTCCGGTTAAAAGATCTCACTCAGCTGCTGTACAAGGTGGTATGCAAGCTAGTTTAGGAAATAGCGTTAAAGGCGAGGGAGATAATGAAGATGTGCATTTTGCTGATACAGTAAAAGGGTCTGACTGGGGCTGTGATCAAGAAGTTGCAAGAATGTTTGCACAAACTGCTCCAAAAGCTGTGCGTGAGCTTGCTGCTTGGGGTGTGCCTTGGACTAGGGTTACAAAAGGACCTAGAACTGTAGTTATCAATGCTCAAAAAACGACCATTGAAGAAAAAGAAGAAGCGCATGGTCTTATAAATGCAAGAGACTTTGGTGGTACTAAAAAATGGAGAACATGTTATATTGCTGATGCAACAGGACACTGTATGCTATATGGTGTGGCAAATGAAGCGATTAAACATCAAGTTAAAATCATCGATAGAATGGAAGCAGTAAGAATCATCCATGATGGTAAAAAATGTCTAGGGGCTATTGCTAGAGATTTAACTAATGGAGAATTAATTGCTTATGTTGCTAGAGGAACTATGATTGCAACAGGTGGTTATGGTAGAATTTATAAACAAACTACAAATGCTGTTATTTGTGAAGGTACAGGAGCTGCTATTGCACTTGAAACTGGACTTTGCAGACTTTCAAATATGGAAGCAGTGCAATTTCACCCAACTCCAATCGTACCAAGTGGTATCTTACTAACTGAAGGTTGTAGAGGTGATGGTGGTATCTTAAGAGATGTTGACGGTTACCGCTTTATGCCTGATTATGAGCCTGAGAAAAAAGAACTTGCAAGTAGGGACGTTGTAAGTCGTAGAATGATGGAGCATATTAGAAAAGGAAAAGGTGTAAAAAGCCCTTATGGAGATCATTTATGGCTTGATATTTCTATCCTTGGTCGTGCTCATGTTGAAAAAAATCTTCGTGATGTTCAAGATATTTGTAAGACATTTAATGGTATTGATCCTGCTGATGAGGGTCCAAAAGGCTGGGCACCAGTTTTACCTATGCAACATTACTCAATGGGTGGTATTAGAACTAAACCAACCGGCGAAAGTCAATGGTTAAATGGTCTTTTTGCATGCGGTGAAGCAGCTTGCTGGGATATGCACGGATTTAACCGCTTGGGTGGAAATTCATGTTCAGAAACTGTTGTTGCAGGTATGATCGTAGGGGATTATTTTGCACAATATTGTAAAGAAAATGGTAATGATATTGATACAAATATCGTTAAATCTTTCCTTTCTAAAGAGTATGATTACTTAAAATCTCTTGTTAGCAAAGAAGGAAAACATGATGTATTTGAAATCAAAAACAGAATGAAAGACATTATGTGGGAAAAAGTAGCTATCTTTAGAACAGGCCAAGGTCTTGAAGAAGCGGTTAAAGAGCTTGAAGAATTGTATCAAAAATCACTTGATTTAAAAGTACATGATAAAGAATTAAAATGTGCAAATCCAGAGCTTGAGGAAGCTTATAGAGTTCCAAGAATGCTAAAAATTGCTTTATGTGTTGCCTATGGTGCGCTTTTAAGAACAGAAAGCCGTGGGGCTCATTATAGAGAAGATTATCCAAAAAGAGATGACTTAAATTGGATGAAAAGAACAAATACTTACTGGGTAGAAGGTGAAAGTATGCCTAGAGTTGAGTATGAAGATCTTGACATTATGAAAATGGAAATCCCACCTGCATTTAGAGGTTATGGTGCTAAAGGAAATATCATTGAAAATCCATTAAGCGAAAAACGTCAAGCTGAAGTTGATGCGATCCGCGAAAAAATGGAAGCAGAAGGCAAAGGTAGATATGAAATTCAACATGCTTTAATGCCTTATGAATTACAAGCTAAATTTAAAGCACCAAATCAAAGAATAGGAGTTGATTATGAGTAGAAAATTAACAATAAGAGCATTTAAATATAATCCATTAAGTAAAATTTCTAAGCCTCATTTTGTTACTTATGAGCTTGAAGAAACTCCATTTATGACGATTTTTGTGTGCTTAACTCAAATCAGAGAAAAAATGGATGCGGATTTGAGTTTTGACTTTGTATGTAGAGCAGGGATTTGCGGAAGCTGTGCTATGATGATTAACGGTAAGCCAAAACTTGCTTGTAAAACATTGACAAAAGACTATCCAGATGGTGTTATAGAACTTATGCCTTTACCTGCATTTAGACACATAAAAGACTTAAGTGTTAATACAGGTGAGTGGTTTGATGGTATGTGCAAACGCGTTGAAAGCTGGGTGCATAATGAAAAAGAAACAGATATTTCTAAACTTGAAGAACGTATTGAGCCAGAAGTTGCTGATGAGACTTTTGAACTTGATCGTTGTATAGAGTGTGGAATTTGTGTTGCTTCTTGTGCGACTAAGCTAATGAGACCTGACTTTATCGCAGCTACTGGGCTTTTAAGAACAGCTAGATATTTACAAGATCCACATGATCACAGAACCATAGAAGATTTTTATGAATTAGTGGGTGATGATGATGGTGTGTTTGGATGTATGTCTTTGCTTGCATGTGAAGATAATTGTCCAAAAGAACTACCTTTACAAAGCAAAATCGCTTATATGAGAAGACAGCTTGTCGCTCAAAGAAACAAATAATCCTAGCCCCCAAGAAAAGGGGGCTCTTAAAACCTTACTAAAACAAATTTGGCAAAATCATAGCGTTTATCTTGACACAAATACACTTTTTGATGAAAGTTTAATTGACGCTCAAAAAGCAGCAATTCTTTTAAGTACTAATCTTGATAATTATGAAAGATTTAGCGCTTTAAATGAATTTAAAAGTTTAATGAAAAGTTTAAATTTACGCTTAGATCTTTATGGTATTCAGTATGCACAGGTTTGTTTTATTAACGCTTTAAATTTAGGAATTTTAGATAAAAATGAGCTTTTAAAAGCCTTAGAAAAACTTCAAAAAATCACTGATAATACTTTAATATATGCTTTTGTATCTAAACGAAAAGTTATCCAAAAAGATTACAAGCAAGAAGTTAAAAACTCACATCAAACATTAGATCTCATTAACCAAAGCTTACAAGAGCTTTGCGAAGATGAAAAAGTTCAAAAGCTCTTACAAGAAGCTTTGGTTAAATTTAGCAATATTGATTTTTCTATCGCGGTAACAGGTGTAGTAAATGCAGGTAAATCAAGTATGTTAAATGCACTTTTAAAAAAGGATTTTTTAGGTGTATCTAATGTACCTGAAACTGCAAATTTAAGTGTTTTAAAATACGGCAAAGAGCAAAAAGCTAAGATATATTTTTGGAGTGAAGAAGAATGGCAAGATATTTTAAAAAGCTCCAAAGATAATCAAGATATGCAAGAACTTATAAAACAATTAGAACAAAATTTTAATCTAAATGAATATATCGAAAAAGAAAATAAAAATATAGAAATAAAAATTGAAGAATTAAAAAATTACACTAGTGCAAAAAACAAAATCTCAGCACTTATTAAAAAAATAGAGCTTTTTTCATCGCTTGATTTTTTAAAAGATAATGTTTGTATAGTTGATACTCCAGGACTTGATGATGTGATCATCCAAAGAGAGCTTTTAACAAAAGCGTATATAAGCAAGGCTGACTTTTTAATCCACCTTATGAATGCTTCTCAAAGTCTTAGTCAAAAAGATTGTGATTTTATTATAGAATGTTTGCTAACTTCAAGGGTAAGTAAGTTTTTGATTGTGCTTACTAAGGCTGACTTGCTTAGTCAAAAAGACTTGCAAGAAGTAATTAACTATACTAAAAATAAGCTCAAAGAAAATTTAGCACAAAAGCAGTTTAGCCAAGAATTATTAGATAATGTAGATTTTGTGTGTATTTCTTCAAAACTAGCTAATGATTTTTATCAAAAAAAAGGTGGAAATTTAGAACAAAGCAATATTTTAACACTAGAAGAACTTATAGCTAAAAGCTTATATGATAAAAACAAAATTGCTCTAAGTGCTTATAAAAAAGAATTGTTATTGCATTTAGAAAAAATAGAAGAAAAAATTAAATTTTCTAATAAAATGCTAAATTATGAAAGCTTTGAGTTTGATAAGCAAAATCAAACTATTATCAATGATTTTAAAGCAAAAAAAGAAAAATTAATGCAAGTAAAAGCAGAGCTAAGTGCTATTTTTAGCACAAAAGATGAAAATACTCAAGAAATTTTAACGCTTTTGCATTTGCTAGCTAAGAAATTAAAAGAAAAACTTATAGATGAGCTAAAATATAATCAAAATAATAAAATCAAAAACAACACTCAAAGATTAAACACTATCATTGATACGACTTTAAAAGATGGAATTTTTGATCTTTTAAGAGAGTTAAAACAGCAAAGTGAGTATAAGATTAATGAGTTTAAGACCACACTAAGTGTGAAATATGATTTTTTAAAAGCTATTTTAGAGCAAAATTGTGATGATTTTAAAAGCAAGGTTGAAGCAAAAATAGAAAGTATTTTAACTAATGATCTTTTTATGACATTAAAAGCAGAGCTTTTAAAAAATTTAGAATCTACTCAAGATATTTATAAACTAGAAAGTTCTTTAGAAAATCAAATTTTAGAAAAATTACAAACATTTAATATAGAAAAAATCGCCCTAGATTTAAAAAATAATCAAGAATTTTTTACTAATTTAGAGCTTAGTTTAAATTTATACGAAAAAGAACAAGAAGAACAAATCAAAGACTTAAAAGACTTGATTTTACAAATAGAGCAAAATGAACAAAACTCCAAAGAGCTTTTAGAAAAAAACAATACAAAATTACAAGGTTTAAAGACTTTAAAAACGGAGCTTTTAAATGCAAAATGATTTGATTAATGATTTTTTAAAAGCTTATGAAAATGCTTATTGTAAAAGTTTTGATGATAGTTTTGAAGGAAAGATTTTAGCAATTAAAAATGCATTTTTAGAGCCAAGTTTGCATTTAAATGATGTCTTTTTAAAAGATCTTGAAATGATTATAGCTAGCTATAAAAGAGCCATTAATGTGGCCATTATAGGGCAATTTTCCAGCGGTAAATCCACGCTTTTAAATTTGATTTTACAAAAAGAATGCCTGCCAACAGGTGTGGTGCCAGTAACTTTTAAGCCCACTTTTTTACGCTATGCTAAGGAGTATTTTTTAAGAGTTGAATATGAAGATGGTAGTGATGAGATTGTAGATATAGATGAGCTTTCTAAATTTAGCGATCAAAGAAATGAGCTAAAAGAAACTAAAAGTTTGCACCTTTTTGCACCTATTGAGCTTTTAAAAGATATCACACTTATAGATACCCCAGGTTTAAATGCAAACACCACCGATACGCTAACTACTTTTAAAGAGCTTTCTTTTATGCATAGTGCTATTTGGCTTAGTTTGATTGATAATGCAGGTAAAAAAAGTGAAGAAGATGCTATAAAAGCAAATGTCAAGCTTTTAGAGCGTGGTGGGATTTGCGTGCTTAATCAAAAAGATAAGCTAAGCCAAGATGAGCTAGAAAATGTTTTAAATTATGCACATTTAGTTTTTGATAAGTATTTTGAAAAAATCATCGCAATTTCATGCAAAGAAGCAAAATTTGATTTGCAAAAGTCAAATTTGCCTTTGCTTTATGAGTATTTAAAAGAACTTGATTATGAGCACATTAAAAAAGATTTTATTAAAGAAAAACTTAGTGGTTTATGCGAACTTTTGTCAAATCAATATGATTTGTTTCAAAATGCGCTAGAGCGATTAGAGCTTAAATTTAATGCTATTTTGCAAACTTTCAAAGCAAGCAAGCTAGAACAAAAAATCAAAATTTTAAATCATAATTGTTTGGATAAATTAAAACTTGTTGGAGAAAAAATCGCTCAAGAAATCTTAAAATTTATTAAAGAAAAAGATAGTAGTTATTATAAAGAAGCTAAGGGCTTATTTAAGAAAAATCTTTATGAAAAAGTTGCTTATAAAGCACCATATCTTTCAAGTGATGACGCGTTTTTGGCTATGTTTTATAACTCTGAAGCAATGAATAAAGAATTTAAAAGATTAAAAAATGAAATCACTTTAGAATTTAGTCAAATCAAAGATGATTTTTCCTTATTTTTTACTCATTTAGAAGATCAAATTTTACTTTTTAAAGCTCAATTTTCAAATTTACAAAAAGAAAATGCCTTAGAAAGTGAAAAAGAATTTGCTAGTTTTAGAAGCTTTGCTAGTGCTAGTGAGGAGTTTTTTTTAAAAGATTTTAAGCAATTATTATTTAAAAGCCAACTTGAACTTGATTTATTTTTAGAAAAGCTTAATCTAAAAGCTTTGGCAAATTATGAAAGTGCTACTAAACTTACTTTGGGATTTTTTAGCACTAAAATGAATGCGAGTAAAGAATTTTACGAGCTTGATAGCACCGAGTTTAGCTTGTATCATCCAAAAGCAAGTGAAGTACATCAAAGAGTATTAACCGAGCTTAATGTCTATGAATTTGAAGATTTACTTTTAAATAAGCCCGTAGTTTTAAAAATTTACAAAAATTATATGCAAAGCTTTGTTGATTTTATTGAAGCTAAAAGACAGATTATTTTGAATTTAAAAAGTGAATTTGAGGCTAAAAAATCAATGATTTCTAGCATCAAATCCCAAATTTCTAAGCTTTAAAAATTTTTTCTAAGTGCGCTTTGTAGTTTGTGAAATACTCTTGTACTTGAGGATTTTTGATTACATCGTTTGCTATGAAAGTAGGTAAGGCACTCATACCTAAGAACTCATGTGCTTTGTGAAAGTGTAAATACACTCCATCAACTCCGGCTCCATTAAAAAATTCATTTTTATCATCAAAGGCTTGTATTGGAGCATTCCAAGTTAGCGAAAGCATGTATTTTTTATTTTTTAAAAGCCCGCCTGTACCATAATTCTTAGTAGGTTCATTATGACTTCTACCATCGTTTTTATAAAACACTCCATGTCCAGCTGTAAAAACATCATCAATGTATTTTTTCACTATCCAAGGTTCTCCCATCCACCAACCAGGCATTTGCCAAATCAAAACATCAGCATTTAGAATTTTTTCTACTTCATCGTTTGTGTTATAGCCTTGATCTATGTGTGTTTGTTGAGTTTGTAAACCAAGATCTTGCAGAGTTTTAAGTGCAAACTCATGTAAGCTTGTGTTTAGTCTTCCTTTAGAGTGTCCAAAGTCTTTTGCGCCGTTTAATAATAATACCTTTTGCATATTTTATCCTTTTATGTTTTTAAAATTATAATTTAACTATAATTTTATTTCAATACTGAAATTTATGTAAGATACTATACTATAAGAAAGTGTAATTATATTTTTATACTTTTAAGGCAGAATGTATAGAATAAGTATTTTTACTTTTTGATCTTGAAGTTAGAATATGCTGAAATATATTATAAATTAAATCAATGTGAAGCATTTTGCTTCACATATTATTTTTCGCTACTGTCTTTTTCTTTTTTCTTTTTCCATAAATGAAGCGCAACTCCACATGCGCCACCAACAATAGCAGCAATGATAAGATTTGTGATGAAATCCATCGAAATCCTTTTTAATTTGTTTTCATTTTGATAAAAAATGATTTTGGATTATAATATAAAAAAGCATAATACTATATTAAAGGAAAGTATATGGAAGAAAAGTGCGATTTTACAGAATGTGGGTTTAACTATACCTTGTCTTTGATTTCAGGCAAATACAAGATGAGTGTTTTGTACTGTTTATTTCGCTATGAAGTTGTAAGATATAATGAACTTAAAAGATATCTTGGCAATATTTCTTTTAAGACTTTGACACATACTTTAAGAGAGCTTGAAAATGATGATTTAATCACGCGTAAAGAATATCCACAAATCCCTCCAAAAGTAGAATACCGCCTTGCTAAAAAAGGTCAAAGTTTAATTCCTATTTTACAAGCAATGTGTGATTGGGGTGAGGTAAACCAAAAGGAAGAAAAATGATAGAATTATTAGATGGTATAAATTTAGAAAAATACATGGGTACATGGCTAGAAATGGCTAGAAAACCTGCTTTTTTTCAAAAAACTTGCAAAAGTGCTAAGGTAGAATATGAGCTAGAGTATGAAGGCTCTACGCCTATAATTAAAGTCAAAAATATATGCACAAAAGAAAATGGAGAAATCTCTCAAGCAAATGGCAAAGCTAGGGTAAAATCACCAAGAGCTTTGGCGGTTAAATTTAGTATATTTATGAATATTTTTAACAAGCCAAATTATGAGATTATTTACATTGATACAAATTATCAAGTTTCTATCGTAGGTAGTCCTGATAAAAAATATTTATGGATTTTATCA
This sequence comes from Campylobacter sp. 2352 PW, assembly GCF_024723575.1. Lineage (NCBI taxonomy): Bacteria > Pseudomonadati > Campylobacterota > Epsilonproteobacteria > Campylobacterales > Campylobacteraceae > Campylobacter > Campylobacter sp. 2352 PW. The sequence continues at coordinate 20,666 of NZ_JANQCX010000004.1, forward strand.
AGAGAGATTTTAGCAAAAGAGCAAATAAACTCTTTGCTTGAAATAGCCAAGCAAAGAGGTTTTGACACTAGCGATGTGATTTCTGATGAGCATTAATTCTCTGCACTCATATCGATTACATAGCGGAATTTGGCTTTTCCTGAAGTGAGATTTTCATAAGCTTTGTCAATCTCGCTTGGTTTGATGAGTTCAATTTCAGGATAAATTCCATGTTCTAAAGAAAAATCAAGCATTTCTTGAGTTTCTTTAATGCCTCCAATAAGTGAGCCATATACTTTTTTACCTGCTTTATGTACAAAGTGAATGATGTTAATGCTAGGACTTACTTCATGTGGAGGTAATCCTACGATAGCCATTTCACCACCAAATTTTAACAAATCCATATAAGCTAGCGGATCATAAGGGGTTGGTATGGTGGAGATGATGAGATCAAATCTTTCTTTTACCACACTTTTGTCTGTACTAGTATAAAAATTACTCACACCCATAGCTAGAGCTTCTGCTTTTTTGTTTTCATTTCTTGCAAAAACACTTACTTTTGCACCCATTTTCACAGCATATTTTACTGCCATCATACCAAGCCCACCAAATCCTGCTATAGCTACGCTTGAGCCTTCTTTGATATTTGAAAATTTAAGCGGTGAGTAGGTAGTAATACCCGCACAAAGTAAAGGTGCTACTTTGTCAAGTGGAGCATTTTTTGGCACATTGATAGCAAATTTTTCACTTACTACGATGTTGTTTGAGTAGCCTCCATAGGTGTTTTCATTATCATGAAATACATCTTTGCAGTTATAAGTGTAGATGGTTTTACCATTTTCACAAAATTGCTCTTGAGATTTTTTGCATGCTTCGCACTCTCCGCATGAGTTTACCATGCACCCAACCCCAGCATAATCACCTACTTTAAATTTACTCACATTTTCACCCACTGCGATAACTTCTCCTGCTATCTCATGACCAGGTACGCAAGGGTAGGTTGCCTCGCCCCATTCGCTTCTTGCGGTGTGTATGTCACTATGACAAATTCCTGCGTATTTGATAGCGATTAAGATATCGTTTTTACCTACTTTATGGCGTGTAAATTCAAAAGGTGTAAATTTAGAATCCTTGCTAAGCATAGCATAACCTTTACTTTTAACACGACCATTTTCTAAAAAGATTTTTGAGTCCATTTTCTCTCCTTTGTGGTTTTTGAAATTATATTAAAGCTAGGTTTTTATTGCAATAGGGAAAATAAAGTAAGATACTATACTTAAGGTGCGTTTGTGGGTTTTGGTTTGATTTTTATGGTATAATTATTTAATTTTTAAAATTACTATAAAAACTTGAATATATTACGCTTTATTATTTTGTTTTTTATAATTTCTTGGAAATGTAACTTTACCTAACTGCCATAAATATTTATCAATTTCTTTTATATTAAAATTATTTAATTTATAATAATCAATGAATTTATTTATAACATCGCAAAATATTTCATAATTTTTTAAATTAAATTCAAAATTATAAAAATTATTTTTATTTTGAAAATATGTCAATACTTTATCTACATAATAATCATATATAGGAAAAAATAAAGGCTGATGATGTGAGCAGTATTTACTAGCAAAAGAATAAAAATTTTTATCTACTCCATTTATTTTAATATTTGCTATTTTGCTAACTAAGCTTAAGTCTTTATTTTTTAATTTCTCATCAATTTTTAAATTTTTTATATGTTTAGCAACTGGAAAAATTGAAAAAATATTAGTGCTATAAAAATCATTTAATGACGATGCTTTTATTAAAATATCATCTATATCATCATTTTTTGGATAGGTTTTTGTAAATAATTTTCTTAATGCACTTTCTTGTAGAGCATAATGTTCGTCTAATTTAAGATAATTTTGCACTTCTTGCAAACTTGGCTTATTTATTTTAACCTGTGGAGTCATTTTTATCCTTTTTAGTTTGAGATATTTTAGCAAAAAATGATAAAATAAGAGCAAGGATGTTTGTGTTATACTATTTCAAAGATTAAAAATAAGATTAAATAACTCATAGGTTTAAATAAATTACTTTATAAAATGTGTTTATTTTATAATTTATTTCGCATATTAATATAAAATATATTTTATATTAATGATAGTTTTTATTTAAAGGATTTATATGGATATTTTAGAAGTTCAATATAACAAAGAAGGTAAAATATATTCTCATATTAGAAAAAAATATTTAGTTGCAACTCCAGAAGAAAAAGTTAGACAAGAATTTGTATGTAGATTAGTAAATGAATATAAATATAAAATAGAACAATTAGATGAAGAGTTATCGACAAAGGAAGGCAAAAGAAGTGCAAGAGCTGATATAGTTATATGGAAAAGTATAGAAGAAAAACAAAACAACAATACTCCATTAATTATTGTTGAGTGTAAGGCAGATTATATTCACATAAATGAAAAAGACTATGATCAAGGTGAAAGCTATGCAAGAATACTAAATGCTAAATTTTTCATTACACACAATAGTTATGAAACTAGATTTTGGCGAATTTTAAAAGATAAGGTACCAGGATATAGGCAAGAGATATCAAACATACCATCAAATGGGGCTGATGAAAAAACAATAGAACAGCTTTATAAGGATTTATTAGTTTTCAAAGAAGATGAATTTGCAAATATGCTCCATAAATGTCATAACATCATAAGAAATATAGAAAAACTAGATCCAGCAGCTGCATTTGATGAAATAGCTAAAATTTTATTTATGAAAGTTTATGTTGAAAGAATGCTTTTAAAAGGACAAAATAAAAAATTTAATCAAGAATACATTAAAGAAGCTAGAAAGTATAATGCAAATCCTATTGAAAGTTATTTTGATGGCGCTAAAAAAGAATTTGCAAAAGATAAAATTTTTAAAAAAGATGAAAAGATTAATTTAAAAGAACACACTATATTAAAAATCATAAAAGAGTTGGAAAGTTATAATCTATCTTTAACCTCAGCAGATGTAAAAGGTATAGCATTTGAAAGATTTTTAGGCAGAACTTTTCGTGGGGAAATAGGTCAGTTTTTTACACCTAGAAGTGTGGTTGAGTTTATGGTGGATATGATAGACCCTAAAGAAGGTGAAATTTCTTGCGACCCTGCTAGTGGTAGTGGTGGGTTTTTAATTAGAATATTTAGTAAGGTTAGAGAAATCATACAAAAAGATATAAAAAATCAGTATGAAGCATGGAAAAAAGACAATATTAAAGACCTAGAAAACCCAACAAGTGAAGAAGCAAAGAAACTTACAGAAAAATTAGAAGAGTTGCAAAGAGAATTAAGTTTAGACAATAAAAATTCTCGCATATATAAGCTTTCAAATTTTTGTATATATGGGGTAGATGCAAATGATAGAATGGCTAGAACATCTAAAATGAACATGATAATGCACGGTGATGGTCACGGCGGCATACATCATCACAATGGGCTTTTAAATATAAATGGAGTATTTGAAAATCAATTTGACATCATCCTTACAAACCCACCTTTTGGCTCACAAGTAGAAGAAAGTGATGTAATCCAAGAAAACGATATTTGGCTTACTAGAACAGAACAAGGAGAGTTAATAGCAAAAGAAGGTTATGAAGAATATATAAAACAATACTACGATCTATATGGGGAAGAAAGATATAAAACTACCCAGCTTAAAATTATAGATAATATAGGAAAGCCAATAGCTTCATTGTTTAAACTCAAAGAAAATCTAAAAAGTGACAAAACAGAACATTTATTTATAAATAGGTGTATGGATTTACTTAAACCAAATGGAAGATTAGGGATTGTTTTACCTGAAGGGGTATTTAATACGCCAAATGCTGAATATGTAAGAAAATTTGTAGAAGGTAGAGCTTTTTTAAGAGCTGTTATATCGCTACCTGTAGAAACATTTTTAAGCTCCAAAGCCAGTGTTAAATGTTCAATTTTATTTATTCAAAAATTTGATGAAGTTTCGCAGCAAAAGTGGAATAATTTAATCTCTGAATACACAGAAAAATTAAAATTAAAACATAAAGCAACTATAGATAATCTTAATGAAATTATAAAATATCGCAAAAGTAAAGATGAAAAAACACCTTTATATACAAGTGATGATAAAAAACAAGCTAGAAAAGATTTAAAAGACTTAGAAGTCCAAATAATAGAAGAAGCATATCAAAATACAAAAAATGATTTTGATTATCCTATTTTTATGGCAGAAGCTGAAGCGGTTGGAATTACTAGCACGGGCGAGACCGGAGAAGGTGTAAAAAACGAGCTAATGGATATTATAGAAAAAGATAAAGACACGGGAGAAGAAAAAATAATAGAAAAAGGCATAAATACATACTTTAAAGAATTTTTAAAAGAAAACAGCATAGTTTGGGGTAAAAAATGAGTAAAACAAAAGTTGTTAATTTTAAGGATTTGAATATTTGGAGCGTAAAAAATTTTCTAAATTCATTAAAATCTAATTTTCCATTAGTAGAGTTAAAAAACTATATTATTGAAAATAAAAATAAAATTAAACCGTTTTTATATCCAAACGAAACATTTGACATCCTAGGAGTTAATAATAAAGAAGGTGTGTATTTTAATGAAACATTATTGGGGTCTAAAATAAAACAACCTTATTATCAAGTAAATAGTGGCGATATTTTTTATAATCCATATAGAGTAAATGTTGGTTCAATAGGTATTGTGCCAAAAGAATTTGATTTAAAATATACAAGCCCAGCATATATTGTATTTAGAACTATTGAAAAAAAATTAATATCAGAATATTTAGTGTTTGTTTTAAAATCAGAATGGTTCAATAATCATTTAAGAGCAAATACAAAAGGGTCTGTAAGACAAATTTTATCATTTAGTGAGCTTAAAACACTAACAATCCCATTACCACCATTAGAAATTCAAGAAGAAATAGTCACAAAGCTTCAAACTATTAAAAATAAAATTAAAGAATTACAACTTGAAGAAGAAAAAATCAAAAAAGAAATAGAAGCATATATATATATAGCTCTTGGACTCAAAAAACCAAAAGATACAGCAAGAGAAAAAATCTTTACTGTATCTTTTAAAAATTTAAGCAGATGGGATATTACACACAACCAAGGTAGTGACAAGATTGATGTAAGTAAAAGTAATTATCCATTAGTTGAGTTAAAGAATATACTAGATTACGAACAACCTAAAAAATACATAGTATCAAATACAAACTATAGTGATAATTTTGCCATCCCTGTTCTTACAGCTGGTAAAACTTTTATATTAGGATATACGGATGAAGATTTTGGCATATTCGATAATCCACCTGTGATTATATTTGATGATTTTACAACAGCAATTCAATTTGTAGATTTTAATTTTAAAGTAAAGTCTGATGCTTTAAAAATACTAAAGATTAAAGATAATACTAAAACAAATATAAAATTTTTATATGAAGTCTTGAAAATTATCAAAATAGATTTAAGCAAAGCCCATAGACGCTATTATTTAAGCTCTTATCGATATTTAAAAATACCACTTCCACCAATTGAAATCCAAAACAAAATAATTGAAGAACTAGAGCAAAAATATGAAAAAATAGAAGAAAATAAACAAAAAGCTAAAAAACTTGAACAAGATTTATATCTAGAGATAGAAAATATTATAATAAAATAAAAAGGAATTAACATGATTGAATTATATGGGATTAGAGAAACTCTTGGAGTTTGTGAAGAAGTAACAGAAGTTCCTGAAGATTTAATAAAATTTGCAAAGAATAAACATTTTACCTATGATAAGTTAGAAAAATATAAAAAAATAAAACCTTTTGTAGCCAAAAATGGTATAGAGGTTTTTAGAGGTTTTGCTGATGTAGAAACACTTGCTCAGATATCAGAAACCAATGAAGAATTTCAAAGAGATATTGACGAAAATCATAGAAATAAAATCGTAAGTTATGTAAATAATTCTTCTAAAAGTGATATATATTTTCCTGAAGTAACTTTATTGTATTCATATGATGTAGATAAAAATTTAGATGAGTTGGAATGTTTAAAATATGCTATAGAAGATTTAAAGCAAATAAATTCAATGGAAACGGCTGCAACTATGAGAACTTTTGGTTTTGCAGTTTTTAAATTTGATATCAAAAAAGATAAAAAATTATATAGATTAGATGGAAATCATAGAATAGAAGCATTGTCATTAATAGCAAAAGATGGTGAAAATCGAATGATTTCTTTTTGTATTTTATTTGTTCCTAAGAACGAAAAATACTCCCAAGAGCATCTATATTTTTATTTATTAAATTCAAAAGCATTACCAGTCACTTCTACTAAAATTTTTGATTTAGTCACAAAAGCAAATGCTGACGAATTAAAAGAATTTATAGAGTCTGATCAATTATTAAATATTTTAAAAAACACACAAGAAGCATGGAAAGATTTAAATGAAGAAGAAAAACAGATTTTAATCTCTGCAATCAATGAAATATTAAATCAAAAATTTGATCAAAGCATTGTAAATATTATAAAAGATGCTATATATAAATACTGCGAATATAAACATGATAACAACATTAAATGTAGTCTATTGGGTGCCATATGTTATCTTAAATATAAATATGATAGATTAGAAATTTTCAATAAACAACTTAAATTGTTCAATAAATGGATAAAAAAATTTAACTACAATTTAGATAATTTTAAAAATTTTGCCGATTTGTATGAAAGTTTTAATTCATATACAAAAACACTAGAAAGAGTAAAACATATTTTTGTTGCTATGGAATATAATGAAATATATATTAATCAATATAAAGATTCTATAGAAAAATCAATTCATAGAATTCAAGGTATAAATAAACTCCATAACTTTAATCTAATGGAGATTATGAATGAAAAAAAAGATGATAATATAATAGAAAAGATATTTGAAAATATAGAGAAAGCAGATATTATTATAGTTGATTGTAGCACCAATAATAGTAATGTTTTATATGAATATGGTTTTGCAAAAGGATTAAAAAATAAGCATATTATACTAGTACATAATGAAAATTGGAGAAAAAACACTATAGATAAACTAACACAAATTCAACATAAAGATGATTATATAAATAGAATAATTAATAATTTGAAACAAGGATGTTTTGATATCAAAGTAAATAAAATAAATAAATGGACTAATCAAATAGATCTTGAAGATATATTAGAAAAAGAATTAAAAGCTTATATCGCAGATAATAACTATGATATTTTAGATAATGACTAGTATAATAACTCGTGAAGTAGAAGAGATTTTAAATGATTTAAAACAAAGTCAAGAAAAAGCTAAAGTGCTATTGACAGGTATTTTAAAAATTATAAGATAAACTAGGTTAAAATAATCTATATAATATAAAAATTTGAATTATTTTTGAAAGAGAATTTATGAAAAATCAACAAAAAATTACTAGAAATATTAAAATTCTTGCTCTTATGAGTTTAATTTGTAGCATGTTGGCCATAATGCCATTATTTGCTATAACGGCTTTTATTTTATTTATTATCGTTTTAAATAAACTCGAAGTTCACGCAGGTGCTAAGAAATTATTAAGTAATTTTTTTATTACTGTGTTCATAAATTTAATCTTCTTTTTATTTTCTGTTTTGATTTTGCATCCAACTGGTTATATAAGTTTTGAACATACAGTAGCGATAATTGCAATATGTATGATTATTAATTGTTTATTATCTTATAAATTTACTAAGAATATATTTTATGAAATTGCAAGAGTAACGCATCAAAAATATTTTATTAAAGCTTTTAATCTATTTTTTATAGGTTTGTTGATACTTGTTGTAAGTATAAATATAGGCTTATTTTTGTTTCATTTAAATATTGAAATTTCTTTTTCTTATATATATAATGTGCTTTTAAATCAAGCAAATAAAGGTAATACTTTATTTTTAATTGGTGCTCCAATCTTAATTTTTATAGCAGTTTCGTTTTTAATCACAGGATTTGTTTACCATGCTTTAGCTTGGCTAAATTTTGAAAGTTTTGATGAAGAAATAAAAGAAAATTATGCAACAACAACTCAAGGATTAAAGCTTATTAAAATTACAATGATTTTTGCTTGTGTGTTTCCTTTCATCGTCTATCTTTGGGTTTTTATTATGTTTGTTCTTGATAATTTTTCATCTGGTGTAATTTTTCCTCTTGAAATAGTTTTAATTATTTTAGGATGCTTTTTTTGTATATTTTCTTTTATGTCTATCATTCTGCTTTGCAAAAAGATAAAATCATACAAATTATTATTGTTTTTTACTTTATGGATGATTTCTTATTTGTGTTATTTTATAAAGTCAATAATGATGTTAAAGTTATTTGATATTGTATCAATTTTAAATACTATATCGGCATTTTTCTTTTTTAAAGAACTAGTCAAAATTAGTGGAATGAAAATCTTTTTTGTGTTTTATATGTATTTATTTACCCATAATGTCTATTTTTTGTTTATCAAAAATAATATGTTTGTAACTTTTAATTTTGATTTAAGTAGTTTTATAAAAGTTTATTTAAAAGGTTTTATGATGTTTTTTGATCTAGAAAAATTTATTTATCCTAGTGTTGGTTTTATCTATATCTATATCACCATTCTTTTTATTATTGCTTGGAGTAGGTTGAAAATAAAAATTATGCCTAAGGCATAAAAATTATATCCACCAAATCATTTTCTTTTATATTATCATTTGCTATCATTAATGCAGCTTTGTGATTAAGGTTGTTGATGATGGCACTTGAGCCTTGTTTTTTGCCTTTTAAATTGGCATAAATTTTTCCATCTTTAAATTCTACATTACAAGCTACAAATTCTAAATGTGAACTTTTTTTCTTATAGTCAGTATTTGCAAATGCTTTAAATACATAGTCTTTTTCTTGTAAAAGCCAAGCATTTAAAAGTTCTCTTACATATAAATTAAACATCACCATAGCCGAGTATGGAAAACCCGGTAGTGCAAAGATGAATTTGTCTTCAAATTTGGCTATTTTGATGTGTTTGCCAGGCTTTACATCGACTTTATCTATGATGATTTCATACTCTTTAACAGCTTGCTTTAAAAAGTCAAAATCCCCCATGGAAACTCCACCAGTGGTAACTAAAATATCACACGCATTAAGTGTTTGTTTTAAAACACTTGGAGTTTTTTGCATATCATCTTTTAAAAGTGGGAAAATTCTAGCTTCAGCACCAAGTTTTTTTGCCATATTAGCTATGGCTACATGGTTTGATGAGCGAATTTGTGCAGGGTGTTCTAAGCTTTCGCCTAAGTCTTTGATCTCACTTCCACTGCTTAGCACGCCTATGATAGGTTTAGCAAAAACACTAATGTGAAAGTGTCCAAGCTCGGCTAAAAGTGCTATCTCGCTATAGCCTAGTTTTACACCTTTTGTGAGTAAAATTTCACCTTTAGTGTAGCTCTCGCCAACCTTTCTTACAGCAAAGCCTTGTGGAACTTTTTCTTTGATGTAAACCACACCTTCTTTAACTTCTACTTTTTCCACAGGCACTAAGGTATCACAACCCTCACTCATTAAAGAGCCTGTAAAGGTTTTAACACATTCTTTATTTTGTATTTTAAAGCTTGGGAAAATTCCGGCAGGCACTTCACCTATGATAGACAAAGGCTCATCTTGCTTGCTAAATTTGATCGCATAGCCATCCATAGAGGCTGTGGGAAATTGAGGGTTGTTAGTAGAAGCTTTGATGTCTATGGCTAAAATTCTATCTAAGCACTGTGTTAAAGCGATGTTTTCTATCTTTTCATATGTTTGTATGTGTGAATGAAGTATATTTAAACTTTGGTTATAAGAAGTTAGCATTTTAGTCCTTAGTGCTTAAAATTCCTGCTCCTTGAAGTTTCAAAGAGCGTTCTTTGGCATAAATTTTTTCGCCATTAATGATATCATATTTCCATATAGGTGCACTTGCTTTAAAATCTTCTACAAAATCATTAATTAGCTTAAGTCCTAATTTTCTTTGCTTGCTTAAAACCCCAGCAAAATAAGAACTCTCATGCACCTTAACCTCGCCGATAGAGTGAGCAAACATCAAGCTTACATTTTCATTTGCAAGTTTTTGGCACCATTTTTCAAACCAAGTTTTTAATAAAGGCTCATATATATCAAAACTCAAAGCCTCAATCTCATCTTCAGCCCTGACTATACCGCAAAATGTGATCAAAGCTCCGCAGTTTTTATCTTTAGCATATTCATACCATCTAGCATAAATGCTAGGAATTTCTAAGGCTCCTTGATGTAATTCAAACATAACTCATCCTCCACAAACCGGTGGAAGTAGGCAGATTTTATCCCCATCTTTTAGGGTAGTTTCATCATCAAAAACCATTTCATCATTTAAAGCAACCGCACAAAGCTCAAGCCATTCTTTTAAGCTTTCATCTTGCCCTAAAATCGCTTTTAATTCTTTAAGATTGCTTACATTTAGTTCTAAGCTTTCTTTGTCAATTGGCCCTAGAAATTCGACTTTTACCATTTTTTACCTTTATTCTTTTATTTCTAAAATTCCCATCATTCCAAGATCTTCATGCTCTAAAATATGGCAGTGAAACATTCTAATACCGGTAAATTTTTGACTCATTCTAAGTCTTAATTCTTCCCCAGGTCTTACATTAATCGTATCTTGCAATGCTCTGAATTTTGCTTTTGTTATTTTACCCTTAAATTTAGAAGAAATGAGTTCAAATTGTGTTCCGTGTATATGGAAAGGATGATCCATATGTGATTTGTTTTTTACTACCCATTCTTCTACTTCATTTAATTTTGAGGTTAAATCCGTTCTATTCATATCAAATGTTTTACCATTGATTAAAAACATAGAAGCAAGGCTTTTTTTGATTTCTTCTTCACTTTTTTTACTAATACCATGCATTTGCATATGATCTTCACTCATAATCACTTCTTTAAAGTTTGTAGCTTCTTTTAAAGGTGGAAATTCGCGTAATTTCTCCTGTATGTTTTCTATAGTTTTTTCTACTTTAAGATCAGCTAACATAAGAGTGTAAGGTTCTTCTTTAACAAGCATTTTATCGCGGTCATAATAAGTACTTTCAAGTTTAAAATCACCCTTACTTGCTTTGATTAATACTTCTACTCTTGAAGCAGGACTTAAAAACAACTCATCTAATTCAACACCTTTTTCTATAAGCCCTCCATCAGTTCCTACTAAAATAAATTTAGCGCCTTTAATGCGTAAATTTAAATATCTTGCCGCACAAAAATTATAAATACGAATTCTTTGAGCTTTGTCAAGCGTTATTTTTGGCTTTAATTGTCCATTGATAAGAACTAAATTTCCTTCTCTGCCATTGAGCCAATCAAATAAATTATTATCAGGAATTTGTGCATTTTCATCTAAACGCAAATCACTAATCACCCAATCTTGTTCTTGTAAATGCGACAATGCATCTTTTTTAGCTTTTACTACAAATACCCCTGCTAAGCCTTTATAAACTTGCTTTGCTGTGGTGTAGTGTGGGTGCGGATGATACCAGTAAGTTCCTGCTGAATTTTCTCCAAGTTTAAAGCGATAAATTCTTTCTCTACCAGGCATGATAGGATCATGTGGATTGCCATCTTGCTCAGGTGGTATGTCAAGTCCATGCCAGTGGATTGTAGTTGGTTCTTTTAAACTATTTTTTACTAAAATTTCTACAGTGTCACCTTCATAAACTTCTATTTTAGGTCCAGGTATAGAGCCATTGTAAGTAAAACATTTTGTTTTTTTACCTTTAACAAGTTCTATTTGACTTTCTTTGATTTCTATACTTGATCTAAAGAAATTTTTCTTTGTGCTTGTGTTTTTTAGAAGTTTTAAATTTGTTAATGTTTGTCCGCTAGGAAAGTCTTTTTCATCGAGTAGTTTAATGTTTGGATTTTCTAGTTTTATAAAAGAAGTATCGATTTCTTTTACTTCTTTTTGTGTATGTTTTGAGTGCATATTGTGATGAGAATGATCTCCCATTGCATAAGCACTGCTAATACTTGCTAAACCTAAAGCATTAAATTTTAAAAATAACCTTCTGTCCATTAAATTTTTACTCCTAAATTAATTTTGATTTGGATTTTGATTATAACTATTATTTGATTAATGATTGTAAATTATAAAAACAAGATATAATTTTAATATGATTTGTTATACAAGTGGTTTTAAATCAAAAATTAAGGATAAATAATGCTAATTAAAAATCATTTAGATAAAGACTTTCAAACTCCTGCTTATATTTTAGAAGAAGATAAACTTAGAAAAAATTGTGAACTTTTGGCTAAAGTAAGTGAGCAAAGTGGAGCAAAAGTTTTGCTTGCGTTAAAGGGTTTTGCTTTTTCAGGTGCTATGGATATAGTGGGTGAGTATTTATCAGGCTGTACTTGCAGTGGGCTTTGGGAAGCTAAATTTGCAAAAGAATATATGGATAAAGAAATTCATACTTTTTCACCTGCTTTTAAAGAAGATGAAATAGATGAAATCATAGATCTTTCACATCATATAGTATTTAACTCTTTTAATCAGTTTAAAAAATTTAAAGACAAAGCAAGTAAAAAGTCTCTTGGTTTGCGTTGTAATCCAGAGCTTTCAGTGGCTCCAAAAGAACTTTATAATCCTTGTGGTAGATTTTCAAGATTAGGAATTCGTGCGATTGATTTTGAAAATGAAGATTTAAGTGCCTTAAGTGGGCTTCATTTTCATGCTTTATGTGAAGAAAGTGCGCATTCTTTAGAGCTTGTGTTAAATGCTTTTGAAGCTAAATTTTCAAAATTTATTAAAAATATGAAATGGGTTAATTTTGGTGGGGGCCATCACATTACAAAAGAAGGCTATGACACGCAAAAACTAATTGATCTTTGTAAAAAATTTAGCGATAAATACGGCGTACAAGTGTATCTTGAGCCAGGTGAAGCTATAGGTTGGCAGTGTGGGACTTTAGTTGCAAGTGTGATAGATATAGTAGAAAATGAGAAAAAAATAGCTATTTTAGATACTTCAAGTGAAGCTCATATGCCAGATACTATCATCATGCCTTATACAAGCGAGGTTTTAAATGCTAGAATTTTATCAAGTCGTGATGGGGAAAAATATAGCGAGTTAAAAGAAAATGAATTTGCTTATTTACTTGGTGGCAATACTTGCCTAGCAGGAGATATCATGGGTGAGTATGCTTTTAATCAAGAGTTAAAAATAGGACAAAAAATAGTATTTTTAGATCAAATTCATTATTCTATAGTTAAAAACACCACTTTTAACGGAGTAAGACTTCCAAATTTAATGTTCTTAGATAAGAATGAAAATTTATCTATGGTAAGAGAATTTGGCTATGAAAATTATTCAAAAAGAAACTAAAAATTGAGTTTTTTTGTAGTTTTTTGCAAATTTATGTTTTTTAAATAAAACTTTTTTTAAAATAAAAATGGAAACTGAAAATTAACAAAACTACAACGCTAAGCTTTTTCTAGCGTGTAATGTTTAGGAGTAATTTATGCATAGAGTTATACTAGCTCTTTTAGCCTGTTTTAACTTTCTATTTGCTCAAGAAAATTTTGAAGTTAAAAATACTCAAATTTGGGATGTGCAAAGAGTGATGAATATAGAAAGTTATCAAAATTTTGGTGCTTTGTGGACTAAACTACAAGGTGAGTATATTGCAAGTGCTGTTTTGATTATACTTATAGTGGTTATTTCAGCTTTTGCATTGCACTATATGGTCATAGGTCCAAAGAAATTTTCTCATGATGGTAAGAAAATTTATGCTTTTTCAGTATTTGAAAGATTGTTTCATTTTGTAGCGGCAATTTCTTGGATTATCCTTGTGCCAACCGGACTTATTATGATTTTTGGATCATACTTTGGTGGTGGATTCTTTGTAAGAATGTGTAAAAACTTACATGGTATTGCTACTATTTTATTTATCATTTCTATCATTCCTATGCTTTTGTGTTGGATTAAAAGAATGCTTCCTGCAAGTTATGATTTAAGATGGATGATGATAGTAGGTGGATATTTAAGCAAAGAGAAAAAACCTGTTCCTGCAGGTAAGTTTAATTTTGGTCAAAAATCTTGGTATTATATAGCTGTTTTTGGTGGCTTTTTGATGATAATCACCGGTGCGTTTATGTTTTTCCTTGATTTTAATTCTACTTCTTTACAGTCTATTTTTGGAATTTCTCATATAGATATTTTAAGAGCTTCAGCTATCATCCATAATATTTTGGGTATTTTATGTGCAGTATTTTTTGCTATTCATATTTATATGGCTGTATTTGCTATTAAAGGAAGTATTCATTCTATGATTAGTGGTTATAAAGAAGAAGAGGAAGTTTATATTTTACACTCTTATTGGTATAAAGAATTAAGCGATAAAAAACAAATCAATCCATCATTTACTTACGATTCTAAAACAAAATTTTAAAATCTCACTTGATTTTTTTAAATTTTCCTTGTTATAATCAAATAAAAATAACAAGGAAAATTAATGATACAAGATATTGATCTTTCGCGCAAATATTTTTATGAATTTTTTTCAAAAGCTTTTAATTTTATCGATGAAAATGAATTTAAAATTTGGCATGAACAAGTTTTAGTTTTAGCTCAAAGCCCTTTAGATGATAGTTTAAAGTCTGATTTTGAAAAACTTAGTGCATGTGATTTTGCAAGTTTTAAAGAAGAACAAAATGCGGTGTTTTTTGATTTTTCTTATGTGAATGTACCTATTAGTGCTTCTTTTTACGATGAGGGTAGAGATGATGGTAAAATGAAGCTTCAAGCTTGTGAAATCATTAGAAAAACCAAATTTAGAAAAAAAGAAGATTGCAGACAAAGTGAAGATGAATTTGGCTTTTTATTTGCTTTTATGGCAAGTATTATTGAGCATGATTTAAAAGTTGCACAGCAATTATTTCGTTTTGTGATAAACCCTGTGATAGATGAGTTTATAGAAAAATTACAAATCCACAAAAATTCAAATTTTTACATTGCTATTGCTAATATTATGAAAGTCTTTTTTGCAAACGAAAGGGCTTATTTAGAAGTACAAGCGCCTGTAAAAAAAGAAGGTAAAAGTATAGCAGATGAAGCTTTACAAAGACTTCCTTATGAACCAAGACTTCCTACCAAATTTAGTAAAACAAATATAGAAGAACTTAGCAAATTATAAAAATAAATATGTATTTTGTTACCAAAATACATATTATCAAAATCATCTTTTTATGAAAATAGAAATTAAATAAAATCTTAAGTGAAAATATGCAAAATTCATTTTGTGTAAGTGCGTAAATACTTTGAAAATAAGTATTTATAGTTATTCTTTACTTTTATTTCAAAGGAGAGAACATGGAGGCCAATCAAAGAAGGGATTTTTTAAAAAAATCTTTGAAAATTGGTGCTTTAGGGGTGGTAGCTGGAGCAAGTGTAAATGCTTTAGCTAAAGATGATTACCAAGAGCAAAATACTGTAGTTTTGGGAAAAAGCACTAAAAAAGAAGTGCTTTATAAAAAAACTATGCATTGGGAAAAATATTACAAAATAGCTTACTAATTAAGAAAGGAAGAAGATGGCATTAGCAAGAAGAAATTTTCTTAAGCTTGCTGGTATTGCTGGTCTTGGAAGTGCGGCTTTTGGTAGTGAAAATAAAGCTATTAGAGCTGCAAGCGAACAAGAAGTAGCAAATCCTTATCCAGATTCTAAGATTGTTAGAACAATCTGTAGTATCTGTAGTGCAGGCTGTGGAATTAAAGCAGAAGTACAAGATGGAGTTTGGGTGCGTCAAGAAAACGCTATAGAACATCCTATTTCTCAAGGATCACACTGCTGTAAAGGGATAGATCAAATCGATCTTACTAAATCAAAACAGCGTATTAAATATCCTATGAAAAAAGAAAACGGCAAATGGGTGCGTTTAACTTGGGAGCAAGCTATCAATGAAATTGGTGATAAAATGCTTGAAATCCGTAAAGAAAATGGACCTGATAGCGTTATGTTCTTAGGTTCGGCTAAATTTAATAACCAACAAGCTTATTATTTTAGAAAATTTGCAGCATTTTGGGGTACTAATAATATAGACCACGTTGCTAGAATTTGACACAGCGCAACAGTCGCCGGTGTGGCGAATACATGGGGTTATGGCGCTATGACAAATCATTTTGGTGATGTGACTAAACATTCAAAAATGATGATTATTTTTGGTGCAAATACTGCTGTGGCTAATCCTATTGGATTTAAACACTTATTGCAAGCAAAAGATCGTAATAATGCTAAATTAGTAGTTGTAGATCCTGTATTTACAAAAACTGCAGTGCATGCTGATGAATACGTAAGAATTCGTCCAGGTACAGATATAGCTTTAGTTTATGGTATGCTTCATTTGATCTTCAAAAACGGTTGGGAAGATAAAGAATTAATCAAAACTAGAACTTATGGGGTTGAAGAAATAAAAGCAGAGGCCGCTAAATGGACTCCTGAAGTTGTAGAAGATGTAACAGGTGTTCCGGCTGCTCAACTTGAAAAAATCACAAGAATGCTAGCTACAATTAAACCTGCTACGCTATTTTGGGCTTTAGGTATTACTCAACACTCAGTAGGTAGCTCTAATACAAGAATTCTAGCTATCTTGCAACTCGTTCTTGGTAATATAGGCAAACCAGGTGCAGGAACAAACATCATCAGAGGTCATGATAATGTTCAAGGTGCTACTGATATGGGTTGTTTGGCTGATACTTTACCAGCTTATTATGGACTTGATGATAATGCTTGGAATCATTTTTCTAATGTATGGAATGTTGAGAGAGAGTATTTAAATTCAAGATTTTATTCTAAAGAATGGATGCATGAAAAAGGCTTTTCACTAGCAAAATGGTGGCAAGGCGTTTTACATGAAGAAAAAACTTATTCAAACTCACCTATCCGTGTACTTTGGGTGCAAGGAACGGGTATTACTTCTATGGCACATACGGTAAAAATTCAGGAAGCACTTAAAAAACTTGATATGATCGTAATTGCTGAGCCTTTTGTAAATGAAGTAGCAGTTTTAGCAGATCGTCCAGATGGTATTTATATTATTCCTGCTTCAACCCAATTTGAAACAGAAGGTTATGTAACAGCGACTAACCGTGCTATGCAATGGCGTTCTCAAGTAGTGAAACCAATTTATGAAAGTAAAGAAGACCAAGAGATTATGTTTGCTTTTGCTAAAAAATTTGGTTTTTATAAAGAGTACACTCGTGGCATGAAAATGGAATTAAAAGACCATAAACTTGTACAAACAAGAGATGATAATGATGATAATTTCATATGGCCTGATGATGCCACAAGAGAAATGAGTAATGGTCTTTTAAGTATAGGTTTAAGAGGTATTTCAGCTGAACGTCTAAGAAAACACCAGCAAAATTGGGAACATTTTGATCCTGATACTCAAAGAGGTATTGGTGGTGAAGTTAAAGGTGAATATTATGGCTTACCTTGGCCTTGTTGGGATAAACAACACCCAGGCACTTCTATCATGTGGAACACGGATATTCCTTATGAAGAAGGTGGTATGGGCTTTAGAAATCGCTTTGGTTTAGAGCATGATGGGCATTCTCAATTAGCAGATGAAGCCTTTACTCCAAAAGGATGTAAAGTTAAAGGTGGCTACCCGCAAATCACTAAAGAAAATATCGAAAAAGTGTTTAATATCAAACTAAGTGATAAAGAAAAAGAATTAATGGGTGCTAGCTGGAGCACAGATATTTCAGGTATAATCTTAGAAAAATGTAGAGAAAAAAGTGCTTGTTGTTTAGGTAATGCAAGAGCGAGAATGAAAGTTTGGGAATTTGCTGATCCTATTCCATTACATAGAGAGCCTATTCACTCACCTCGCTGGGATTTGGTTAAAAAATATCCTACTTGGGGTGATCAAGAGAAAAACTTCAGAGTTGAGAGTAAATTTATTAGCGAGCAACAAAAAACAGATTGGAGTAAAGAGTTTCCAACTATTATTTCAAGTATGCGCTTAGTAAATTTAAGTGGCGCGGGTATGCTTGAGAGAACTAGTAAATATCTTGCTGCAATCACACCTGAGATGTTTGCTAATGTACACCCTGAACTTGCTTTAAAATATGGTATAAATGATGGTGATATGATGTGGATTCACTCGCCACAAGGCACTAAGATTAAAGTAAAATGTGTACATAATCATTCAGTTACACCAGATAGAATTTGCTTGCCTTATAATTTTGCAGGTATTATGCAAGGAGTGGATTTAAGTTACAATTATCCTGAAGGTACTAAACCTTATACTATAGGGGAAAGTTCTAACACGGTTACTAACTATGGTTTTGATATAAATACGCAAATTTCTGAGTTTAACGCAGGACTTTGCAGACTTGAAAAGGCTTAAGGGGTAAGTTATGGCTAGAATGAAATTTTATGTAGATAATAATCGCTGTATTTCTTGCTTTGCTTGTCAAGTAGCTTGTTCAAGTGCGCATGAAGTACCAGTGGGAATTAATAGAAGAAAAGTAATCACTCTAAATGAAGGTATAGAAGGCAAAGAGTTTTCAACAACTCTTGCTTGCCAACACTGTACAGATGCTCCGTGTGAGCAAGTTTGTCCTGTAAAATGCTTTTATATTAGAGCTGATGGTATTGTTTTACATGATAAAAAAACTTGTATAGGTTGTGGATATTGTCTTTATGCATGTCCTTTTGGTGCTCCACAATTTCCAAGAGATGGTGCTTTTGGTATTAAGGGTGAAATGGATAAATGTACTATGTGTGCAGGTGGTCCTGAGCCTACTAACTCTCATGAAGAAAGAGAGCTTTATGGACAAAATCGTATTGCAGAAGGTAAAGTACCTATGTGCGCTGCGGTTTGTTCTACAAATGCACTTTTGGTTGGTGATGCAGCTGAAGTTAGTGCAATGTATAGAAAAAGAGTTTTACTCAAGGGTCAAAACTTAGGACTTGATGCAAAATAACTCAAAGGGTGTTTACAAGCACCCTTTTTACCACTTATAATCCAAGGTTAATTCATGGAAGAGCTAATTTTACAAATTCAAAAAAATCTTGATGAAAATAATAAACTTACTTGTAAAAAAGCACTAGAACTTTTAAAACAATACTCTAAAGAAGATTTTCAAGCTATTATAAAAGAATTAGGCGTAAAAATTTCAGATTGTGAGCTAGGTCAATTTGGCAAGTTAAATAAAAATATAGCAAAAAGTGAAATTTTGGAAAAATTAGAAACAAAATTAGATTCTAAGCGTCGTATAACATGTAAAGATGCTTTAGAATATGCTAAAGACTTTAATATGGCTGATATGAGAGCTACACTTAAAACTTATAAAATTGATGTTAAATACTGTGAACTTGGTTGTTTTGAAGAAAAAAAAGGTAAAAAATTTCATGTAAAAAGTAAAATTTGGGTAGAAAATCCTGATGGAGAATTGCTTTTTGGTAAAGGTAAAACAGATATTTTAGAATTAGTAGGAGAATGTGGAAGTATTTCCCAAGCGGCTAAACAACTAGGGATTAATTATAAAAAAGCATGGCTTTATATACAAGATTTAGAAAAAAATATGAAAGAAGAATTACTTATTGCTAAAAAAGGAAGAGGAAGTGAGTCAGGTAGCAAACTTACTCCAAGAGCTTATGAGTTAATTCAAAATTTTAAAATTTTACAACAAGATGTAGAAGAATACACCAATAAACGCTTTAAAGAATTATTTTTTAAGAAAAATCAAGAAAAAAACAAAACTTAATTTGAATACAAGTTATAACAATATATCATTAAATAAAAAAGGTAAAAGATGAAAGTTGATTGTAGAGATTTAGCTTGTCCACGTCCTGTGATAGAAACAAAAAAAGCTTTAGAAGAGTTAAAAGAAAATGAAAATTTAGAAATTCTTTTAAATTCTCAAGCTTCTAAAGAAAATGTAATGAGATTTTTAAAATCTTTAAATTTGGAATTTAATGTTAAAGATTTAGATGATGAGAGTATTATTAGCATTGTAAAAGATAGCAATATAGCTCAAACTCAAGAAAAAAAATTACAAGAATACAATGTGTTATTTTTAAAAAGTGATAGAGTAGGCGAGGGAGAACTTGGAAAAAATCTAATGCCAGGTTTTTTAAAAACTTTAAAAGATTTACCTAATAAACCTGCAAAAATCCTTTGTGTTAATGATAGTGTTTTGATGAATACTGATTGCTCTCATATGGCATTTGAAGCCATGAAAGAACTTGAAAATTTAGGAGTTGAAATTTATAGTTGCGGGGCGTGTTTGGAATTTTTTGGCAAAAGCAAAGAGCTTAAAATAGGTAAAATAGGTAATGCTTATGAAATTTTAAATGAACTTTTTGGAAAGGCAAAGATTATCTCTTTATGATATATAAAGATCAAAAACTAACCCAATATGTAAAAGCTGCGGGTTGAGCTGCCAAATTAGACTCGGTGGGTCTTGACAAAATTCTTGGCATTTTAAAACCGCATGAAAACATTTTAAGTGGTATTGATAATAATGAAGATGCAAGTGTTTATAAGCTAAATGAAGATTTAGCTTTAGTGCAAACTCTTGATTTTATTACACCTGTGGTTGATAGCGCGTATCATTTTGGCGCTATAGCTGCTGCAAATGCTTTAAGTGATGTATTTGCTATGGGTGCTGAGGCGATTAATGCTTTAAATATTGTAGGCTTTGATACTTGTCATTTTAATAATGAAATTTTACTTGAAGTGTTAGAAGGTGCTAGAGTTAAGGTTGAAGAAGCTGGTGCTGTGCTAGTAGGTGGGCATACTATAGAAAATGATGAATTTATTTTTGGTCTTAGTGTAACAGGTGTAGTTCATCCTAAGAAATTTATAGCTAATAATAGCGCAAAAGATGGTGATGTGATTTTACTTACTAAACCTATAGGTAGTGGTATTATTAGTACTGCTATCAAGGCTGGTTTGCTAGAAAAAGCAAAGATTTTAAAAGCAGTAGAACAAATGAGTTTTTTAAATCTTTATGCAAGTCGTATTTTAAAGAGCTTTAAAAGTCTTAGTGCTTTAAGCGATGTTACCGGTTTTGGCCTTTTGGGACATTTAAAAGAAATGTTAAATAAAGAGCTTATGATAGAAGTATATAAAAATGAAATTCCTTTAATGGATGGAGTTTTGTCAATGGCTAATATAGGGATTATCCCAGCCGGAGCTTATAAAAATAAAGATAGTCTAAAAATTTGGGTTGAAAATTTAAATGAAAAAGATGAGGATATAGTGTATTTTGATCCTCAAACTTCAGGTGGACTTTTAGCTAGTATGAGTGAAAATGAAGCAATTGAAGCTTTAAAAATCTTAAAGGATCATAATATTGAAGCAAAGATTATTGCTAGATGTGTAAGAAATACTCATAATTATTTATTATTGTGCTAATATTTTATTTACAATCAAAAATATATGTTTATATTTGTTACTTTTTTACATAAAAAAATAAATTACAAATAAATATATGTTGATTTTCGTTGCAATTTTTGTATCATAAATACATATTAACTATTAAAGTGGAGGAAAAAATGATACAAAAAGCTTTGCAATTAGCTGAAGAATTACAAAGAAAGATAGAAAGTAATATCTCTCAAAGCGAAAAAGAATTTCATGCCAAAATGCAAAAACTTTTAAACAATCCTAAAAATAAAGTAATGCTAATTGAGCTTTTAGATCGCTCTTTTAGATGTAAAGATAAAAGTGCGAGTTTTGAGCTTATAGAACATACTTTAAACAAATATGGTATAGCTGATTTTTTTAGTGCTTTTGAAAAATTTTTACTTTTTTCATTTTTAAATTTTGGAAAATTTGCACCAACTCTTAGTGTGCCATTTTTCATTAAGCATTTAAGAGAAGATACCAAAGCTATGGTTTTAGATGCAAATCCTAGTGTTTTAGAGCCTCATATGCGTAAAAGAAAAGATGAAGATAAAATCACTTTAAATGTAAATTTAATTGGTGAAGAGGTTTTGGGTGAAGCTGAGAGTGCTTATAGGATGAAAAAATACGAAGAAGCATTAAAAACAAGCTATATTACTTATATTTCTATTAAAATTACTACCATTTTTTCCCAAATCAATATCATTGATTTTGAATACTCTAAAGATGAGGTGGTAAAAAGATTGGATAAATTATATGCTCTTGCTTTAGAGGAAGAAAAAAAGCAAGGTGTGTCTAAATTTATCAATCTTGACATGGAAGAATTTAGAGATTTAGAATTAACCGTTGAAGCTTTTATGGAGAGTGTTGCAAAATACGATATTAAAGCAGGTATTGTTTTGCAAGCTTATTTGCCTGATTCTTATGAGTATTTGAAAAAACTTTTTGCCTTTTCTAAAGAAAGAGTTTTAAAAGGTATGAAGCCTATAAAAATTCGTTTTGTTAAAGGAGCGAATATGGAAAGTGAAGAAACTATAGCTTCACAAAGAGGTTGGGCTCTGCCTACTTTTTATAAAAAAATTGACACTGATAGTAATTATAAAAAAATGCTTGATTTTGTCTTAGAGGGAGATAATCATAAATATATTAATATAGGTATTGCAAGTCATAATTTATTTGAAATTGCTTATGCTTATACTAGAATTTCACAAGCTGGAGCTTTATCATCTTTTACTTTTGAAATGCTTGAGGGTATGAGTTTACAATGCTCTTATGAGCTTTCTAAAATGCATGATCTTATACTTTATGCACCAGTTTGTGATGAAGCACATTTTAACAATGCTATTGCATACTTAGTAAGAAGACTTGATGAAAATACTAGTGAAGATAATTTCATGAGATATTTTTTCAATCTTAAAATTAATGATAAAAATTGGCAAATACAAAAAGAATTATTTCTAAAATCTTTAGAAGGTGTTGCTAGTTTGGATAATTCTACTCATAGAACTCAAGATAGAAATAATGAAACAAAGGCTATTAGTTCTTATGAGAGTAAAGAATTTAAAAACGAACCTGACACAGATTTTATCTTAAAAGCAAATAGAGAATGGGCTAAGGGTATAAGAGCTAAGTATGAAAATTTAGAAAATTATGATGTCTATCCAGTTGCAAAAGAAGAAATTAAAAACGAAAATTTACAAGTAGTAGAAGTTAAAGATAAAATCAAAAATCGTACTATAGGTAAAGCACATTTAGCAGGCCAAGCAGATATTAAATACGCTTTAGATGTAGCTAAGAGCTCAAATTTTAGTGATTTAAGTCATGATGAAATTTATAAAATTTTAGCAAAAACTGCTCAACTTGTTAGAGAGCGTAGAGGAGATTTAATAGGTATAGCAGCTTTAGAAGTAGGAAAAACTTTCTTAGAAATTGATCCTGAAGTTAGTGAGGCTATAGACTTTTTAGAATTTTACCCACATTCTTTAGAAAAATTAAAAGAGCAAAATCCAAATACGACTTTTAAAGCAAAAGGCATAGGCGTGGTGATTGCGCCATGGAATTTCCCAGTAGGTATTTCAGTAGGAACCATAGCAGCGCCTTTGGCCGCAGGAAATAAAGTGATATATAAACCATCATCTTTATCGATGTTAACAGGTTATATGCTTTGTAAATGCTTTTGGGATGCAGGAATTCCTAAGGATGCTTTGATTTTCTTACCTGCTAAAGGTAGTGATATATCAAAATACTTACTTGTTGATCAAAGTGTGAAATTTTCAGTATTAACTGGTGGAGAAGAAACTGCTTATGCAATGCTCAAAGCTAATCCAACATTGCTTTTAAGTGCCGAAACAGGCGGTAAAAATGCAACCATTGTTTCTAAATTTGCTGATCGTGATAGTGCGATTAAAAATATCATTCATTCAGCTTTTTCAAATTCAGGTCAAAAATGCTCTGCTACTTCTTTACTAGTTTTAGAAGAAGAAGTTTATAATGATGAAGAGTTCAAAAAGACTTTGGTAGATGCTGCTAGTTCTATGGCGGTTGGAAATCCATTTGCGTTTAAAAATAAACTTGGAGCTTTAGCAGATAAACCAGATGTGAAATTACAAAAAGCTTTAGATGAATTAGCTCCGTATGAAAGTTGGGCTTTAAAACCTAAATTTATAGATGATAATCCTTATCTTTTAACTCCAGGGATTAAGTATGGTACTAAAAAAGGTGATTTTACACACATGAATGAGCTTTTTGCACCAATTTTAACTGTAATGAAAGCAAAAGATTTAAAAGAAGCTATTGATATAGTAAATTCTACAGGTTATGGACTTACAGCAGGATTTGAAAGTTTAGATGAGAGAGAATGGGAGTATTTTCATACTCACATAGAGGCAGGAAATATTTATATTAATAAACCAACAACGGGAGCTATAGTCCTAAGACAACCTTTTGGTGGTATTAAAAAATCAGCCATTGGTTTTGGTAGAAAAGTTGGAATTTATAATTACATTACCCAATTTTTAGACATAGAGCAAAGTCAAGTTGATCAAAATGTTTTAGACAATGAATTAGTATCAAATTTAAACGCTTTAAGTTTGGATTTAAATGAAAAAGATAAAGCTGATTTTGAAGTCATTAAAGCTATGGCAAGAAGCTATGCTTATCATGCAAAACATGAATTTGCAAGTGCGAAAGATTATGTCAATATAAGAGGTGAGGATAATCTTTTCTCTTATACAAAGGTTAAAAATATCGCTTATAGAGTGCATAAAGATGATAGCTTAAAAGATGTTTTAGGAGTTATTTTAGCAGCTAGTGTGCTAAATATTGATCTTATTTTAAGTTATGATGAACATGAAAAAATAGATCTTGTGCAAAAGATTAATCAAAAAATTAGTTCAAAAACTTTATTCCTTAAAGAAAGTAAAGAAAATTTCATTAGCAAAATAGCTGATTATGAAAGAATTCGTTATTTTGCTCCATTAGATGTTAATGATGAAATTTTCATAAAGGCAGCAAGTTGCGCAAAAATCATCGCCAATGCTAAGCCTTTAATGAATGGACGTTTTGAGTTGCTTTTATATCACAATGAAAAAGCTTTAAGTATATCTTTCCATCGTTATGGAAATCTAGGCATTCGTGCTTTAAAATAATATAAAAAGGAGATAAAATGGAGGTTGTTCAAATTAATACTCAAATTGCGATAATGTTTGTCGCATATTCAGCATTAATGCTTTTTATCGGATTTTATTTTTATAAACAAAATAAAAATTCAGAGGACTATTTTTTAGGTGGTCGTTCTATGGGGCCGGTAGTTTCAGCACTTAGTGCTGGAGCTTCTGATATGAGTGGATGGCTTTTAATGGGTTTGCCAGGAGCTTTATATGTAAGTGGCTTAGCTGAAAGTTATATTGCAATAGGTCTTAGTATAGGAGCGTTTTTAAACTGGGCTTTTATAGCAAAAAGACTTAGAATTTATACTAGCGTGATTGCAAATTCTATTACCATTCCAGATTATTTTGAAACAAGATTTGATGATGATAAGCATATATTAAGAGTGGTTTGTGCTATTGTTATTTTAATTTTCTTTACTTTTTATGTTTCTTCAGGACTTGTAGGTGGAGCAAAACTTTTTGAAGCAACTTTTGGAATTCAATATGATTATGCTTTAACTACAGGAACTGTGATTATAGTTGCTTATACATTTTTGGGTGGATATAAGGCAGTTTGTTGGACGGATTTGATTCAGGGTTTATTAATGATGAGTGCCTTGATTATCGTGCCTATAGTGATGATTTATCATTTGGGTGGCTTTAGTGAAGCTGTTAATATAGTCAAAGAAATTAAGCCAAATACTTTTTCTATGGGAGAAGGATTAAGCTTTTTAGGCATAGTTTCAGCGCTTTCTTGGGGGCTTGGATATTTTGGTCAGCCGCATATTTTGGTGCGTTTTATGTCTATACGCTCAACTAAAGACATCCCAACTGCTACTTTTGTAGGAATTTCTTGGATGGTTATATCTTTAATTGGTGCTTGTTTGATAGGTGTTTTAGGTATAGCTTATGTGAGTAAATTTGAACTTAGTTTACAAGATCCTGAAAAGATTTTTATCGTAATGTCACAATTACTTTTTAATCCTTGGATAGCAGGTATTTTATTAAGCGCTATTTTGGCAGCTATTATGAGTACAGCAAGTTCACAATTGCTTGTTTCAAGTTCGACTATAGCAGAAGATTTTTATAAAAGAATTTTCAATAAAGAAGCGTCTAATAAAACAGTGATGACTTTAGGTAGATTTGGTGTTTTAGCAGTGGCTGTGATAGCTTTTGTTATTTCTACTGATAAAAACTCAAGCGTATTAAGCATAGTAGCTTATGCTTGGGCAGGGTTTGGAGCAAGTTTTGGTTCTGTAATGCTCTTTTCATTATTTTGGTCAAAAATGACTAGATATGCTGCTATTGCAGGTATGATTACGGGCGCAGTTGTAGTTGTAGCATATAAAAATTTCTTGGCTGAGTGGCTTAATTTTCCTATTTATGAAATCATTCCAGGATTTTTAGCTGCATCTATTGTGATTGTTTTAGTGAGCTTGGTAACTAAAGTTCGCCCAGGAACTAAAGCAGCTTATGAAACAATGTTAAAACATCTTTAATATATATTCAAAAGTCTTTAAGGCTTTTGAATTAAAAATCTAAGCGTTGGACCATCTTGATTTATTTCTAGAATTTCAAAACCACGATTTTTAGCATCCTGTGGTATGGAATTAATGCTTTGTGGGCAATCACATAAAATTTCTAAAACTTCACCTGATTTTAGTTCTTTTAAGGCATCAATAGTAGCTATAGCAGGGTATGGACAAGCCTCACCTTCTAAATTTAAACTATAATGAATAATCATATTTTTCCTTTTTTATTTTGTTTGAAAAAGAATGATTTTTTAAACTTTAATATAAATAAAAATAAAATTACAAATAAAATTAAATTGATTGCTAAACCATTAAAATAACCAAATTCATTTAAAAGATGAATCTTTACTCCATCTGTTAAGAAATTTGGAAAATGATCGTAGCTTAAAGCTAATATCATAGTGCCAATAATATTTGCAATACCCACTATAATAAAATGACTTTGTCCTTCACAAGCTCGATACATCCAGCCACACTCGCATCCTCCGGCAAAAACTATCCCAAAGCCAAATAAAAAAGCACCTAAAGCAATATTTGGTGATATTTCTATTATTTTGCTAGTGTGCCCTTGTAAGATAAAAGCAAAAGCTATTAAACAAGCTATAATCATACCTATTAAAGCACCCTTTATGGCATTATCCCTACCAAATAAAAATAAATCTCTAAAGCAAGAAGTAAAGCAAATTTGAGCTCTAGATATGATAAAACCAAAAACAAAGCCAAATATTAACGCTAAAGGAAGAATACTTTCTTTATTTTTAATATTTAAAGGTTGTCTTTGTAGTATAAATATAACATAAGTTATAAAAATTATAAATACACCAAGTCCTATATAAAAATATATCTTTGCAGTTTTATTTTGTGTTTTTAATGATTGGTTTTCTTTGCATACACGTTGTAATTTAGCTTTTGGTTTAAAAGGTGTTAGATTGCAAACTTTAACAGCTAAATAAATCCCTAAAATCATAAATAAGGTAAAAACCCAAGTATGCAAAGAAAAATAAGGTAAACCTGTAAAAAAATTTGCCAAATTGCAACCAAAGGCAAGTCTTGCACCAAAACCGGATAAAATTCCACCTATAATAGCTTGAAAAATTCGAATTTTGCTAGCAGGTAAGCGCCATTTGAATTTATTTGCTAAAAATGCAGCACTTAAACACCCTATAAACATACCTATAAGCATAATACCATCAATTCTTGTTAAGGGACTGCCACTTAAATTTTGCTTTTGATAATAAGAATAAGAGCTTAAGTCTATGCCAAAAAATTCTAAAAACTCTCCACCCCAGCGCGTCATTTCGCCAGTGACTGCCCAAACGCTACCAAAAATTCCAAAATAAATAGCACTTAAAATTCCAAGCATAATCATGCCTTTGGAATTATCCCAAAAATTTATAAAAAAAGATTGTTTGAAAGAATGCATCGTCGTATCCAAAAATTGTGATTGTCAAAACTTGACACTAATAAAGTTAGCATTATAGCTAATAAATTTATACAAAATAAAATATTATTAAAAATAGTTTCAATTTTACGTATTTGGTTTTTGTTTTAATTAAAAATATTAAGATATAATATCTTTTTGGAAGGTTAGCTTATCTGGTGATGGCCACTGACTTCAAATCAGATGAAAGGGTAGTTGACTACTTTTTGGGGAGTTCGATTCTCTCACCTTCTCGCCAAATTTAAGTCAAAATGGAGTTTTCATGAGTAAAGCAGATATTGTCGTTGGTATCCAATGGGGTGATGAGGGTAAAGGTAAGATAGTTGATAAACTATGTGAAAATTATGATTATGTTTGCAGGAGTGCAGGCGGACATAATGCAGGTCACACTATATGGGTTGATGGTATAAGATATGCTTTACATTTAATGCCATCAGGCGTTTTGAATAAGCAATGTGTTAATGTTATAGGAAATGGAGTTGTAGTTAATCCCGATGTATTAATTAGCGAAATGGCTCAATTTGAAAATTTAGAAGGAAGATTATTTATAAGTGATAGAGCTCATTTAAATTTAAACCACCATGCTTTGATTGATCAAGCAAGAGAAAGACTTAAAGGCGATAAAGCTATAGGAACAACAGGCAAAGGCATAGGGCCAAGCTATGAAGATAAAATAAGTCGTAATGGACATAGAGTAGGGGAATTGCTAGAGCCTGAAAAACTTTGTGAAAATTTAATGAAAGATTTTGAACTTAAAAAAACTTATTTTGATGTTTTAGGTATTGCAATGCCTAGTTATGATGAAATTTTAAAAGATTTAAAACGCTTTAAAGAAGTGCTAGCGCCATATATTACAGATACCACGAGAATGCTTTGGAAAGCTTTGGATGAGGATAAAAAAGTATTGTTAGAAGGTGCACAAGGATCAATGCTTGATATTGATCATGGAACTTATCCTTATGTTACTAGTTCAACGACTATTTCAGCTGGGGCTTTAAGTGGTTTGGGATTAAATCCAAAAGAAATTGGAAAAGTTATAGGTATAGTAAAAGCTTATACAACAAGAGTGGGAAATGGAGCTTTTCCAAGTGAAGATTTAGGTGAAGATGGTGAAAAAATAGGACTTATTGGTAAAGAAATCGGTGTAAGTACAGGTAGAAAAAGAAGATGTGGTTGGTTTGATGCGGTTGCGGTAAGATATACTGCAAGATTAAATGGCTTAGATACTTTATCATTGATGAAGCTTGATGTGTTGGATGGTTTTGAAAGTGTTAAAATTTGTAAAGCTTATGAGTATAAGGGGCAAGAAATAGACTATGTGCCTTGTGATTTAGAAAATGCTAAACCTATTTATGAAGTAATGGAAGGTTGGGATAAAGTTGCAGGGATTAGGGATTATGATTTGTTACCTGAAAATGCTAAAAAATACATTAAACGTTTAGAAGAATTAAGTGGTGTTAAAGTAGGTTATATCTCTACAAGCCCTGAAAGAGAAGATACTATCATTTTATGAAAAGCAAATATTCTTCTGTGATTAAGCTTAGAAAACAACAGCTTGATAAAGCAGAAGCAAATTTAACCAAAACAAGACAAAAGCTTTTGCAGTGTGAAGAAGAGCTTAAAGAAGCTTCAAAAACTTGCGAAAGCTTAACTTTAGCCGATAAGGGTTCGATAGCTTTGTTAAGATCGTCTTTAAAATTGCAAGAAATTGCAAGAGAAGGCAAGCAAAGGGTTAAACAAAAATTGGATTTAACCAAAAAAGAATTAGCGCATCATCAGCATTTATATAAAAAAGCTCATTTGGAATTTGAAAAAATCAAAGTTTTAGAAAATGAAGAATTAAAAAAGATTCAAAAAGCCTTACAAAAAGAAGAAGAAAAATTTATAGATGAACTTGCTATAACAAGGCATTTTAATAAGGATAAATAATGAAAAAAATAATATTTTTATTAATTTTTTTAAATTTTGTAAATGCGCAACAAAATTGTGAGCAATATTTTGAAGCAAGAAAAGAACAAATGCAAGAACAAATTAGAGAATATGATGAGGCAAGACAAAGTTTAGAAGCATATAGGGCATCTTTTGAAGCTTTACAAAAAGAAAAAATGCAAGCTTTGGTACAAAAAGAAGCTGATATTAATGCAAGTTTAGAACAAATCAAAAGCTTAAAAGAACAAAATGAACGTATATTGAAAGCAACTAGAGAAAATCTCCAAGCGATTAATGATAAAACTATGGGGCGTATTACAGAAATCTATGCAAAAATGAAAGATGTGGCTGTTGCAGGTATATTAAGTGAAATGGAACCTGATGAAGCTTCAAAAATTCTACTTTCGCTTGATCCTAGAAAAATTTCATCCATTATGGCAAAAATGGAACCTAAGAAAGCTTCAGATTTAACATTACTTTTAAAAAATTTAGATCAAAATGCAAGTTCGCAGTAAGTTTTAAGCAGTTTTTACCTTTTTTTTAGTATTATTTCAATAAAAATAAAAAGGTGAATAAATGCGTATCAAACCAGCTCACATACCTTATATAGCAAATAAAATAATACTTGATTTAATGCATTCTTCTTTTGTTAAAATTAAAGATGATAGTCAAAAACTTTTAAAAATAGCAAAAGAGATTATAGAAATAGATGTTTTAAACGAGCGTAAGCTTGATGAAAAAGCAAAAGAGCTTTTAGAAAGCCAAGAAGATGAAATCGAGTTTATGCAAATAGATAGAAAAAGTATGTTTTGGATGATTAAGAAAAAATTAGCAAATGAGTTTAAATTTATGCTTGATAGTGAAGATAGATACAATAATCTTTCTCATAAAATTTTAGAAAATTTAGTAGAAGAGGATTTGATAAATTATAATGTATCAGAAAATCGTGTGAAAAATCTCATTTTCTCAAGTATTATGTCTTATTTAAAAGAGTATGAAAATTTAGAAGATTTGGTTTATGAAAAAATTTCAAATTATAAAAGAAAGCTTATCCTAGGTTCTGAAGAATATGAATTAGTGTTTGAAAAGCTTTACCAAGAAGAGCTTAGAAAAAAGGGACTTTTATGAAAGCATATATTTATATAGAAAATGATGTTTTTTTAAGTGCAAAGGCTTTTGGAGAAAGTGGAACTTTTTTTGGTGAGCTCGTTTTTAATACTTCTTTAACGGGCTATCAAGAGATTATTTCTGATCCTTCATATGCGGGTCAATTTGTGGTTTTTTCAATGCCAGAAATTGGCATAGTTGGCGTTAATGATGAAGATAATGAAAGTAAAGAAGTTTTTGCTAGCGGTATGATCATAAGAGAATTAAATGAAGATTATTCTAATTTTAGAGCCAATGATTCTTTAAGTGCTTATTTGAAAAACCATGGCAAAATAGGACTTTGTGAAATTGATACAAGATTTTTGGTTAAAATGATTAGAGATCAAGGAAATTTAAGAGCTGTAATATCTACTGAAGTTAAAGACAAAGAAGAGCTTAAGAAAATGCTTCTTTCTAGTGCTAAAATCGATGAGGTAAATTATGTAGCACAAGTTAGCACTAAAAGCTCTTATAAGCATAGTAAAGGTGCTTGGAATCATAGCAACAAAACTTATGAGAATGTAAAAGCAAATGGTAAAAAAGTAGCTGTGATTGATTATGGTGTAAAAGAAAATATTTTAAATGAACTTGTGAGTGTAGGACTTGAAGTAGAGGTTTTTCCTTATAATACCAAGGCAAAAGATTTGATTGATTTATACCAAAAAGGTGCAATTCATGGGGTATTTTTATCCAATGGACCAGGTGAGCCAAAAATTTTAAAAGATGAAATTGCAGAGATTAAAAAATTAGCAGAAGCAAAAATTCCTATGCTAGGTATTTGTTTAGGGCACCAGCTTTTAAGTAATGCATTTGGTTATGAAACTTATAAGATGAAATTTGGTCAACATGGAGCAAATCATCCAGTAATTAATCTTACAAATAATACAGTAGAAATCACAGCGCAAAATCACAACTATAATGTTCCTGAAGAAATAGCAGAGGTTGCAACAATTACTCATAGAAATTTATTTGGTGATAATGTAGAGGGTGTAAAATACAAAAATTATCCTATCATTTCAGTACAACATCACCCAGAAAGCTCCTCAGGACCACATGAGAGCAAATACATCTTTAAAGAATTTTTAGAGCTTTTGTGAATTTAGATTTTATTGCTTTAGCGAGTATAGCTTTTCTTTCTAGCTTTGGACATTGTTATGGAATGTGCGGAGGTTTTATTTTAGCTTATACTCAGCTTTCAAAGCAGTTCAAACTCCCTTTTTCTCTTTTGATTTTCTCTTATCATTTATCTAGAATTTTTGCCTATGTTTGTTTGGGTGTATTTTTTGGATTTTTTGGAAATTTATTTTCTTTTAGCGAATTTGCAAAAGGTATAATGCTTTTTACTATCGGGATTTTTATGGTGGTTTTAGCTTTTGCTTTAATTTTTAAAGGAAAATTGTTAGCTTTTTTTGAAAGCTCTTTAATTTTTGACTGTGTCATTAAAAAAAACATTTCAAGATTAATTCAAAATAAGTCTTTAAAAAGTACTATTTTTTTAGGCTTTTTAAATGGTTTTGTACCTTGTGGCTTGGTGTATTTTTATATAGCTTTTGGAATGAGTGTACAAAATGTATACTTAGCAGCGTTAATTATGCTTGTTTTTGGACTTTCAACACTGCCTGCTTTGGTATTTTTTGCTTATTTTTCTAAAACACTGAGTGAAAAATTTCAAAAAACAGCTAGTTTGATTTCTTATATTTTAATATTTTTTTATGGCTTGTATTTTTCTTATATAGGTTTTTCTTTAACTCGATAAAATTTATTATTTACTTATAACTCTTAATAGATGATTAATCATTGTGATTTTAAGCTAAAAAAGATGATAATTATCATATAATATAGCGATTGCATATTGCAGAAAAAAACTTAAGGAGAGGAAATGCACCCAGGAAATGCATTAAACTATGACTATACGGTTGCTAAATATTTTATGTTTGCTACCTTATTGTTTGGTGTTATTGGTATGGCTATTGGAACGCTTATTGCCTTTCAAATGGCTTATCCGGATTTAAACTATTTAGCTGGTGAGTATGGCACTTTTTCAAGACTTAGACCATTGCACACTTCAGGTGTAATTTTTGGTTTTATGCTCTCAGGAATTTGGGCTACTTGGTATTATATTGGTCAGCGTGTACTAAAAGTTAGTATGGCAGAATCAAGCTTTTTAATGTTTGTTGGCAAACTACATTTTTGGCTTTATATGATCACTATGATTATAGCTGTTATTACCTTGTTTGCAGGTATTAGTACTTCAAAAGAATACGCAGAGCTTGAATGGCCACTTGATATATTGGTAGTTTTAGTTTGGGTTTTATGGGGTGTAAGTATTTTTGGACTTATTGGAATTCGCCGTGAAAAAACTTTATATGTTTCACTTTGGTATTATATAGCTACTTTCCTAGGTATAGCAATGCTTTATCTATTTAATAATATGGCTGTACCAACTTATTTTGTAAGTGGAATGGGCGATTGGTGGCATAGTGTTTCTATGTATGCAGGAACTAATGATGCGTTAGTCCAATGGTGGTATGGACACAATGCTGTTGCATTTGTATTTACTGTTGGTATTATTGCTCAAATTTATTATTTCTTACCAAAAGAAAGTGGTCAGCCAATTTTCTCATATAAGTTATCTTTATTTGCGTTTTGGGGCTTAATGTTTGTTTATCTATGGGCAGGTGGACACCACTTGATTTATTCTACTGTGCCTGATTGGATGCAAACTATGGGTTCAGTTTTTTCAATTGTACTTATTTTACCTTCTTGGGGTTCAGCAATTAATATCTTACTTACTATGAAAGGTGAGTGGAGTCAATTAAGAGAAAGTCCGTTGATTAAATTTATGATTTTAGCTTCAACTTTCTATATGTTCTCAACTTTAGAAGGTCCTATTCTTTCTATTAAATCAGTTAATGCATTAGCACACTTTACAGATTGGATTCCAGGACATGTTCATGATGGTACTTTAGGTTGGGTTGGCTTTATGACTATGGCAGCACTTTATCATATGGTGCCTAGAATGTTTAAAAGAGAACTATATAGCAAATCATTAATGGAAGCTCAATTTTGGATTCAAACTACAGGTATAGTATTGTACTTTAGTTCTATGTGGATAGCAGGTATTACTCAAGGTATGATGTGGAGAGCTACTGATGAGTATGGTAACTTACTTTATACTTTCATTGATACTGTTGAAGCTATTGTTCCTTATTATTGGATTAGAGCTGTGGGTGGCTTGTTATACTTAGTAGGATTTTTCATGTTTGTTTATAATATTTATAAATCAATTTCAGTGGGTAGAGTGCTTGATAAAGAGCCAAAAAGTGCTTCACCTATGGCAGCATAAGGAGGAAAAATATGTTTAGTTGGTTAGAAAAAAATCCATTCTTTTTTGCTGTGGCAGTATTTATAGTGATTGCATATGCAGGTATTGTAGAAGTTTTACCTGATTTTGCTCAGAATGCAAGACCAATTGAAGGTAAAAAACCTTATACAGTTTTACAACTTGCAGGACGTCATGCTTATATTAAAGAAAGTTGTAATGCATGTCATTCGCAACTTATTCGTCCTTTTAAATCAGAAACAGATCGTTATGGTATGTACTCAGTTAGTGGTGAATATGCTTATGATAGACCATTTTTATGGGGTTCAAAAAGAACAGGGCCTGATTTATTGCGTATAGGTAATTTTAGAACAACAGATTGGCATGAAAATCACATGTGGGATCCAGTTTCAGTTGTCCCTGGTTCTATTATGCCAGCTTATAAACATATGTTTAGCAATAATGCAAATATAGAAACAGCTTATGCAGAAGCACTAACTGTAAAAAAAGTTTTCAATGTGCCTTATGATACTGAAAATGGTACAAAACTAGGTACTTGGGAAGAGGCTCAAGCAGAAGTTAAAGCAGAAGCTCAAGCTATAGTAGATCAAATGAAAAATCAAGATGTTAAAGATGCGTTTGCTAGAGGTGAAATTAGAGAGATTGTAGCTTTGATTGCGTATCTTAACAGCTTAAAATAGGAAAAACTATGGATTTAGAACTAATAAGAGAGCTACAAGCTTATGGTTTTTTTGCTCTTGTAGTATTTTTAGTGGTAGTTTTATATTCTTATTGGTTTCATTTGTATAGATCTGAAAAAACAGGTAGAAGAAACTATGAAAAATACGCTGATTTGGCATTGCATGATGAAATCAGCGATCGTGTTTTAGAGCAAAATAAAAGGAGTGCTTAATGCAATGGTTGAATTTACAAGATAATGTTAATTTATTATCTTTTATCGGAGCAATTCTTATCATACTAATTACGCTTGTTGTGGTAGGAAAATTGTTTAAAAGTATGAAAGAAGAAAAGAGCCAAGGTGAACTAAGCGAGCATAGTTGGGATGGTATAGGTGAGTTTAAAAATCCTATACCACTTGGTTGGGCTGTAGTGTTTTTCTTAGCTATAGTATGGTGTATATGGTATTTTCTTTGGGGATATCCTTTAAATAGTTATTCTCAAATTGGTGAGTATAATAAAGAAGTACAAGCACATAATGAAAAATTTGCACAAAAATTTGCAAATTTAAGTGCACAAGATAAACAAGAAATGGGTAAGAATATTTTCTTGGTT
Organism: Campylobacter sp. 2352 PW; assembly: GCF_024723575.1. Lineage (NCBI taxonomy): Bacteria > Pseudomonadati > Campylobacterota > Epsilonproteobacteria > Campylobacterales > Campylobacteraceae > Campylobacter > Campylobacter sp. 2352 PW. The sequence goes on from NZ_JANQCX010000004.1 coordinate 56,409, forward strand.
CAATGTTCTTCTTGTCATGGTATTACAGGTGATGGTATTAATGGAAAAGCACAAAATCTTAACATTTGGGGTTCAGAAGAAGGGCTTATAGAGGTAATTACTAAAGGTTCTAAGGGTATGAATTATCCTATGGGTGAAATGTTAAGCGCAGCTGATAATGGCATAGATGAGGCTGATATCCCTGCAATTGCTGCCTATGTTGCTTCTGAAATTTCAGCAATTAAAAAAACTGAAAATCCTCAACTTGTAGCAAAAGGAAAAGAACTTTTTGCAACTTGTACGGTGTGTCATGGTGAAGATGGAAAAGGAACTATTGATGGGCAATTGGTTGCTCCGGATTTGACAAAATATGGCAGTGCTGAGTTTGTAGTAGATGTTTTAAATCGTGGTAAAGCAGGTAGTATAGGTATAATGCCTCATTTTAATAATGGTTTATTAAATGAGCTTCAAAAAGAAGCAGTTAGCGAATATGCAATTTCTCTTTCAAGGGGTGAATAATGGAAAATTCAAATAGATGTGTATTTTCACTTTCGGGTGTTAGTGGAATGTTAATAGCAACTGTTTTATTGCTATCGATTCTAGCTGGACTTACTGTTTTGGGTCTTAAAACACAGCAAGATGTTATGCAAAAACCTTATAAAATAGAAAATGCAGAGCAAATTAAAATGTTTGACTCTAAAAGAGAAGAACATATCATCATAAAGGAATGATTATGGCAAAAGTTCTTGAATACTTAATCATAGCTGGCTTAGTTGTAGCAGCAGGAGTTACTGCTTGGTCAGTTTTAACTGTAAATCACCTTTTTATAGGATGAAAAATATATTTAAAGGCGGTTTTTTAACCGCCGCTTTTATTTGCTTTGCTAATTTCTTACATGCTGAAATACTATTAAATGACAATATCTTAAATACTGCAATAGAACAAAATATTACTTCAAGCTCTAAGCAAATTCGTGAGTTAACCGGAGTAAATATCGCTTTGGCATTAAGTGATAAAAAAGATTTTGAAAGTTTAAAGAGCTATGAAGCTAATTTGAACAAGCCGTATATTTTACTTGTATTTTCTAAAGCTTCACATAAGGTAGATATACTTGCAAGTGATGATGCTTTAGCTTTTTTTGATAAAGAAGGTGTTTTGAGTCCTTACCCTGAAAAAGGAACGATTTTGCCTATACTTGCAAATCCTAAACAAAAAGACATTTACAATGCTGCTATTTTAAATGGTTATGCAGATATCGCTGATCAAGTGGCAAATCATTTTAATATAAAACCTTTTTATGGAAATTCAAATCGTGATACTTTAAATATCATGAGAATTTTAATTTATGGCTTTTTATGTGTTGCGATTTTGATGTTAGTGCAAAGAAAAATCAAAAGGAGAAGATAAATGCAAAATCAGAAAACATTTTGGCCTTATGGCATTTTGATTTCTTTAGGGCTTATTGTTATAGCTTGTATTGTAACGATTTTTATTGCAAGCAAAGCCCCTGTGTATGAAGATAATTTTTATTTTGATTCTTATCAAAATGTTGAGTTAAATTATAATGAAATTCAAAACAGACAAAAGACTTTTGATGAAAATTTTAAATTAAGCATTAAAGATAAAGAAAGCTTTATACATAAGAAAAATCAAGTTTATTATATTAATGAAGGGCAAAATGAACTTAGGATTGCGATTGAAAATTTAAAAGATTATGACTTAAATAAACTTCAAATTCAAACCTTGCTTTCGCGTCCACATACAAATGTAAATGATGAGAATTTACAAGCAAGATTAGAAGGAAGTGATTTGGTGTTTGATTTTAATATTAAAGAAAAAGGCACATGGCAAATACTTTTAAAAATCACTCAAGATGAAAATAGCGTAGGATTTTTTAAATTCTTTTTACAGACTAAATAATGAAGCTTTTTGTTTTTAGCTCACTAAGAGCTTTAAGAAAATATTATGAGAAAAAACTACAAATAGACACTTTAGTAGATCCGGCTATGAGTATAGCTGAATTTATGCAAAAATTAGTTTTTTCTCCACATTTTCAAGCAACTCATTATGAGTGTTTGCTTTTGATGAAAAAGGCTTGTGAACAAACTAAAAATTTAGAACAAAGTTTGAAAATACCGAGTAATTTTTTTGCATTTTTAAAAAACAATGCTTATTTATTTAGTTTTTTTAAAGAACTTAGCTTGGAGAAAAAGGATATTAGTGCTTTAAAAAATTATGACGCTTATGCTCAGTATGATGAACATTTACAAATTTTAGAAGAGCTTTTTAAAAATTATCTTACCCTATTACATGAACAAAATTTATATGATGATATTTCTTTAGTATTAGATTATGAAATTAATAATGATTTTTTAAAAAATTATGATGAGATTATTTTTGATTTTCAAGGTTTTTTGAATGCTTTTGAAGTAGAGCTTTTGTTAAAAGTTAAGGGAATACTTCCTCTTAAAGTGCAATTTAATTGTACTAAATTTAATAAAGATTTTTTAAGTTCTCTTAGCTTTTTACAAGGGCTTTCTCTTAAGGAAAATCATGTGTATTTATATGATGTAAACCAAGCACAAATATTACAAGAGTGTCCTTTTGTACAAGAAAATAAAATCACTTATAAAAGTTTTAATTTACGGTCTTTGCAAGCTGCTTTTGTTTTTGAAAAAATTAACAGCTTTTTAAAAGCTGGTATTAGTGCAAAAGATATTGTAGTGATTACTCCTGATGAGAACTTTGTAGATATTTTAAGACTTTATGATAAAAACAATGTATTAAACTATGCCAATGGGGAAAGTATCAAACATACGCTTTTTTATCATAGATTAAAGACTTTATATGAAAGTGCTAAAGATGATGAGTTTGAGTATGAGCTTAGTGAAGATTTTTTTGATAGGCAAAAGCTAAACAAGCACTTATGTAATTTGCATTTTTATCCTTCTGGTGTTGATTTTATAGAGTTTAAAAAGTTTTTTGATGAAAATATCTCTTTTGATTTTTTTGAAAACTTCATCCATAATTTGCTAGAAGATATTAACAATCAAGAATTGCAAGATTATATCTATCAAGAGCTTGCATTCATTAAAGAACTTATAAAAACACATACTTTAAGTTTTAAGCAAATTTTAGAGTTATTTTTCATGCAAATTGACACTAAAAAACTAAGCAGTGTTGGCGGTGGTGAAGTTACTGTAATGGGTCTTTTAGAAAGTAGGGGGCTCAGCTTTGATGGGGTGGTTATAGTTGATTTTAATGATGAGTTTATCCCTAAAAGAGTTTCAAGTGAGTTATTTTTAAATAATGAAATTCGAAAAAAAGCAGGACTTATTACTCATGCTCAAAGAGAAAATTTACAAAGACATTATTATTACACCCTAATAGCCAAGGCAAAATTAGTAGGAATTTCTTATGTAGAGAATGAAGAAAAAATCAAGTCAAGATTTTTAAGTGAGCTTGATTTTTCACTCATAGAGGATAAAACATACGGTGACAATGCCTATATCAAATACTTTCAAACACACAAGTGTGATTTTAACCTTGAGCCAATTACACATATAATGGCTAAGCATGATTATTTTAGTAAAGAGCTTACTTTTACGAGATTTCACCTTTTGATAAATTATGGCTTAGATTATTATTATAAATATGTCTTAGGACTAAAAGAACCAAAAGAATTAGAAGATACTCTTAGGGCGAATGAGCTAGGAAGTTTTATTCATAAAGCTTTAGAAAAATACTATAAACAAAACAAAAAAGCAAAATATTTTGACTATGAAAAATTTATGGATATTGTAAAAAATTTGAAAGATTACAAAATCGATGCTTTAAATTTAGCTTTAATACAAGCAATGTTTAAAGAATTTCAAGTGCTTGAAAATGAGCATTTTAAACAAGGTTTTATGGTAAGAGATTGTGAATTTTCACAAAAAAAAGATTTTATCGCTCAAAATGGAGTTAAAATTACTATTTTTGGTCGTTTAGATAGATTAGATGAAAATGAAAATGAAAAATTAGTCATAGATTATAAAACTGGGAAAATAGATGAAAAAACTTACCAGCTTGCTTTTTATAAGTTTTTATTAGAGGGTGCATACCCTTTAGAAAATATAAATGCTTGTTTTTATGATTTAAAAAATATGAAAATCGTTTATGAAAATACTGAAAGTGAAAAGGTGCAAGAGCTTAAAGACATGCTTAATGAGCTTGCAAAAGAGCCTTTAGAAAAAGAATTTACTAATCAAAGAAATGATAATACCTATAGTCCTTATACCATGCTTTATAAAAAGGAGTTTAAGCTTTGAGTTGTAATTTTGAGCCTTTTTTGGCCTTAGAAGCTAGTGCAGGAAGTGGAAAAACCTTTGCATTAAGCGTGCGTTTTGTAGCCTTGGTGTTAATGGGAGCTAAGATTAATGAAATTTTAGCTCTTACTTTTACCAATAAAACCACAAGCGAGATGAAAGAAAGGATTTTTAAAACCTTTTTAGAATTTGATGTGCTTGAAAATGGAGAAAATAAAGCAGAATGCAATGAGCTTATGAGAATGCTAGGCAAAAGCAAAGAAGAGCTTGTAGGTTTAAGACAAAAGCGTAAAAACGAATTTTTAAGATCTAAACTCAATATCTATACCTTTGATAGTTTTTTTTCGCAAATTATTCGTTCTTTTGCTTTAAATTTAGGTTTTATGAGTGATTTTGAGATCATAGAAAGTCAAGATAGTTATAAAAATTTCATTGCTAAATTAAACGAAGAAGAGCTAAAAAGTCTAGCGTATTACATTATCCAAACAAAAAGTAAAAGTGATTTTTTAAAAAACCTTGAAAATTTATATATAAAGCATTGTGATGTTAAGCCAAATCCAAAAGCTTACCTTCCAAGTAAGGCTGCTTTAGAAAAAAATATTGATGAGTTTATAGCTTATGCAAAAAATTTAAGCACAAATAAAAATTATCTTTCAAATTTTAATTTTGAAAGAATGGAAGATTTTTTCGCTAAGCCTATTATTAGTAATTTAGATAAAAATTATTTTACTAAAGTCATTGATAATGAATTTTCACAAAAAAGAGCAGAGCTTATACAAAATGCAAAAGAATATTTTAATCAAATGGAAAATTACCGCATAAGTATGCTTGCAAAGCTTTTGGCGCATTTTAAAGAAGCAAGAAATGAAAACAATACCAAGCAAAATGCATTAACTTTTTCAGATATAGCCTTAAAAACTTATGAATTAATTAGTGATGAGGCTAATAAAGATTTGATTTATTTTAGACTTGATGGTTATATTTCTCATTTATTAATCGATGAATTTCAAGATACTAATGTCTTGCAGTATCAAATTTTAAAGCCTATTATCGCTGAGCTTGTTTCAGGTGAGGGTGTGAAAAAAAACAGAAGTTTTTTTTATGTAGGCGATAAAAAGCAGAGTATATATGGTTTTAGAGGGGGTAAAAAAGAACTTTTTGATAAGCTTTTAAAAGACTTTCCACAAATTAAGCTAGAGCATTTGGATACTAATTATCGTAGTAAAAAGATCATTGTTGATTATGTCAATGACACCTTTAAAGATAAATTTTTTGATAGCTTTTTAAATCCTAGCTTTACTTTGCAAAAAAGCGTTAAAGAAGGTGGGTATGTAGAAATTTTGCAAAATCACATCCCTAGTAAAGATAGTTCTGTTTATGAAGCAAGTGCTAAAGAAGCTTTAAAAATCATCCATAGACTTTTAGAAAAAGGCATTAAGCTTGATGATATTTGCATTTTAGTATGGGTCAATAAAGACGCCACTTTGATTCAAGAATTTCTTGAAGAAAATGGCGTTAAAGCTTATACGCAAAGCAATGTTCCTTTGTTAGATTGTATTAGCGTAAGAGTGCTTTTTGAGTATGCAAAGGCTTGTGTGCTTAAAGATGAGTTTAGTTTGTATTTTGTAAATGATATTTTAAAAAAAGAACTTAGCTATCTTGAGCTTGATCTAAACCGCAGTGTAGGTGAAATTTTAAAATACTTGATTGATTATTTAAAGCTTGATCTAAGTGATGTTAATCTTATTGCCTATTTAGAGCATGCAAGTACTTTTGATAATTTTTTTGATTTTTTATTTAGTCCTTGTAAATTAAGTTCTTTACAAGCGCAAAATGATGGAGTTAGCATTATGACCGTGCATAAGTCTAAGGGGCTTGAATTTGAAAATTTAATCGTGCTTGATAGACTTAGTAAAAAAGCTCCAGACACTGATACTTTAATGTTTGAGTATGATTTAGAGCAGGGCTGGGAAATAAAATACAGACATAGTGCTAGAGAATACCTTGAAGATGATAGCTATAATGCCTTTTTAGACAAAAGAAAAAAACTCCAAACAGAAGATGAGATAAATTGTTTATATGTAGCACTTACTAGAGCTAAAAATTCTCTTTTTGTTATAAAAAATGATGAAAATTATAAGGGTTTTAAAGGATATTTTAAAGATTATGAAGAAAAGCAAATAGGCATTTTAGAAGAACAACTTTCAAAAACAAATGAGCCTTTGGAAAAATTAGAGCAAATAGAAAGCTTTGAAGAATTTCAAAAGGTAAATTTGCAAGAAGTTAAAGTTAAAAACTATTTTACAAGTGAGCAAATACATTTTGGCTTGGCTTTGCATGAATTTTTACAATATTTTGATTTTAACACTAAAAATAATTTTGAATTTTGTAAGCAAATGGTGTATAAAAAATATCGTTTTTACTTAGATGATGAAGCTTTTAGTGAGCTTTTTAAAAGACTTACTATGCTTTTAAAAGATGAGAGTTTTAACGCACTTTTAGTGGGTAAAAAGTTACTTAAAGAGCAAATCATCACTTATAAAGGCGAGCAAAAACAGCTTGATATGCTTGCATTTGATGATAATGAAGCTATCATTATAGATTATAAAACAGGTTTAAATTTAAACGAGCATAAAAAGCAAGTTTTACTTTACAAAGAAGCCATAGAAAAAATCTTAACCAAGACTTCCACTAAGACTTTTTTGGTGTATATTCTAAAAGATAAAGTGGATGTAATAGAGGTTTAACATTATATAAGATATCTATATCGTTTTATTTTTTAAGTTGTGTATTTTTTCATACTCAATATTTTTCATATAGTGGTAAGAATATTTAAGCTTTAAATATTCTTAAATTAAGTATTAATTAAGCTAAAATAATTATAATCTCATTTTTAAAAAAATTTTTGGCAAAGGTAAGATGATGACAAAGATAACAAAGCCAAACGAAGTAAAACGCGAATGGATCGTTTTAGACGCTGAAGGAAAGCGTTTTGGTCGTCTTTTAACAGAAGTAGCGACTATTTTAAGAGGTAAAAATAAACCTTGCTATACTCCAAATGTTGATTGTGGAGATTATGTAATCATTATCAATGCTTCTAAAGCAGTTTTCACAGGTGCAAATAAAGCAGAAGATAAATTATACCACAGACATTCAGGGTATTTTGGAAGTGTAAAAAGTGAGAAATTTGGTGATTTATTAGAAAAAAATCCAGTTAAATTATATAAATTAGCAGTTCGTGGTATGCTACCTAAAACAAACCTAGGTAGAGCTATGCTAAAAAAATTAAAAATTTATGCAGGTAGCGAACATCCTCATACTGCTCAAATTGCTAATAAAGGAAAATAATCATGGCAACAACATACGCAACAGGTAAAAGAAAAACCGCTGTAGCTAAAGTTTGGGTAAAAGCTGGTAGTGGTAAAATCATCGTTAACGGTATGGATTTAAACACTTGGCTTGGCGGACATGAAGCTATAAAATTAAAAGTAGTTCAGCCTTTATTAGTAACTAAGCAAGAAACTTCTATGGATATTAAAGCAACAACTTTAGGCGGTGGATACAGCGCTCAAGCTGAAGCTTTAAGACATGGTATTTCAAGAGCTTTAGCTGCTATGGATGCAGATTTTAGAGCATTATTAAAACCAAAAGGACTTCTTACTAGAGATAGTAGAACTGTTGAGCGTAAAAAATACGGTCGCAGAAAAGCAAGAAGAAGCCCACAATTCTCTAAACGTTAATCTTTTTTTTGGATCCATTTTTGGATCCATTTTTTTCTTTCATTTTTTAAAAAAAACATATTTTTTCATATATTTTAGTTTTGTTTAAAATTATAGGATTTTTTATTTATAATAAACTTTTATAATTTCAAAGTCCGATCAGGGAAACCTCCTTTTTGTAGTAAATTTAAGCCCCTTACCCAAAAGGGGCTTATTTTATTTTAATCTTCATTTTATATAATACCCCATTTATTTTCATTTTTAAGGATAGACGATGAAAAAAATCATAGGATTGGTTAGTTTAGTTAGTGCTTTGTTTGCTTTTGATACTAGCAAAATAGAAATCACTCCAACCTTTAACTACACAACTCCAGAAGGAAATTTAGATCTTAAAAATTATGGTGGAGTGGGATTGAGATTTGGTTATCATTATGATGGTTTATGGCTAGATCAGGCTGAACTTGGCTTAGAGTATTATGACAATGCAAAATATAATAATCCAAACGATAATACACATACAGATACTAGTGTTTCAAGATTTTATGTAAATGCTATTAAAGGAATTGATCTGGCTAATCATGTATATTTATATGGTTTGTTGGGAACAGGTTATGAGTATTTGAGTCATGGAGCTTATGAAAATAAAAGTGGTATGTTTGCTCAATATGGTGCAGGTTTTAAATTTGCACTTGGAGAAGATTTGGCTTTAAGACTTGAAGCAAGAGATCAAATTAAATTCAATAATGGTGAACATAATTTGATTTCTAGTGTTGGCTTGAGTTTTTATTTTGGTAATAAAGCTCCAAAAACTCCTCAAACTGCAACTAAACAAATCGAAGAAAAACCACAAACAAAACAAATTGATAAATCATGTCCAGAACCAAGAAAAGGTGCTTTGCTTGATCATATAGGTTGTGAAAAGACAATAGCACTTGAAGGACATTTTGGTTTTGATCAAATCACTATAAACCCTGAGTTTGCACAAAAAATCCAAGAAGTAGGTAAGGTTTTAGAAGAAAACCCACAATATTATACTATTTTAGAAGGTCACGCAGATAGTACAGGAACTAAAGCTTATAATCAAAAATTATCATTAGAGCGTGCAAAGGCAGTTGCGAAAGAACTTGAAAAATCAGGCGTAGCTAAAGAAAAAATTGCAACTAAAGGCTATGGTTTTGATAAGCCAAAAGTAAGCAATGATACTAAAGAAGGCCGTGCGCAAAATAGACGCGTGGAAGCAAAATTTTTCATTAAAGAATAAACTTTGTTAAAAAAGACAATTTTGTTTGACTTAGATGGTACTTTGATAGACTCTACAAGTGCCATTTTAGATGGATTTGATGCTGCTTTTAAAGCTTTTGGTGAGCCTTTAAGAGATCATGAGGCCATTAAAGCTTTAATAGGCTTTCCTTTAGATGTAGCTTTTGAAAAACTTGGAGTGCCAAAAGAAAAAACAAGTGAGCATATTAATGCTTATAGAAGCGTATATCAAAAAATCTATATAGAGCAAACTTCTTTGCTCTCTTTGGCAAAAGAAAGTGTATATGAGGCTAGTTTGTTTGCTGATTTAGCTGTTGTAACGACTAAAAGTTCTAAATTTTCCAAACCTTTGCTAGATCATTTAGGGATAGGAAAATACTTTAAAGTCATTATAGGTAGAGATGATGTAACTCACCCAAAACCAAATGCTGAGCCTATTTTATTAGCTTTAGAAAAATTATCTAAAGGTAAAGAAGATGCATTTATGATTGGAGATACTCATTTAGATATCCAAGCAGCTTGTAATGCGGGTATTAAACCCATAGCAGTAAGTAGTGGTTATGAAAGCAAAGAAAGTTTAGCTAAATTTAAAATTCCACTTTTTAAAAATACTTATGAGGCAATAGAGTATATAAAAAATATCCGATAATTTCACACTCAAACTCCATACTTATAAATAATAAAAATTTTTTATCATTGTTTAAGACAATTCAAGATAAAGTAGCTATTGATTTTAAGTAATTATTTTAATTATAAGGATAATTAGATGAGTAAAATAATGAAAACAATGGATGGTAATGAAGCAGCAGCTTATGCAGCTTATGCATTTACAGAAGTTGCCGGAATTTATCCTATTACCCCAAGTTCACCAATGGCAGATTATACTGATATATGGGCTTCTCAAGGTAAAAAAAACCTTTTTGGAGTACCGGTTAAAGTTGTAGAGATGCAAAGTGAAGCAGGAGCGGCAGGGACGGTTCATGGTTCTTTGCAAGCTGGCGCTTTAACTACTACTTATACTGCCTCTCAAGGACTTTTACTAAAAATACCAAATATGTATAAAATCGCAGGTCAGCTTTTACCTGGGGTTATTCATGTGGCAGCTAGAGCTTTGGCTTCTCAAGCACTATCTATCTTTGGCGATCATCAAGATGTTTATGCAGCAAGACAAACAGGCTTTGCTATGCTTTGCTCACATTCTGTGCAAGAAAGTATGGATTTAGCAGGTGTTGCACACTTAGCAGCTATTAAAGGTAGAGTACCTTTTATGCATTTTTTTGATGGTTTTAGAACAAGCCATGAAATCCAAAAAATTGAAGTAATGGATTATGCGCATTTTGATCGTTTGCTTGACCGTGAAGCTTTATTAGAATTTAGAAATTCCTGTCTAAATCCAGAAAATCCAAAAACAAGAGGTACGGCTCAAAATGATGATATTTATTTTCAAACAAGAGAGTTAGCAAATAAATATTATGAAGCTATTCCTGACATTGTTAATGAATATATGCAAGAAATTTCAAAAATTACAGGAAGAGAATACAAACCTTTTGTATATTATGGGGATAAAAACGCAACGCGCATTGTAGTAGCAATGGGTTCAGTGACTGAAGCTTTAAAAGAGGTTGTAGATCATCTAAACAACAAAGGCGAAAAAGTAGGGGTTTTAAAAGTTCATTTATATAGACCATTTAGTTTAAAATATTTATTTGATGTAATGCCTCAAAGTGTTGAAAAAATAGCTGTTTTAGATAGAACTAAAGAGCCAGGAAGTTTAGGCGAGCCACTTTATTTGGATTTAAAAAGTGCATATTATGGAAAAGAAAAAGCACCTTTAATCGTTGGTGGTAGATATGGACTTTCTTCAAAAGATGTTGATCCTGCTCAACTTCTAGCGGTTTTTGAAAACCTAAATCAAGCAAATCCAAAAGATGGTTTTACCATAGGAATTAATGATGATGTAACCTTTACTTCATTGCCTGTGGGAGAAAAAATTTCTTTGGGTGATGAGAGTACTATAGAGTGCCTATTCTATGGACTTGGTGCTGATGGTACTGTAGGGGCGAATAAAAACTCTATTAAAATTATAGGGGATAAAACAGACTTTTATGCACAAGCTTATTTTGCTTATGATTCTAAAAAATCAGGTGGTTATACAAGAAGCCATTTAAGATTTTCTAAAAAACCTATCACTTCAACCTATCTAGTTTCTACACCGCATTTTGTAGCGTGTTCAGTGGCTGCTTATTTAGAAATTTATGATGTTTTAGCAGGCATTAGAAAAGGCGGAACTTTTCTTTTAAATAGTATTTGGAGTGCGCAAGAGACTATTAAGAAGATTCCAAATGCAGTAAAAAGGGTTTTAGCACAAAAAGAAATTAATTTTTATATTATTAATGCTACAAAACTTGCTAGAGAAATAGGACTAGGTAGTAGAACAAATACAATTATGCAATCAGCGTTTTTCAAGCTTGCTAATATCATTCCTTTTGAAGATGCGCAAAAATATATGAAAGAGTTAGCCTATAAATCATATAGCAAAAAAGGTGATGCTATAGTTGAGATGAATTACAAAGCTATTGATGTGGGTGCAGATGGACTTGTAAAAGTTGATATTGATCCTTCTTGGGCAAATTTAGCTGATGAAGTTAAAGAAGAAACTATAGCCTATAAAGGCACTGAGTTTGTTGAAAAAATCGCAAAACCTATGAATGCAGCTAAGGGAGATGATTTACCAGTTTCAGCATTTTTGGGTTATGAAGATGGTAGTTTTGAGCATGGTACTACTGAGTATGAAAAAAGAGGTGTTGGTGTTATGGTGCCAAGATGGATAGAAACTAATTGTATTCAGTGTAATCAATGTGCTTCAGTGTGTCCGCATGCGGTTATTAGACCTTTCTTGATTGATGAAGAAGAATTAAACAATGCTCCAGTAGGTGTAAAAGAACATAGTTTAAATGCAAAAGGCGTAAAAGAGCAAAAATTAAATTTCAAAATTCAAGTTTCGCCACTTGATTGTACAGGTTGTGAGCTTTGTGTGCATGAGTGTCCAACTAAAGAAAAATCTTTAGTAATGGTTCCGCTAGGTGAAGAGCTTGATCATGGTGAGCAAGAAAATGCAGATTATTTATTCAAAAAAGTAAGCTATAAAGATAATATCTTAAATAGAGAAAATGCAAAAGGTATTCAATTTGCTCAACCTTTATTTGAATTCCATGGAGCATGCCCAGGGTGTGGAGAAACTCCTTATATCACTTTAATCACTAGATTGTTTGGTGAAAGAATGATTATTGCTAATGCGACAGGTTGTAGTTCTATTTATGGTGGCTCAGCTCCTTCAACTCCATATAGAAAAAGTAATAAAAATGGTCATGGACCAGCTTGGGGTAATTCTTTATTTGAAGATAATGCTGAATTTGGTCTTGGTATGAAAATAGCAACTGAAACAACAAGACATAAAATTGAGCAAATCATGAATGAAAGTATGCAAGAAGTTCCTAATGCGCTTTCTGCATTATATAAAGAATGGATTGCAAATAAAGAAGATTCTAAAGCTTCTTTAGAGCTAAGAGATAAGTTAGTGCCATTGCTAGAAGAAAATAAACAGATTAAAACTGTAAATGATATTTTAGAACTGAAAAGCTATTTAAGTAAAAAATCACATTGGATTTTTGGTGGTGATGGTTGGGCTTATGATATAGGTTATGGTGGGCTTGATCATGTTTTAGCAAGTGGTGAAAATGTAAATATTTTAGTGCTTGATACTGAAGTGTATTCTAATACTGGAGGTCAAAGCTCAAAATCTTCAAGAACAGGTTCAGTAGCTCAATTTGCTGCAGCAGGTAAGCCAGTGCAGAAAAAAGATCTAGGTCAAATTGCTATGACTTATGGTTATATTTTTGTAGCTCAAGTAAATTCTAATGCAAATTATGTGCAATTGTTAAAAGCAATAATAGCAGCAGAAGCTTATGATGGACCTTCTTTGATTATTGCTTATTCTCCTTGTATAGCTCATGGTATTAAAGGTGGGCTTGGAAATTCAGGAAATCAAGCAGAACTTGCCACAAAATGTGGATATTGGCCAACTTATATTTACGATCCACGTTTAGAAGCAGAAGGTAAAAATCCTTTAACAATTTCTTCTAAAGAGCCTGATTGGGATTTGTATGAAAGCTTTTTAATGAATGAAGTGCGTTATAATTCTTTGAAAAAATCAAATCCTGAGCAAGCAAAAGAATTATTTGAAAAAAATAAAGCAGAAGCACAACGCCGTTATAGACAACTTAAACGTCTAGCAAGTGCTGATTTTAGTAATGAAAATTAAAATTTGCTTCGATTTTTACTTGTGAGTTTATGGGTGCTTAGTGCTTTTAGTGCTAAGTACCCATTTTTGAATCAAGATTGCAGTAATATTGATTTTTCTTTGATTCAAGATCTTTTTTTTCAAAAGACTACAAATATAAAATCTGATTTTTCTTTGCAAGCTATCATTTCTAATAAAGTTAAGATTAATGATAAATGGTATGCTTTAAATGATGATATTGAAGGTTTTAAGATTGTTGAGATTAAAAATTCTCAAGTTGTATTGATAAAGGAAGAAAAAATCATGGTTTTAAAATTGTATGAAAAAAATAATATTTTTATTTATTAGCATCTTAACTTTTACAAACGTTTTTGCTTCACAGTGTCATCAACGCTTTTTTGATATAAGTGTAGAAAATAAAACTTCTTTGATTGAAATTTTAAATGAACTTGGTAGAGAATGTGGTTTTAGTATTATAATAAAAGATTCATTAGCCAGAGAAAAGTTAAATCATACTCAAAATTATTTGCACATAAGAAAAATGTCTTTAAGAGAAATTTTTAAACTTTTATTGATGGAAAATAATCTTGCTTATGAGTATGAAAAAAATATTTTAAAAATTTATGGAAGACAAGTTAAAACTTTTAAAGTGCATTATATAAGCTCTATTAGAGAAGGGCAAAGTATTACCAAAGCTTCAGTGGATTCAAGACCTAAACAGGGCGATTATGATAGTGCTAAAGAAGCAGATAATTTGGTCATTAGCACGGATAAATTTGATTTTTGGGAAAAAATTTCAGAAGAAATACAAGCTTTATTAGATGAAAATACAACTAAGCCTATTATTAATACTAATGCAGGGATTATCACTTTAAATGCTACTTTGTATGAGCTTACAAGGGTTGAAAAATATTTAAAAGATTTAAATAAAAGACTTAAAAAACAAGTTTTAATTGATGTAAGTATAGTTGCAGTACATTTAAATAAAAGTCATTCAAGTGGAATTAATTGGCAAGAGCTTGCTTTTAAACTTAATGGAGATGATAATGATTTTATAATCAATAAAGGCGGTGTTAAAAATATTAATCTTAAAGCTAATGTTGAAACTAAGGCTATTTTAAATTTATTACAAGAAAATGGTAAAACTACTGTACTTTCTAACCCAAAACTTATGGCACTTAATAATCAGCAAGCTATTATTTCCATAGGTGATACGATTAATTATCAAGTAAAAGAAAGCTCTAAGGGTACTGAAAATGGTACAACTATTAGTGAAACTTATAATAATTATTCTATTTTTGTAGGAATTTTACTAAATATTTTGCCAGAAATTTCAGATGATCATAAAATTATGCTTAGGATTAATCCTAGTTTGAGTGATTTTAAATATAGTGTTGATAATCATAGACAAAATAAACCAAGAAATATAGCACCAGATACTATACAAAAAAAGCTTTCTACTGTAGTTGAAGTTGATGATGGACAAACTTTAATTTTGGGTGGATTGATTAGTAAAAATACGATTAGTAACCATAATGAAGTAAGTGCTTTATCTAAAATACCACTTTTTGGTGCTTTATTTCAAGGAAAGCAAAATTTAGAAGATATTAGTGAAATAGTTTTTATCATCAAGCCAAGTTTAATAAGAGCTGATAAAAAAGTATTAAGTTTGAAAGAATTAGGTTTTGAACATGAAGATGATATGTTTTAATTTTTTAATTTGTTTGTCTTTTTTGAATGCAATGAATATTCAAAATGAAAGTTTTGTAAGGGGTATTTTAAAAAGAATATGTAACTATCTCTAAATAATTTTAGCAAAAATGCTAAATAACAGGCTTTTAAAGCTTATAGAAATAAATTTTTATCTTTCTCAATTAAAAGCATAAAACATCCCAAATATCCCAAAATGTCCGTTTTATCCCAAGAAAGTGATTAAATACTGTTTAAAAGGCAGATAAAAGCGAAGTTTAGTTTTAAATTTCAAATCCTAAAAAATGTTTTACTTTCTAAAGATAGTTACATTTTTACTTAAAATAAGCTTATGTTTTATTTTCAATGTAACTATCTTTATGAAACACTATATAATCATAGTTTAACCACTTTTTACACAAGAATAGTATGTAACTATCTATAACTTTAAGGTTTGTAGGATAGTTACATAAAAAACTTAAACTTTCCAACTATTTTTTATTCAAATGTTTGGCCAATTTTTCTAAATTATCATCACAACAAAAACTAAAATCACACTTACCTTCACTAAAAATTTCACTATATCTTTTCTTTTTGTTTTCAAGATTGCTTTCAGTATTAACAATATATATTTTATAATCGTTTTTATTTAAATGCAAGGCACTTTGAAAAAGATAGACTACAGACAAATCAGTCATAGGAAATGAAAATCCATAAATATAGATATTTTTAGCATTTTGTATAGCCTCAAAAGCTTTTCTCCATAAAGATTGCAATAAAATATGATTGTAATTATTTGTTTTATCTAGTATAGGTGGAATAATTAAAGAATTTAAGTCTATTTTAAGTTGATTAATATAATTTACATCGGGCTTGAGTGCAGTACCAAGAACTACCATTCCGCTTGAGTTATCCATTTTATTTAAATTATGCCTAACCATTTGCTCATCAAAATATATTTGACTATTTGATATTTTATTATCACAAAACCAATTAATAGAACCATGAAGCTTTAGAAGCTCGGTTGATTTTTCCTTAAAATAGTCTTCATTTTTATTACCTATGCTTACACTATATTCTTGATTCCCTCTTTTTGCAATATTAATAATAGGCATCTTATAAAAAACATCATACGAATTGGCATTTTGATATGATTTTTCATGTGTTAAAAATAGCATTTCTTCAAGTAATAAATCATAATTTAATGTTATACAAGTACATCTGTTCTTATTAATATACTTTGATAATATTAAAACATATTTATTGTTTTGATCAATTGTTGTATCTTCTCGTAACCGCGTAAAATAATTATTTATCTTGTCTATTTTTTCAAGATAAGAAGCTTCATCTCTTAAGATATCTTCTTTTGTTTTAAAAGGCAAAGGTGTTATAAGATAAGTTAAAAGTTGTTCTAAGTTATCTTTATAAATTTTTTCATTTTCATATATAAAACCATTATCTAAAAAATAATTTGATAACTCAGCTAGAGTTGGATAAGAACTAATTAAAGATTTTGAAAAACCTGCGCCAAAAAAGAAAATATCACTACCATTCATAAAAATCCTTTTTTTGGAAAATTATACATTATTTTTAACCTTTCAAAATAAAATCTTTTCATTGCTTTTTGCAATTTTTTGTTAAATTCTTTTAAATTAAAATAAAAGGATTGATCATGCAAATGCAAGAAGTAATTGAGAAGTTAAAAGACATACTTGCAAGTGAAGGTAAGTGTGAATTAAAAACAAAAGATATAGCTAAAGAATTAGGTATCCATCCAGACACTTTTAATTCTATGAAATTTAGAAACTCCATTCCTTATGCACATATTTTAAATTTCTTAGAAAAAAGAAATATCAGTATTAATTACTTCTTTTATGGAAGCTCTCCAAAAGATCAATTAGAATGTGAATACAAATATAAAATTTTAAAACTATATAAAACCAATGCTAGCTTAGGCGGAGGTGGTATTAATGATATTTTAGACTTTGAAAACATATTAATAGATCAAAAGATATTAGATTTTTTTAAAACAAAAGATTGTGAGTTTATTACTTGCTATGGTGAGAGTATGGAGCCAATTATCAAAGATAGAAGTATTTGCGTAATAGATAGAAATAAAACTTTTAAAAACAAAAGCATTTGTGTGGTCAATACTAAAGATGGACTTTTTATCAAACAAGTTTTAAAACAAGATAATGGAGTAATTTTACACTCTTTAAACCCTTTATATAAAGACATATTTTATAAAAATGGAGATTTTTTGCTAATTGGTGTGGTAGTTGGAGAGCTTTCTAAGATCTAACAGCACACAATAAGCTTTGCCAAGCTATTGTGCATTTAATCAACAAAAGGAGAAAAAATGAAAGAGATTAAAAACTATACTGATGAAGAATTAAAAGAAAAAATTATGCAGGATTTAGAAGATGAATTTAAGACTTTATATAAAAGACTTTTAAAAGAAAAAGATTATCTAGCAAGAGATAATATCTTAGAGCTTATGACTATTTATAATATGGGAATATATTCTTATTCTATTGCAAAAATACTTGAAATAAATGAAGAAAAAACCATTATACAAGTGCCTTTATTTGAAAGATATATTATAGGTAGGAAATTTGTAGTTCAATACAATAGCAAAAAACAAAGATATGAATTAAAAAGCACTTTTTGTGAATTTTAAGGAGTAAAACTCCTTAAAAGTTCATTATTAAAACCTCCTTGCTCTCTTTTCTTTTTAAAACATTATTATTTAAAGAATATCTTACTTTTAACTCCTTAAAATTAAAATCTTTATAAAGTTCTCTTACAAGCTCACAATCATTATAAGAAAGCATAAATTTACCCTTGATGTTTTTTAATAACTCATTTAATAATTTATGCTCTTTTATTCCAAAACCATTAGTGTTTTTATAATAATTTTCAGTCCCCACATAAGGTGGATCTAAATAAAACAAAGCTTCATTATAATCATATTCTTTTAAAATATATTCAAAGCTTTTATTCTCAATACTAGCATGTTTAAGCCTTTGCGTATGTAAGCTAAAATCTCTAAGCAATCTTTTTGGCGCTCTTTGTTTGCTCATAGCAAATTGACCCATGTTTGATCCAAAAGAAGTACTAATAAGATAAAAATAAAAAGCAGCTCTTTCTATATCATTCCTTGGCTTTAATTCTTTATTTTTTATCATTGCAAATATCTTTCTACTTATTAACATAGAATTAAGCACATTTGCTAAGCTTTGTGGTTTATTTCTAATACAAAGATGTAGATTAATAAGCTCGTTATTTATATCATTAATAACTTCTATTTTTGAAGGACTTTTTTGATAAAAAACGCTCAAAGCTCCACCAAAAACTTCTATATAAGTTTTATGCTCTGGCATTAAAGCAATGATTTCTTTAGCTAAATAGTTTTTACCACCTACCCAAGCAAATGCAGCTTTTAATTTAGTTTGTGTAGGTTTGGTTTGTGTGCTAGTTTTTAGAAATTTGTTTATAGTGTTCATAACAAATTCCTTTTAAAATAAAATTTAATTAGCTAGCTTCTAAAAAGAAGGTTATAATGTTTTTGCTAGTTTTTAGAAAGGAGAGCTTATGGCTTTCCTATTTTAGTTTTTGCTAATTTTTTTAATAAAATCTTTAGTATCTTCATAAATTGTTTCCCTTACGCTTTTATGTAAAACATTGTTATTATCTATTGGTAAAAAAGCTCTTGCTGGTATATTTTTCTTCTTGCTACCATATTGATGAGTAAGTCCATATTTAAAACCTTTCTTACTTTGTATATTATTAAAAACTTCTACACTATTTTTACTAACTTTACTTTGCCAATTTGTTTCTTTGCTTAACTCACCATCTCTTTTTAAAATACCATTATTTTTTCCTTCTTTAATTTTTTGTTTTATTGTTGCTGGTTTTAAACCTTGCCATTTTTGTCCAAAAATACTACGATCATTTTTAAAAGAATCTATGATAGCATTTCTCATACTTTCTCCAGCACCTGCTAAAATGCTTTGCCCATGTTTATCCATATCTATTAATTTATCACAAGCCTTAAAAAAGTTTTCAAGTCCTTTAATCTCTATATAATCGCTCATAAATTACCCATAAATTGTAGTATTGATTTTATTTTGCTCTTGTTTTTTTAAAGCATCAAATATGCTTTTTTGTATAGCAGCAGCAAACTCTTGCATATTAAAATTACCATCTTTTGTGGCTATATTAAAAGTACCATTGACCGTTACATTGATATTGCCATTATTAAAGCTTGGAGTAGAATTAATTGGTATTTGTTTGATACTTTTTGTTTCTAAAATTTCATTTGTTTGTGGTAATTCATCCCTATAAGTATTAATAATCTTTTCTTCACTTTGTTTATTGGTACTTACTTTAACTTCATCATCATTTAAACCAAAAAATCCTAAAACATCATTTATGAAATTTCCTACAGAAGCTATTGCTTCACTAATCCAAGAAAGTTTATCTCCAAACCACTTAAACATGCCACCAAAAATACCATAAAAGAAGTCGCTTATTCCCTGCCAAATTCCTTTAAAGAAACCACCAAAACTAGAAAAAGCAGAACTTAACCACTCGAATTTAGATGCAAACCATCCAAACAAACCACCCCATAAGGAACTAAAAAAATCACCAATACCTTGCCAAATAGAATTAAAAATATTTACTATTGGATTAAATATTGGCTTCAACCATTCTATAAAAGAGACAAACCAAATCTTAACTTTGTCCCAGTTAGCTATAATAACTCCTGCAACAATGCCAATTGCAGCCAATGTAATACCAAGTGGACTAGTAAGCATTGTTATGGTTAAAATTTTAATACATCTTGCTACATATATAAAAGCTTTAGAAAGATTTGCTAGTACAAGATTTAATCCTATAACAGCTTTTTTATAAATAATCGCTGCAATCACACTAGCCATTAATCTAATTCTTACTAGTTTTAATGCAAGAGCTTTACCGATAAGTGATATTTTTGAAATATTGCAAGAATTAGCAAAAGCTAAAAGATGGATTCTTGCTGCTATTAAGGCATTCTTAAATAAAAGAGTGGAATCTTTAACATAGTTTTTAGCAAATGCATATGCTAATATTGCTGGTTTTGCAAGTAAAAAAGTAACGGTAGCTGTAGCTATAATTGTACTAAGTACTGGAAAATTTGAAAGTAAGGTATCTATGATATTAGTAACAAAGCTAAAGCCTAAAGCTACTGATTTAACTACAGGGAGCAAAGCATCTGAAAATTTAATTGCAATGGCAGTAATGTTATTGCCAAGTATTTTTAAAGCAGCAGCTGTTGTATCACACTTGTTGATTAATTCTTTATCCATAGACCCTTTTTTCTCTTCAGAATTTGCCATTTTTAAGAGTTCTTGATAACGATCATAACCATTTACTAAAGTAGTCATAGCTCTGATTGTGCCACTATCATTACCAAAAATATTAGTTATTACTCCTATTTGGGATTCTTTGTTGAGTGTTTTTATGCGCGAAAGTAAAAGATTGATAGCTTCTTGAGAGTTTTCATTTAAAGCTTTTTTCATAAATTCACCACTAAGCCCTAATTGCATAAAAGCTTCTTCTGCTTTTTCTCCTAATGCATCTGCTGTAGAAAGTTTAGTAAGCATACTTGAAATTGCTGTTCCTGCAACTTCAGCAGGAATTTTCACTTCATCAAGGGTGGCCGCAAGTGCAGCCATATTTTCTCTTTGAAGTCCTACAAGATTGCCCATTCCACCAATTCTACTTATAATATCTACTATATTCTTAGCATCACTAGAACCTTTATCTGCTAAATAATTAATACTATCACCTAAATCTTTTATACCTTTTACATCAGTTTGCAAATTTGCCATAAGACCACCTATGGCCTCACCAGCCTCATCTGCTCCCATCTCGAAAGCAACTCCCATTGCAGTAGCTGTTTTTCCAAACTCAAGAGCTTCTTTACTAGCTAAACCTAACTTTCCTCCTTCGCTTACTATTTTTGCAATCTCTTCAGCACTCATTGGCAGCTTTTTGCTTAAATCTATAATATCTTGCTTGAAATCTTTTAAACTATGTCCCTCGCTAAGCTCTGTTACTTTTTTTACATCAGCCATTGCGCTTTCAAAATCAATTCCAACTTTTATACTTTTGCCAACAATCCCACTGCTTATTAAATTTCCTAAGGTAAAAATTTCATCTTGTAATCCTTTTCTTTGAGCTTTTAATTCTTCTCTTAGATTGCTATTTAATTTAAGGGTATCTAGTTGTTTTTGTAAGCCACTAATGCCGAGTTTGGTTTTTGCTGCTACTTTTTCTAAATTATTAAAATCTTTAACTATTTTACCAACAGCACTTGCATTTTTAGTCACTAAACCTAAAACAACACCAATTCCAATACTTCCAGCATTTTCCACATTCAACCCTTTTTAAGTGTTTGTATTTTAAAATCTTTGCTATGAAAATTTTAAAATTTATTAATGATGATACAATTTCGCACATTGCTTTATTGCTAACAACACTTATACCTGCTTTTTTAATAAGTTATCAAAGTGCAAATGATGGTTTTTTCAATACAATAGCTATTTTTATCTTTTCTTATTTTATAGGCATTATCACAACTGCTATTTTAATGATGATTATACCACCTATCGCACTTTTAATTGTTTTACCAACTTGGTGTTTAATTGCAGTTTTAGACTTTGTTTTATATGTAGCTTTAAAATTTTGTTCTTTTAAGAATAAAATAATTAAAAACTCTTAGTTTTTAACAACTCTTTTGCTATTTCTAAAGCTTTTTCAAATTCTTCCAAATCTAAATCTAACACCTCATTTAAACCCCAATTTAAACTATGGCTTATAAGAGCTACAGCTTCTAGGCTATAACTCCTGCTTCTCGCAAAAAATCTTTAAGAGCATTTTGCAAAACCATAAAATCTTTAAGATTTAATTCTTCTATGTCGCTTTCTTGTTTATTTGTAAGCGTAGCTATCATATAAATAGTTTGATTCATTTCTTTATCACTTTTATTGGTAGCATTTTTTAAAACACGCACATTAGGTGCTTTCATTTTTAACTCTTCGCCATTTTCAAATTTAATTAGTTTTTCTTTCATCTTTTACTCCTTATTTTTTTATTTGATTACTGGTTAATTAGAGATTAAATAGTTAATTTACTTCTTACATTGCTCATAAGATCTACGCCATTTATCATTAAAATAGTATTTTTGTGATCATAGGTAATAATTGGTATATTGTTTCTTCTTTGCATATAAAAATGAACAGCCATTTTTACTTCAACTTCAACTTCTTTTCCGCTTTCATGATCACTTTCATTTAAACTTATAAACTCACCCATAATTTCAGCGCTAATTCCATGATTATCACCTCCTTGATGCACACTTTCTCTAAAAAGAATGGGTGCTTTAATAGTGCTATAAGTTGTATGAAAAAATGCAGCATAAAGTACTGGATCAACTACAGAAAGTTTAAAAGAGATTTCTAATGGTTTTAACACGCCACTACCATAATTTGCACTTAAAACTCCTTTTGTTTCTATCACTTCTTGCTCTATATCAGGAAGTTTTAGATTTCTAACTACTCCTAAGTAACCCTGACCATCTATATAAACATTACATTCTTGTATAACTTCCCCGATTCTTCTTTTCATTTTTACTCTCCTTGCATAGTTTTAATCAAATCATCACTCCACTCATCTGAGTATTTGAAGTTGATTGTTAATTGTTTTACAATTGGGTTATTCATGATTTTTACTTTTAAGTAAAATTTACCAGCACTAACATTGCTTGGAGTGTTTTGCTCCTCATCCCACTCTACATCATAGCCAATTAAAACATTAGCACCTTTTAAATTTCTTAGCATTTCTTCAACACTAATCTTCACAAAATAAAGCTCACTAGCTTTTTTATCAATTGCTTTAAAAGAAGCCTTTTGGGCTGCTATGGCTATACGATCAAAAGTTCTTACTCTTGCTAAATCTTGCCATATGGTATCTTCATCACTACTTTCCCCGCCCCAAGTTCTAAAGCCCTCATAAAGAATACAAGTTGAAATATGATTTTTTCTTAATCTATCTGCATCACAATCTTCACCCATAATAAATTCCACAAAATGCTCACTCCCAGTTACCCCATTCATAACTCTATTTGAGTAAGAATCACTAAAGCCATATTCTTTATCTCCATCAGTATGTGCTATCATTGCTGCTATGATTGGACTTTGAGGAACATAGGTGTATTTTCCTTGGGTATTTAAAATTTGCACCCAAGGCCAAGTGGCAACCAATCTTTTTGAGCTAAAACTTTCCATAGCATTAATAGCTTCTCCAGCATTGTTTGCATATAAATCTACTATAGCTGTAATATTCATAGCCTCTGCTACGCTTTGAAGTTTAGCTTTTATTCCTGCTTCATGAGAATAATAAGGAGCGATGATTAAATCAGGAGCAAAGCCTGTGCGATGCTTTGCTTTTTTAAACATTTCTATCGCTTCGCTTGCATTTGCTAAAGTGTTTTCATCCTCTGTATCTTTTTCAAAAAAACTAATGATAATCACATTAGAAACATTTTGTAAATTAATGCATTCTAAAGCGTCTAAGAGTCTAAAATCTTGCAAATTATGCTCTTTAATCAAATCACTTACAAACTCTTTTGCCTTACTTACATTAGAAAAAGCAAAAATTGGCATAGTTTGGGTACTTTCATACCCAGCCTTAGTATAAATCATATCTTTACTTGCACCCTCAATCACTCCAGCTATACCTATAGGTGTATCACTTTGTATAGCTATAGGACTTGCTGCACCATTTTCTATAGTAAAATTAACTCCATAATTAGCTGCCATTATTTAACTCCTTTTTTTTAATTCTTTTGATTTTGTGCTTAAAGTGTTAGCTGCATTATTAAAATCATATAATTCTTGAAAATCTGAGTTTAAATCTTCTTGTAAGAATGTATAAGAAATAACGCATTTTGATATGACTTGCTCATTTTCATCAATTAAATCTAAAGTGATAAAAATCTTATCAATATATAAAGCTTGCTCAATAGAACTTAGAGTGTTTTCTTTTAAAATTTTATAATCTAATTCTGCTTTAAATATTGCGCTTTTTTCATTGATTAACACAGCGCTTGCTTCTTTTGGATTTAACTTTCCAAGATACTCATAAGATCCTTGAGTATTAGCACTAATGCTAAAATTTTTTCCATTATCTGCAAAAATAGTAACTAAAGATATTTTTGCTTTTTTTGCATTATTTGGAAAGCTTTTAATTGTAAATTTTTCAAAATAAGCCAAAGAGCTTGCTTGAAACTCTATTTTTTCTTTAAAAGTAAAAATAGGATTTTCTTTTAAAGAATGTCTATAAAAAAGCTTTTTATCTTCTACTTTAAGTTCTATGTTTAAAGCATTTTTGCCATTTAAACCATCTTTAGTATGACTTAGTTTTTCATTTATAAGTTTTTCTATAAATTCTTTATTAATTACTTCTGGTTTTTGAATTGGAGGTTTTATTAAGCCACCTTGCCCATCTTCTGGTATATAAGAAATGCCATAATCCATTTTAAACTCCTTTAAATGCCTTTTAAAAAGCATTTAATTGCATGAAAGCTATTGCATGCATGATAAAAAATAAAAGTTTTAATACTAGAACATCCTAAGGCTTGCATAGCTTCTTTTAAAGCCAAATCTGCTAATTTATAATCATTTCTAGAATTAGCTCTTTCACACAAATAATCATGCACAACAACCGCACTTAAATATTCAGGTGAGTTTGGTGGAAAAATACTCCAAAAAATTCTAGGAATATTTGCTCCATTACTTGTAAAATTAGCAGGAATTTTTCCTTTAAAGCTTTTTAAATTAAACTCATAATCTTGTACAAGTATAAATCTATCTTTGCTAAATGGTTTTAAAATTACTTTTTTCATCATTTCTCCCAAACAATAGTTTCTAAATCTTGCTCAGATTTAGCTTGCTCTATTCTTTCTTTTAATGCATTCGCTTTAAAGATAATTTCTTGGGTATGATAAGCTACACTTGAAGCAAATATTAAAAAATCTTGTGGTGTAAAAGTTACTTTTTCATCATTTATATCAATCCAAATGATTTCAGAAATTGAGTTAGTTCCACTTTGCATATCAAGCATTAAATTAGTTGCAGCTCCAATGATATTTTGTTTGTCTTCTTTTCTTGTTTGGAAAGTATGCTCATTATAAATAAGTCCACTTTCTAAAGCCTCATCTCTTTTGGTTTGAATTTCATGTTTTTTCTTTTCTTTTAAAACATTTAATTTTTCATCTTCTTGTGAAATTGCTAGTAGGTACTCAAAATATAAATTCTCATAATTATTTGCAAAGCAATACTCTTTTACTGCTTTAGTACCATTTTCAATTTCTTGTGGTGTAATGTCATCTTGATATATATTTTCTACATAATCATCACTACCTTCAATTTTAATTATGTTTTCTTTATAACTTAAAGCTCTATTGACAATAGCTAAAATATGGTTTTTTTCTATGATATCTTTTATAGTTTCAATATTTATATTTTCTAAAATAGAACCATTGTTTTTTGTTACTAACATATAAACTCCTTATTTAAAAATAATACCGCTATTGGTAATTTGATTAGGTGTGATATTTGATAATTTTGCAGTAGAACCTGTTGTAATAAGCCCTTTGGCTTGTATAATACCACTTTCACATTGCAGCATTGTTGATAAAGGATATGTGCCACTAGTAACTTGGTCTATTAGCTTAGCATTATTAGCACTAACATAGCCACCAAGTCTAGTTAATATACCATATCTAGCACTTCCTTTAATAGTTGCTCCATTAGCACTAACTATAGAACCTTGATTGCAAAATATACCATCATATCCTGCATTTTCTATAATAGAACCATCTGCAAAAAGAGTAGAAGCACCTTCAACCATAACAGCATCCCAAGCTGCATTTTTACATCCTGCACTATAGGATATAATCCCGTAGCTTTGTAACAATCGCATCAATACCACTTTTTTATTTCCTGCAGATTTGGTATCTAAATTAACCATTATTCTCAATACCGGTAATTTTGCGCCATTGCCCTGAAACAAAATGTTAGTTTCAGAGCTTCCAAATACATTACTTGAAGCATTTATTCCTACTTCAGTATCTTCGCTTTCAATTATTACATAATTTAGGTCTTGATTAACTATATGAATTTTCTCATTAAAAACAAAACCACTTTTTAGTTTTAGAGTAATTAATGAACCAGTTACTTTATGAACTTTTGAATATTTACTAGCTTCACTCAAAGCATCATTAATATTAGTAAATTTACCTCCTGCTCCCACACTCCATTCTAAGTTTTGTGTTAACAAATTGGCTTTATTTTCTAAACTTTCCTCAATACCTGCAATATCACCTTCGTTTTTTTCAAATTTATCCATCAATGCATCAGCTCTATTTATGACTTCTCCCATATTGTGAGCTAATTCATCTATTTTTGAACTCATATCAACACTCATTTATTCTCCTTTGATTTTGTCTATTTTTTCATTAAAAATTTTTAAGATAGCATTAGAATTACTTGTAATAGGTAATAAGAGATTTATTTTCATATTATCAACATAATCTTTACTTGCTAAAGCCATGCTCTTATCAAGTTCTAAGATCACATCTTTAGTATTAGAAAGCTCCATTATGATTTTAAAGATAATCTCTTTGGCAGCACCTTCTTCTAAAAGTGGCTTATAGGTTCTTGGGACATTTCCTATAGCGATTAAATCATTTTCATCATCATATATACCTATAGCATTAATCTCAAATCCACCTTCATTTGCACCTATAATGCATTCTAAAATCAAATGATGATCATTTTTTTCATCCACATATTTAGAATTAATATTTGCTTCATATACAATCTCTTCTAGACTTTGCATCTCTTCTTTAGGAATGATAACTTTTGAAGAGGCTTTAAATTTAGAAAGAACTATAGCTTTTCCACTAGCCCTTGCATCAATAATTTTTGCTATACCTATTTTTGTGAGTATGGTGTAAAATTCACTATTCATAAAACAACTCCACTTTGTATATTTTTCTCACTAATAAAAACAGCTATTGCGTTAAAAGAAGAAAGTTTTACTTGTCTTTGTCTTACTCTAAGTGGTAAAACACTTATATTTTCTATTGTAAAATTGGCACTAGCATTGTATTTATCACAATTACTTTGCACTTGTAACTCTATGCTTTCTAAAACACTACGCACATTTTTATACTCATAAATAAGTTTTTCAAGCTGTTTAAAAGTGTTTTCATCAAAAGGTTTATGAGAACTAGTTACTTTTACTTTAAAATGATAAGGCTTGCCATCATAATTAAACCATTCTTCTACTAAAGCTGTATCAAATACTGCTTTTAAGCTTTCTTTTATGGCATAGGTAGTTCCTGCATGTCTTTTAAGCATTAAAGCTTTGCTTAAAAGTGCTCTTGCTTCTTTTTGACTTAAACCATCAATACTTACATCATAAGCATTTGCTAAAATTGGCAATAATCTTTCATCACAATGCTGTGCTAAATTTGTGATACTAGCTAAATTTAAATCTTCAAATCTTGCTTTTGCACTTAAATCAATAGCTTTGCTTTGTTTTGGGTGGTGGTTTAAAACTAAGTTACTCATAATATAGCCTTTTCATAGCTAAGTTCAAAACTAATTTTTGCAAACTCATCATCAGCTATTATTATGTTTGCTAAAGGTAATTCTTGCTCTTCTTCATTTGTAATTTTTTCTTTAATGCTTAAAATTTCACTCTTATAAACCCCATCTTGATGTAAGCATTTATAAATAAATCCCAGTGCTAAATCTACACTTAAATCAAAATCACTTTGCAAGGCATTGATTTTTTCACTAATTTCATTAGCACGACTTAATTCTAAAAGCAAAAGTTTAGCTTCTATAATAAACTCTCTTTTCTTAGCTAACTCCACGCTTACTTCATCAGTTAAAGGTCTTCTTTCATCTGCACTTAAATACTCTTTAACCACATCAACACTTGCTTCATCTTCACTTTTAATAATAACTCTTACTTTTCCTGCTCCATTGTTTAAAGCTTTAATAGAAGCTACCTTAGCACTTGCACTTAGGGCATGATAGATATATCCTTTTTCACTTCCTGCTGTTGAAAATCTATGCACACTCATCACAGCTCTTTCTCTTAAAGCCTCATCACTTTCTTCACTTGCTCCACCACTAAAACTTTCAAGTTGTTTTATTTTAGTTACAAAAGGTAGTGGGGTTTGTAAAAACTCGGTTTTACTTTCTTTGCTTTGCACAAACTCATCAAGTTCTAAAACACCTTGTGCTTTGTTTTGTCCTTTTTTGATTATTACTTCTTCTTTTAAGGTGGCAATATCAGCATTTTCATTGGAAAAAATCGCACCCTTTGGAATGATTACATCATAAGTAAGTAAAGTATTTAATTCAAACTCTACTTTGGCTGTTGGTTTAACTCCTTTAAGCCTTTGTATCAAATAGCCATTTGCTACTACATTATCTAAATCACTTCCACTAGCATAATGTAAATATGTAGCCTTTATTGCTTCATTGATTCTTGCTCTAATTATCATTTCTCTATAAGCAAGCGCTTCTAATATAGCCTTAAAAGGATCTGATTCTAAAAGCTCTACATCTTCATTTAAAAAGCTTTTAAAAAGCTCTTCAAGATCTTTTAAAATCTTTTCAAAATCAAGCTCTTCTATGATTTTTGGATAAGGAATATCTTTTAAAAAGCTTTGTTTAAAGTATGCATTATTAGCGTTTAAAATTTCACTCATTTACTAAGCTCCACTTTTAAATCCTGATAATTTTCAAAAAGCAAGGTAATGTTTAATTTATTATCTTTGCATTCATTCAAACGCACACCTTTTAACCTTACTCTTTTTTCCCACTTTGAAATAGCCTCTGCTGTATATCTAGTAAGTTTGATTTTAAAATCATCATCAATTTTTCTATCTATTAATGTATAAAGCAAAGAACCATACTCAGGCCTCATTACTCTTGAACCCAAAGGAGTGATTAAAATGTCTTTAACACTTTCTTCAATGCTAACCATAAATTTCATTCTATACTCCACTTACCACCATCTGCTGTGTCAATTGCTTTGGCATTTTCTTTAATTTCTTCTACAATAGCTGCAGCTAAGGCTCTTAAAAATGGCATAGAATATCTTCTATATCCCCTGCCATTATCTTCATCTTCTACTCTTGAATAACCTTGATCTTGTAAATGTTTTTCCATTTTAGAAACTAAAGAGCCTTGTGAAATTGCCATTAGATTTTACTCCTTGTATTGCTTGAACCATGTGGATGTGGACTTCCTGTAAAAGCACAAATACATTCAGTAGTTACCACACCTTTACCACCAAGTCCTAAATCAATACTAGGACTATCAACTAAAACTTTTTCTGCTTTAATATTTGCATTAATACAAGTAATATTTATATCTTTAATTACATCAAGCTTTAAAGTGCTACTCTTAGAGTTATATTCTAGGTGTGTTCCATCTTCAAAGTCTATATTAAAAGTATTAGTATCTGTGTTTTTTGCTTTGTGTTTTTCTTGGTAAAGCCCACGCAAAATTACACCTGAGTTTAAATCCCCGCGCACAGGCATTACTAAAACTTGCTCTCCTATTCTTAAAGGTGAAAAACTCACTGCGTAAGAATTTGAAAAAGCTTGAAAAACACTTAAAAAATCAGTTACCATTTCTCCAATAGCAACTTTTGCTTTGTTGTCTTTAATGTCGCAAATGATGCCAAGCTCATTCATAGTTTTTCTACTTTCTTGCTTATTATTTTTTCTACAAGCTGTTCTATTTTAAGTAATGCATCTGTTCCCATGTAAGCTGCAAATCCACCCATAGCAACACTTAATTTGATACCAAAATTCAAATAACTTACAATTTCAAAAACTAAGTATGCTACAAACATAGATCCAAGCATACCTTTTAAAAAGAGTATAAACTTGCCTTTTATGTTAAGCTCTTTACTTAGCTTGTTTTTCGTTACTATTCCTACAAGTCCTGCTATAAAGCTTACTATCATTAAAACTATATATACAAAAATATCTTCTAACTTCATGTGCTAGTTCCTTGTAAGAATTTCAATCAAATAAAATAAAGCTAAAGCAAAGCTAGAAAACAAAGAAGCAATGCTAAGTTCAATAACTAGTTTCATTTTCATCCCATCCTGTGCAAGTTTTAGCAATACTTTCAATTTCTAAATAATATTTGCTAAGTTCTTTTGCACTAGCTAAATTACCTTTGTTTAAAGGTTTTAAAGGAAGCTTTAAAGGACATTTAACAGGTATTTTAACCTCGCTAAATTCAGTTTTAATCAAAATATCCTTGCTAGCACAAGCACTTAAAACAAAAGGAAAGATTAATAGTTTTATATAAAGAATTCTCATTGCTTGCTACCTAAGATATTAAAAAGCTCCTTATAAGCATTAAGCTCACTTTGACAGCTTTCATCCTTGATAAAAACCTTATCAACCTTTAAAACTTCTTTTAAAACCTCTTTGGGCTTTAACTCTATTTTTAATTTTTCAATAGCATTATTTTGCTCTTTTAATTTATCTTTAAATACATTTATTTCACTATTTAAATGCAAAGACTTAAGCTTTAAATTTTCATTTTCTAAAGTTAGAGTATGGTTTTTAAAAAACAAAAAAGAACTTAAAACAATTAAGGCAAAAATAGCTATTTTTTCAAAGCCAAATAATTTAGATATATCAAACATTTTAAACCTTTAAGCATAAGTCCATCTTGCTTTTTTACCACGCGTATCAATATGTACAAAACCTGCATAAGAATTATCAAAATTATGTTTTATAGCAATCCCTAAACCTCTTTCGCCAAAATTATCTAAAACATACTGATGAACTTCCTCTGTTTTAATACCCTTAACTACAAAGTCTACTGCACTCCCTAAGGTGTGTTGAGATTTAGGGGAACCACCAACTTTAGCATTATGAGAAGCGCATCTATAAGCACTATTTATAATTATAGATGAGTTAAAATGCTCCCTTATTTGACAAAGAATATCCACAAGCTCATCACTTGGTACACCTTTTGGCAATTCACATTTTCCACATCTGCATTTAAACTCATCAAGTTTAAAATAAGGGTTTGGTTTCATTTTCTTCTCCTTTGAATTGCTGCAAGTTTAATAAAAAAGGTTCTTTAAAAAATAGAAAAAAATTGTGCTAAAACCTTTGTGCAAAAATCGTTATTTGAAAGTAAAAAACTCTCATTCTAAAATGCCATCAATTTTTTATAAGGAAACAAATGCTTAAAGAATTTGAAATTGAGCTTTTAAAATTACTTGAAGATTTTAATATCAGAGCATATTTAGGGGAATTTGAAAACACTCAAAATATAGCAACTTGTATCAATGGTTTAGAAGCTTCGCTTTTGCTTGATTTTGAAGGAGAAAGCTATAAAGATTTAGAAAATAAAATAGGTACTTGGAAACTTTATATTTTAACTCACACCAAATCAAAAACACCTAAACATAGAATAGATGCAAAACACAAATTATTTGACACCATAGAAAGCGTTGATAAGGTGCTTTCAAATGCAGAGCTTAATAATGGCTTTAGGGTAGAGTTAAAAGATCTTAAAAAGATTTATGAAGGAGTTAGTGATCATGGTTATTTAAGTATTTATGCAAGAACTTTACAAAGTGGTTTTTTGCCAAAAAATGATTTTTTAAGGATTTAAAATGTTTTTTATCAATAAAGAAAACCTAGTTGAAGCTAGCAATGATAAGCCAATAAAAGTAGCCATAAAAGGTGAATGGAAAGGTCATGCTAATGGTGTTTTTAAGATAGATGATAAAGATTTAGAGTCTATGATTGATAATTTTAATCAAAAAAAGATTGACATAGTTATAGATTATGAACATCAAACTCTTAAAAATGAAAAAGCTCCAGCTGCAGGTTGGATTAAAGAGCTTTTCTTAGAAAATGGTGCACTAATGGCAAAAGCTGAGTTTAATGAGGAAGCTAAAAAATATATAGCAAATAAACAATACCGCTATTTATCTCCTGTCTTTGAATTTAATGCAAAAGACAATAAAAGTGGAAAATTAATAAGAGCAAAATTACACTCAGTTGCTCTAACAAACACACCGTTTATAGATGAGCTTGATGAGCTTATTGCTAATAAAAATAATCAAAATAAAGGAGTAAAAATGGATGAAAAAATTAAAGAGTTAGAATCTCAAATTATGGCTTTAAAGGATGAGAACAACTTACTGAAAAAAGAAAATGAGAACTTAAAAAAACAAAACGAAGAAAGTGCTAAAGATTTGGCTAATTCTTTAGTAGAGAATGCTTTAAGTAGTGGAAAAATTGCAAATTCTCAAAAAGAATGGGCATTAACTTATGCGTGTAAAGACCTTGAAGGATTTACTGCTTTTATTAATAGTGCTCCAGAAATTAACAATATGCAAAATAATAAGTTTGCAAATAAAAATACCCCAAGTAACAATGAAGAATTAGATGTTGTTAAAATGATGTTAGAGGCTTAAAATGGCAAGAAAAAACGAAAATCAAAACAAACCAAATACAAGCAATCTTGATGAAAATACACAAGATGAAGCTTTAAAATTGCAAGATGATGTAAAAGCAGTAGATGAAAATATTGAGTTAATAGGCCAAAGCATTGAAGAAAAAACTACTCTCATAAAAGAACAAGGAGAACAAATGCCACCAAAAAATATACAAAAAAGTTTAAGCAATGAACCTTTAGTTGCTATGCCAAAAGGATTAGAAAGTATTATTGCTAAAGATTTGTTTTCAATTAATGCAAAGGTTGATATGGAATTAAATCCAAGTTTAGCAAGAGGAACTTTGCTTATTAGTGAAGATTATGGGGAAAATTTTAAAAAATGCCCAAATGAAGATATTAGCGCTAAGGAAAATATCAAATTAGCAGTGCTTAAAGATGATGTATTTAATAATGGTTATTATGGAGTTTTGCTTATGGGCGAAGTAATTCTTTCAGATATTCATCAAAGTGCAATCAAAAAAGCTTTTTTGCAAAATTTAATTATTAATACTAAGGAGTAACAATGGATTTAGAAAAACTTTTAGAGATTTTTTCAAGCACAAAAGTTAGCGAAGTTATTAATCAAACCAAAGCTTCGCCGCATTTTGTAAGTGATACTTTTTTTAAAGAAAAAGTTCCTTCTTTAGAAAGTACAGCAAGAGTTGAAATTATAAAAGGAGCTGGTGTTGTTTTAAATAGTGTGAGTGAAAACGGGGAACACCTTTTAGAAGAAACCAGAAATTCTTATATTTTAAATATTCCATTACCACGCTTTGCATTAGCTGAAAGAATTTCAGCTAGCGAAATCAATAATTTAAGATCACTAGCTTTAAGAGAAGCTCAAATTAAAACTTTAAGCGGGGCTATTGGTGTTTGTATTAAGAGAATGAGGGAAAGCTTTGCTACCACACTTGAATACATGGCAAATGGAGCTTTGTTTGGCAAGATTTTAGATGGTAAAGGAAATGTGCTTTTTGATTTTGGTAGTACAAATAAAACTACTATTGAAGTTAAAAAAGATGGAAGTGCAACACTAGCTAATATATGCGATAGTATAGATGCTGCAATAGTTGATGAATTTGGCACTAATATAGATTATGAAGTGCTTTGTGGAAATGAACTTTTTGCGAGCATTTCTAATCTTGCATTGAGTGAAGATCTTTATAAAAATAATCTTGCAAGTAGAGATGAAAAAGATAAATCTTTAATTCTTTATGGAATTAAATTCCGCCGTTATAGTGCAAAATATAAAAATACAAAAGGTAAAAATGTAGAATTTTTAGCAAGCAATGAAGGTATTGTTGTTCCAAAAGATAATTCTAATCGCATTTACTTCACAAGAGCTAATCATACAGAAGCTTTAGGAAAAGCACCAAGTTTAATGTTTGTTTCTAAGCCTGAGATTTTATCTCGTGGAGCTGGAATTGAAATTGTAGGTGAAATGAGAGCAATGCCAGTTTGTACTAGACCAAATGGACTTATTAAGCTTGTTTTAAAATAAACGCATAAATTTAGCTTTAAAAGTATTTTTTACCTTTAAAGCTAAAAAGATATTAGAAAATTATTTTAAACGATTTTAACCATATTTTAACCAGCTTAAAAGGCAAATAATGAAAGAAGTAAAATCATTTTTAATCAACGAGTATGATTTAACCAAAGAATTAAGTTTTGATGATATTGCACAACTTAGCGATTTAAATGCCAACGGGGTGTGCGATAAAGAAGTAATTGATGATGCCATTAATGATGCACAAAGTTATATTGCAAGTTTTATAAAGATACCTAATAAACCAACTCCTCTTTTAAAAGATATTTGTGTAAAGCTTGCAATTATGGAGCTAAAACGCCGTAATGATTTTCCAAAGGAAAGTTTGAATGAAATTATAGAATGGGCAAATGATTTGCTTTTAAAAATGGCTAATAAAAAAATTCCAACTGAAATTGATGAAGATGATTTTATTCCACAAAACAAAGCTAGGGCGTTTAAACACAAAAGAAGAAGAATGGATTTAAGGAGTATAAATGGCTAGCAATGAGATTAAAGAACTTGCAAAAGAACTATACATTGCAGGTTTTGATATTTTCAAAATTGCAAAAATTTTAAACCGTAATGAAAAAACTATAAGAAATTACAAAGCAAAAGATGGAGATTGGGATAAGGTTAAAACTAGTCTTTTAACTTCAAAAATTAAAGACAAGGAGAGTGCATCTTTATATGAAAGCTTTACAGATCAAATGTTTCGCGCGATTGAAAATATCAATTCTGATGAAAAAATGAATGCTGAGAAAAAAACTGAAGCTATTGCAAGAATAGGAGATAGTTTTTCAAAAATGAGAAAAGTAGCAAGACTTGAAGATCCAAGTACTTATCGTTTAAATGTCGCTAAAAAGGTAGTTGAAATCATAATAAGCCATTTGAAAAATGATAAAGATTGTGTGAGCAAACTAGTATTGCTTTTAGAAAGTGGCGTGATAGAAAAAGAAATCTTAGCAATGGATGAATAATGCTTTTTACTAAAGAAGAATTAGATGAGTTTTTAATAATAAATGAGCAAAAACATGAGAGCACTCCAAACGAGTTAAAAAGTGCTATGCAAAGAAAAGACTTTTTAGAATGGATGGATGAGTTAAAAAATGAATTAAAAACTCAATTTTTGCATGAAAGTCATTTAGATCCTGCCTTAAAAGAAGAAAGAATTAAAAGAGCAAGTGTGGATTTTGATTATTTTGCAAGAACTTATTTTCCACATTATTTTACCATCAAAGGTGAGTGTGCTTTACATTTGCATTTAAATAAAGTTTTTGAAAAATTGGCACTTAAAAAAGAGAGTAAAGGAGAAAAACATGCTATAGCTGCCCCAAGAGCACATGGTAAATCAACTTATACCTCACAGCTTTTTCCTTTATGGTGTTTGGTTTTTAATTACAAAAGCTTTATAGTAGAAATCTCAGATGCAGTAGAGCTTATGGAAGGAATGCTTGAAG
The DNA here is from genome assembly GCF_024723575.1 of Campylobacter sp. 2352 PW. NCBI lineage: Bacteria > Pseudomonadati > Campylobacterota > Epsilonproteobacteria > Campylobacterales > Campylobacteraceae > Campylobacter > Campylobacter sp. 2352 PW. Next base: position 92,266 of record NZ_JANQCX010000004.1, read on the forward strand.
CTATAAAAGCAGAACTTGAAGATAATCCACATTTAAAGCTTGACTTTCCTGAAGTAGTAGGAATTGGCAAGACTTGGCGTGTTGGAGAATTTGTTAGTAACAACGGTGTTAAGGTTAAAGCTTTTGGAAGTGGAAAAAGATTGCGTGGTGTTAGATATGGGGTTAAAAGACCTGATTTGGTTATTTTGGATGATTTAGAAAATGACACCAATGTTAGAAGTAAAGATCAAAGAGATAAACTAGAAGATTGGGTAGATGAGGCTGTTTTAAACTTAGGAAGTGCTGATGGAAAGCTTGATGTGCTTTATATTGGTACAATTTTGCATAATGATAGCGTTCTAGCAAGAAAATTAAAACTTGGTTTTTGGAATCCAAAAGTATTTCGTTCTATTGAAGAATTTCCACAAAGACTTGATTTATGGGATGAGTATGCTACACTTTATAGAAACAGTGATTTTAAAAGCGCTCATAATTTTTACATAAAAAATAAAACCTTAATGGATAAGGGAGCTAAAGTTCTTTGGAGCGAGGCTAAAAGTTTAGAAGATTTAATGAAATTAAGAGCTGAAAACCTAAAAGCTTTTAATAAAGAGCAGCTTAATAATCCAAGAAGTGAAAATCAAATATTTAATCTTGAAACAATTAATTTTTATAATCACTTACCATCCATTAGCCAATATTACATGTATATTGATCCAGCAGGAGAGAAAGCAAAAAGCGATTATACAGCAATTACAGTTATTGGTAAAGCTGCAAAGGGCTTTTATGTAATAGAAAGCATTGTTAAAATTTTAAAAGCACAAAGTATCATAAAAACTATTTTTAACCTACAAAAAATTTATAAGTGCCGTTTAATTGAAATTGAAACTAATGGCGGTCAATTTTTCTTAAAAAAATGGATACAAGAAAAAAGTTTAGAGAGCGGAGTGTTCTTACCATTAAGAGGTAAAAATAACAGTACTAGCAAGTTTGAGCGTATTGAGAGTTTAAGTATTGCCTTTGAAAATGAAGAACTTTTTTTACATAAAAGCCAAACTATGCTCATAAATCAGCTTTTAGAATTTCCAGAGGGTAAAAATGATGATGCGCCTGATAGCTTAGCAGGTGCTTTTTTATTAGCAAGAACAAAATCAAGTATCAAAAGAAGAAGTCATAGTTTTACATCAAAGATAAGACATTTTTAAGGAAAATCTATGGAAAAAGTAAAAAAACCAAAAAGAGAAGTGTTGTTTAAAAATAATTCTTTGGTTGATATATTAATAAATTCAAATTATCTAAACATATCGCAAATTAACGAAAACGATCAAAGAGAGATATTTAAAGACCTAAGCTTTACTCAAGCTGTTCAAAGTAGAAAGGGTGTAATTCTTTCAAAACAAATTCAAATTATTTGCAAAAATGAAGCTATTAAAGAAACTTTTGAATATTTATTCAACCCTGACTTAGTTGGTCAAATTTTAGAAACTCATCTTTATGGACTTAATGTTTTTGAAGTTAATTATAAACTTAAAAATGGTTTTTATTATCCTATTTTAAAGCAAAGAGATTTTAGAAATTTTACTCTTAATGAAAACGATGAGCTTATTTATAATGGCAATGGATATGATGAATTAGTTGAAGATAAAAAAGCAATTTATGGGCTTTTTGGATCTAATTTTTTATTTAAAAATGGCGACGCTTTACTCTCAAAGTTATATTTTCCTATAAAACTTAAAAATGCAAGTTTAAAATTTTGGATGGAGTTTCTAGAAAGGTTTGGCTCTCCTTGGGCTGTTGCGAAAACCGATAGCGATCCTGATGCACTTGCTAATGAAATACATCAAATGTTAAATGGGGATAGTGCTGTTATTGATAAAGAAGAAGAACTTAATTTAATTCAACCAAACACAAAAGCAAATTATGAAGAAATAATTAATTATTTAGATAATCAAATAAGAAGTGTTATTTTAGGTGCAAATTTAACATCACAAGTTAGTAGTGGTTCTTTGGCAGCTGCACAATCTCACAATCAAATTAGAAACGAAATAGCTGAACAAGATGGACAAATAGTACTTTTTGTACTAAATCGTGCGCTTAAATTTTTTAAGGAAATTAATCATTTTAATGATGAATTATATATGCAATTTTTTAATGAATTTGATCCGAAAAACGAACTTTGTGAAAGAGATTTGAAGCTTTTTAACATGGGATTTAACTTTGATGAAACTTATATTAAAAACACTTATAATGTAGATGGAAAGCTTGTTAAAGAAATTTTAACAACTAATGCTAAAAATAAAGAAATTTTTGAAAATAAAGCAACTTTAAAAGAAGACTTTGAAGAAGATTTTATAGATAAGGCTTTAGAACAAAAAGAATATTTACAAGTTGATGAGGCTATGGCAAAATTTTTCAAAGAACAGTTTGAAAAAACTATTAAAGAAAGCAAAAATTATGATGAAGCATTTGAAAAACTTCAAGGGAGTTTTTCTAGTCTAAAGCAAGCTGATTTTGAAAAATATCTTTATATGTCTTTAGTTAATTCTAATATCTTGGGATATTTGGAGGATTAAAATGCCAAACGCTAAAATAGGTTTTTTCCAAGAACCAAGTGAAGCTGTTTTATTTTTAAAAAATAAAAAGCCACAAGTTAGCTTTGATTATGATGAGCTTTCACATTCTTCTCATAAAAAAGTTTTTACTATTGCCAAGCTTATAGATGAAAGCTTATTGAAAGATATACAAGATTCTTTAGTAAATGCTATAAAAAATGGAGATAAATTTAGTACTTGGAGTAAGATTGCTGAAGAAAAATTAAAAGCTAAGGGTTGGTGGGGTTCAAAAGAAATTATAGATAGAAAAACAGGTGAAATTAAAAAAACCAATTTTAATAGTGCAAGATTAAAAAAGATTTTTGAAGAAAACTCAAGAAAAGCTAAAGCCAAAGCTATCTATGAAAATCAAATGAAAAGCATCAAGCCTTATCTTAAATATTGCACAAAACAAGATTCGCATGTTAGAGATAAGCATAGAGCATTTGATGGCATAGTTTTACCTAAAGATGATCCTTTTTGGGATACGCACTATCCACATGTAAGCATGCATGATTATGGTTGTAGATGTTATGTTTTAGCACTAGGAGAGAATGAAGTTAAAGGCTTAAAAATTCCACCTTCAAACACCAAAGAAAGTGAATTTAATGGCTTTAACGATGAAGAGCTTTTAGATGAGCTTTATAAGCAAAAAAACACCGAAGTAATTCAAAATTTCATAAAACTTAACATGCTAAGTATTGCAGCCAAAAAAACAAAAGAAGTTAAGAGTTTTACTCACGAAAAAGAACTCTATACCTGGCAAAAAAGTTTAGATGAAATGGTAGATGAAATTATTGTTAAAGATAATCAAAAATATCCTATTAATTTCATTCAAGTGGGTAAAATGGATAAAAGCACTAAGGAATTTTTAGAAAAGCTTAACAAAAAAGACTTAGAAGACTTATACTTTACACTTAGCAAAAACAATCTTTTACACGCAAGTCCTAAAAGAAAAGCAAACTACAATCAAGCCTTAAGTGTGGATGAAATCAAGCAAATTGTTAAGGTTTTAGATGAGGCAAAAGAGGTTTATTGGGACAAGAAAGAAGAAAGTTTGGTTTATTTTTTTGATGATATGAAAAATAGTAAAAAAGTGAATAAAATCATCATAAGACCTGATTGCAAACTAAAAAAATTTGGAAAAACTAATGCGGTTATTACGCTTGGGAAAGTGGATAAAGATAGAAAAGGTCTTAAGCACTTAGAAAAAATTAGATAGAGCGGTGGGACTTGCACCCACAATACGATGTGTTCTCGGACTAGTTACCGCACATCCTCAACTACTACATTGCAACCATCAACCCTATCTAACTAAGATAATTTTAGCTTTGCAAAACTAAAAAGGAGTTTAAATGGTTTTAGCTTTAGGAGAATTTGAGTTTAAAGCTTTAAATTTTGATAATTTAGAAAGAAGCTTAGAATATAACATACAAAGTCAAAATAGACTTAATAATCATAATGCTTTATTTGCAAGTTCCAAAGAAAGTGAAAAGATTAAAATACAAGGCAAAACCTTACCTTTAAAAGGGGATAGAAACACTTACTTAGATAAACTTGAGAATATGGCAAAAGAACAAAAATCTTATATTTTAATAGGAGCTAATGGAAAGTATTATGGTAAGTTTGTGATTTTAGCTTTAAATGAAAATAGAAGTGCATTTGTAGATGGAAGTGGCTTTGTAGCACAAAGCTTTAGTATGGATTTAGAAAGGGACTTTGATGAATAAGATTTATATAGCTAAAAACAATGAAAGGCTTGATAGTATAGTTTATAAACATTATAAAAATTTACAATGTTTTGAGCAGGTATTAATAGCTAATCCAAAATTGGAACCCATTTTAAAAGCAGGAGATAAGATTATTCTACCGCAACTTGAAATCAAAGAGGATAAGGAAAAAGCCTTATGGTAAGAAAACCAAGATTTAAACTTGTTGTAAAAGGAAAAGATGTTACACAAAAGCTTTCTAAAAATATTATCAGTATTTCTTATGAAGATAAAGAAGGTAATGAAAGCGATGAGATTAGCTTAAGCTTTTTTGGGCTTTACTCTAAACCATTGTTTGGGGATAGTTTAGAACTTTGGCTTGGTTTTGAAAAGCTTTTTAAATGTGGAACTTTTAATGTAAATGTTGTGAGCAAAAATTACACTTTAAATACTACCGAAGTAAGGGCTAGTGCTGTTAATTTTAGTGGAAAAAATGACACAAACATAAAAGATAAAAAAACAAGAAGCTTTGAAAATACTACACTTTTTACTATAGCAAATAAATTAGCGAGTGAAAATAGTTTAAAGATAAAAACAAGCGGAGAAGATCAAAATATTGTAAGTATATTACAAAACAATCAAAACAACTTAGAATTTTTATATAAGATTTGTTTTGAATATGGATTTATTTGCATGATTAAAGAAAATACCTTAATCATAACACCAAAAGATGGAAAAATAGGAGATAATGCCGCAAACATTACAAGTAAAAATGAAAAATTACCTTGTTTTGAGATAGCTTTATGTGAATGTAACTCATTAGAAATTTCAGAAAGTGGTAGAAATGAATACTCTGCTGTGATAGTAGAGTGGCAAGATATAGATGAAGCAAAGATAAAAAGTATAAAAGTAGGAAGTGGGGAAAATATTTATAAAATGCACATATCACAACCAAAAAGTGATAATGAAGCTTTTAAAAAGGCACAAAGCAAGCTAAATGAGCTTCAAAAAGGTGGGCTAAATGGAAGATGCGAGCTTATAGGAAGAGAAATAAGAGCTGGTGGCAAGCTTAAGATTAAAGATATTAATATGGATAATTATGAATTTAGTATTAAAAGCGTGAGTCATAATTTTAATGACTCAGCTTATGTGATTGCTCTAGAGTTTGAGAGCTGATTTTTTCTATTTCTACATTTTCTATAATACCACTTTTGGCCATTTCATCCAAATTAGTTATATATTTTATAACTTCATATCTTATTTCAACTTTAACAAAAGGATTTTCATCTATTATTTTCACTTCATTTTCACGGATGTTTGCATATATTTTTGCATGTAAAAGATGATTTCTGTATTTTGTCTGTTTTTGAAATTCATTGTCTTTATCTTTGTTATTTTTAAAAGTCTTAAAAGTAACTTCATACTGAGTATCATTTTGAGACAAAGGTCTAATATGCATTACAGTATCATTAAGACATTCTATACTACTTTTGTCATATTCATAAATATATTCTTGATCTTCAATAATATAAATTTCTATTGATCGATAGTTTGCACTCATAATAGCCTCCCGCTTATGTATTTAAATCATTTTCAATTAAATTAGTTATAGAATATATCATAATAGATATTAAAATAAACTTGGCTCTAAATTCTCTCTTAATTCTTTGGTGATTAAATACACAGCATTTAAGCTTAAATCATATTTTTTTGCACATTCTACACTTGCATTTTTAGTGGTTAAACCTTGTTTTATAAGTGTTTTAAAATCTTGTTTTAATTCTTCATCTCTCATTAAAGTCTTATAGCTTGGGATATAAATATTTCCACCACCAAATTCTTTTAAAATCTCACGCTTATCATTATTTTTCACAAAATCAATAAAATAATCAAAATATTCACTATTAGAGAGCATATTAAGCCTTAAATAAAGATTTTTAAAATTTTATCTAAAAAAATAAAATTTGGTAAATTGAGATTATAATTACATTTTTATATAAAGGAAAAACAATGAAAAAACTCTTATCTATTCTATTGCTCTCATCTTTATCTTTATTAGCTAGTGATAATTTCAATGAAAGCAAAAAAGAATTAGTTAAGCTATACGATAGCTTAGGTAGTACTTATCAATATGATTTTTATTGTAATGCTCCATTTAAATCAAATAAAAAAGAAAAATACACTAAGTTTGAAGTAGTTAAAAGTGATTTATACACTCCACGCAATGAATATACTAAAAAAGGAAAAATCAATCAAAGAGCAAAACGCATAGAATGGGAGCATATTATGCCTGCACAAAATTTTGGAAAACATTTACCTTGTTGGAGAGAAGGTGGTAGAAAAGCTTGTCAAAATGATCCACTTTTTGCAAAAATGGAAGCTGATAAACAAAACCTAGTTCCTGCCATAGGCGAGGTTAATGGCGATAGAAGTAATTTTAGATATGCTGAGGCTCCTTTGAATTTAGAATATACTCAATATGGAAATTGCAAAGTATATGCAGATTTTAAATTAAAAAGATTTTATCCTGCTAATTATTCTAAAGGCTGGATTGCAAGAAGCTATTTATACATGAGTAAAACATATAATATTAGATTATCAGATCAAGAAAGAAAACTTATGGAATCTTGGGACAAACAATATCCTATGAGTGAAAAAGAAAGGATTATAAGAGAAAAGTCTAGTAAATAATAATTTGTTTAATCATAAACTAAAGTAAAAAAGATAAAAAAATTCTTAAACTATATAAAAATGAAAAAGTTTAAAGAAGTTTTTATGTAAGAAATTTTCCTTTTAAATATAATTTGGTAATTTTATTTAAAAAGGAGATATTATGAATGAGATTATAGCTTTTGTAATTGCTTTAATCACCCTCATCTTAGTCATTAAAAACTAAGATGAGAGCTTTCATCAAAACAAACCACTCTTTGAGATTAGCTTCGCTCAGCTGAATGTGTGCTGTTGTTTTCTAAATTTTTAAGCCCTAAAATGACTTTATTAGCATCTTCTATACTTAAATACCAAAGATGTAAAGGTCGCTTTTTAATGATATTATTAATAAATTCTCTTAAAGCCCATTGTGTAGGATTTTTAGCATTTTTACTCCAAATAGCTTGTATCATATTAAGCTGTTTTTTTGTAGCCCTTCCACTTTTGGTATTTTCATTTTTAAAATATCTTGTCTTTTTAGTATTTTTTAAAAACTTTTCATCATATCCCAAAGCTATAGCAAAATCTCTAAGTTCCTCAATGCTTAAATCTTTGGATGAGCTTTTACCATACCTTTCGTTTAATATCCAGCGATAGCTTTCATCATCGCTTAAATGAGCGTCTTTTCTTAGGGTATGAATTATTTTTATAAGTTGTTTTTTAAGATTTTGCATTCAGATCCTTTTTAATATTGTTTTTTATAATAATTTGAAGTTCTAAAAATTTTTCTTTTAAAACATTATCGTGAATATGAAAGTTTCCCGTGCTTTTTTCAATAAAGATTTCTTTTTTAAAAACTTCTTTTTCTTGCGTGTTTTTTAAAATTATAAGCTCTGCTTTTATATCCTTAAAAATAAGCATATAATTCTTATAAAAAAGTTCAAAATTTTGTTTGTAAATAATCCTTAATTGAGCTTTTATTAGTTCTTTTTTCGCGTTAAATTCCATTAAAGCAGTGGTATTTGTAAAATAAAAAACCAAAATTTTATTTTTTATCACAGCCTGTTTAAAGAATTTTTGTATTAAAAATTTTTCTAAACTTTGTCTAGACATATTTTGTAAGGCTTGATAAGCTCTTAATTTTACAAAAAACACACTTTCATCATTAAAAGACTTTGAAGTAAGAAATTTCACAAACCATCCTTTAAAAACTTAATCAAACCCATTGATTTAATGGGCTTTGTTAAATTCTTATATTTTGATTTTTACTAAATTATCCTTGTATATATCTATAAGAAGTTTTAATTCTTGTTGTTGAATTTCTAATCGCTTAATGCTTTCTTCTTGTAGTTGTAAATTTAATTCTAATGCTTGTAAGTTTAATATCAAAAGCTCTTTTTGCTTTTTACTATAGTAATAATTTAAAACCAAAGCTATTATAAAAAGAACTATAAACAAAATATACCACTCATTAAAAACAATACCTTTTATATCCATTTTACCCTCCTATATTAATCTTCATTTATATTTTTAACTATTTCTTGCCATTCTTTATCGCTTTTGAAATTGCTATTTAACTCATTTAAAAGCTCTACTGCTTCATTATTGTTTAATTCATAAAACAAATCTCTTATTTTTTTTATAATACATGTATCTCTACCAATTCTTTTAAAAAATAATTCTTGTTCTTCATTGTCCAAAGTATCAAACAACTCAACAACATCATCCACACTAACACATTCTAGATCATCTGCATCTACACTTACATTTACATACATTCTCATCCTTTTGTTTTAATTTAAGTTTTAAAAACTTAATCAAGCCCATTAAATCAATGGACTTTGTTAAATTTTAAAAATCTAATAACACCGCTTGGATCAATATCTTTATCTTTAATGGTAAAATTTTCTAATTCACTCTGATATAAAACCCAAGCAACAATATTGCTAAGTTTCATTTTTCAATCTCCAAACTTTCAATACGAGGTTCTATTCTAAAATTATCTTTTACCACCCTTTTAAGACCAAGCTTTACTAAAGTGCTATCTTCAAGCTCGATAATTGCATCTTTATTAAGCTCTTCTTTGTAGCTAATACATTCATTAAGCCCATAACTTTTAAAAGCTTTTACAAGAGCTTCTAGCTTTTCTTTTACTCTTGGTAAAGGCACACTCTCGCTTATTCGATAACCAATTTTTCCAAAGGTAAATTCTTTAGATCTTTTTTCAGCAAATTCATGCTTGTTGTTTTCACAAAAGGTGCTAATACATTGTTCCATATATTTAAGCTCATCGTTTAAAACTTTAATTTTACCCGCATGAGCTTCTTTAATCTCATTACAAGCTAAAGTTACATCACCATTAATCTTTTCTATCTTTACACTAAGTTCTGCTATTTTTTTAAGCGCTAAATTAACATCTTCAAAACTTTTTATTTCCATTTGTTTTCCTTTAAATTGTATTTTTTAATTTGGTAATCCCAAAGAACTACACCATACCTTAAAAGCATTGCGTGTTTAATTCTTTTTCTAACTATTCTCAAACCCTTTTTATAAGGGCAAATCCAATGTTAATTCTTTAATGCCAAGCTTTTTAGCTAATGCTAATTCTTCTTGCATACCTTGTGAATACTTAGCATCTTCATGGGTACTCATATAAATGTAATCACTTGCTTTTAAAAGCTCTAATCCCATTTTTAAAGCTATTTCTCTGTGTTTTTCTTCATCTAAATAGCTAAATTGTAAAATAGGTGAAACAGGTGTAAAGCCTTCACATTCACGCATGATTTTTAAGCATTCTTGCGTTGCTATGCTAATAGCTTGTGCTTTTCTTTGACTTTCTCTTACAGCTAAAGCTTTATAAGGGGAAGCTATATAAACTATTGCCATGAATTTTCCTTTCTAATAAATTTAAGTTTTAAAAAACTTAATCAAAGTGCTTTAATTAAGCACCTTTGTTAAGCTTTTTGCTTTTTTCATGATTGATTATTTTTAAGGCAATATGATCAGGATAGATTCCTTTTAAAATATCTATAAATGCACCACTTTCTTTGTAAACAATACTTGCACCTTTTACCTCATATAAAGAAATACTATAATCAGCTCTTTCGCCTCTAATCATTCTTCTCATTTTCTTTCTCCTTGCATTAAATTTTCTTTTTTTACTCTTTGCTCTTCTAAAGCTTCTAAGGTATCCATAATCTCTCTCCATTTTTCTTTGTTTTTTGGATGAGCTAGCTTTTTTAAGGCGGATTTATATATTTGTCCAACTCTAACTCTTGAGATATTTAATTCCCTAGCTATTTCTTCAAAATTCATTCTTAGCCTAATAGTAAATATCCAGCTGCAGCTTCAATATGCTTTATTTCTATACTTTTACCATCAGCAAAATCACTAGCTCTTTTTAAAAGCTTTTCGCTTTTTCTAAAATTACCTCTAGCTAGATTAAAAACCAAATCTATTGCTTTTTTATCTACTAAGGAAAAATAATCACAAAGCGCTTTTAAATCATCATTTTTTAAGCCCTCTTTGTTTTGATAGCAAAGTCCTTTTAATTCCCATTTTGCACCAATTCTAGAGCTAAGCTGTCCATATTCGTTATAATCATTTCTACCAACACCTGTAAGATTGTTTTTAAGTTTTTTAGTTCCTACTAAAATCAAAGCAGTGTTTGAAAAATCATATATGCGTCTTAAGCACTCAAGTGCTCTAAAAGGTAAGTGTTCGCTCTCATCTATAATTAAAACTTTTGAAGTTCTTGATAACTCACTAGCTATGCCTCTAATCTTATCATCAAGTGAGCCTTTAAAACACACATTAAGTTTATTTTCAAGACCGCTTAAAAGCATTCTTTTGCTAGTTTCAGTAGTAGCTTCAAACAAAACTACCCTTGTGCCATTTTTATTAGCATATTCTTTAATAGCTCGGCTTTTACCAGTTCCTGCTTCGCCTATGATAACTCCCATTTCACGATTACACATAGCATTTTCTATAGTTACATTAATTGCTTTTACATCTTTTGTAACTATAAAAGGTGTTTGTAGTTCTTTAATGCTCTTTTCTTCTACGAAGCTTTTTATATACTTTTCAAGCAATGGTTCTACTTTAGTAGCATATTTATAAGCTCTACCTTCTTTCATGTATCCAACCATATAGCTTTTATTAATACCTAAGCGATCAGCTAAGTTGTTTTGAGAGATGTTTTGTGTATTTAAAAATCTCTTTGTTTGTTCAACTAAATCCATTTTTCATCCTTTTGTTTTTTTGCTAAGTTTTTAGATTTTAAAAACTCTTTAAAACTTGAATTAATCAAGCTTTAAACAATTTTTAACCAGCAAAATATTTTCTATCCATAAAAGCTTCCATGTCAAATTCGCTTTCATTATTTGTAGTTTCTTTTTTAGAGTTTAAAATAAGCTCATCAGCGCTGGTATCGTTTTTAATTTTTTCAAGTTTTCTTTGTTTTGTTAAATTTTCTTTAGCAAGTGATTTTTGTTGTACTTCTTTAGCTTTTATAAGTGAGTTTTCAAAAGCAACTTGTAGATCTTGTAAGTCTTGTTTAATATTAAGTTTAGTAAAGGCCGCAATTTCATCTTTTTTAAGCACTTCTTTGATGGCTTTAACTTCGCTTTCATAGCCTTTTTTAAGTATTTTAAAGCTTTCTTTGCTAAGTTTAGCGATACTTTCATCAAGTGCTAAGCAAATAAATTTTCCCATCATATCATAGATGAAAAGCTCTTTGATATTATCGATATTTTGTACACATTTAACCTTTGTTCCAACACTTGGCATTAAAGCACTTTTATAAACTCTACCTTCAAAGTTAATACCTTTTTTGCCAACAACTCTAAGTTCCTTATTACCTGCATTAAATAAAAATTCTTCATAAGATATTTTTACTATAGCTCTATCACATGAGTTCCAAAGTTCAAGTGGTGTTTTAACGCCTTTTTTACGACGTACTTTAGACATATTCCATTTAATTACTTCAGCTTCTAAAAATTCACAAGCCTCATTAAAGGTATGAAGTAGTTTTTGATTAGTCTTTTTAGTAAAACCGTATTCATCTTTAGCATGTCGTTCTTTTTTAGGAGTTTTTTGCTCAATAGCTTCTCTTTTAGCTAAATTTGATCCTATTGCTCCATGAAATAAAGAAATACCAGCATGTTGAAGTATTCCAAATCTTCTTTCAACTAAAGCCTTTTGTTCTCCCGCATAAGCAATAGCTGCATCGTAAGTTATATTAAGACCATCAAGTAAGCTTTGAAAATCTTTTGAAAGATAATCTTTACCATTATCCCCTTTAATCATATCAGGCTTACCAAACTTATCTATAGCTTTCCATAAAAGGCGTATTAAGCTTAATGAATTAGATTTTTTTACTAAAGTAGCTACTCCCATACCACTAAAGACATCAACGACACTTAAAATATGAGGACGGAAAGGCTCGAAAGTTTCATCATCTCTAACTATAAAATCAGCTGGAGAGCTATCGATTTGCCAGCACATATTTTTCATATCATAAAGCTCTCTTTGATTGCCAAGTGCAGGTAGAAATTTACTTTTTGCTTTATCTAAGCCCTGAGTGATAATACAATGTTCTAATGGTTTATCTTTATAGTAGTTTTTAATAAAGTTTTGCAAGGTTTTTACACTAAAAAGCGGTTTTACCTCTCCTAAATCAAAACCTATAAAATCATAGTTTTCTTTTTGTGCTGCCTCTTTGTGAATTTTCCACCAAAGCTCAGTGAAATTAAAGCCACCTGCTGCAAAGGAGCGATACTCTCTTAAAGCATACTCTTGTATCCAGGTGCTAAGTTTTGTTTTATCTTTGCGGTGAAGTCCGCGAGTGTCGATAAGACCTAGAATGCCATGAGCTTTGAAGGATTGTTGCCATTTCATAAAAATATCTTTTTTAATATTTAATATTTCTAAGGCTCTTTTTTGTTTTAAACCACCTTCAATATATTTTTCCACTTGTTTAAGTAGTTTTACTTTGCTTCTCGCATCTTCTTTAAGCTTATCACTTAAATTTTCAAATTTTAAATTTAAAACAGCCAAATCATTGTCTATTTTTGGCTCTGTTAAATTTAAATTTTTCTCTTCAATAATGCAATTTGTATTATTTTCACTTATAATCCCACTCAATTTAACTTCTTGCATTTTTTCATCATAAATTAAAGTATCATGAGTGATTAATTCTTGGTTAAAGGCGGTTAAAATCTGCTCTTTACTTATTTTAAATAGTAGTTTTTTGCCACCTCTGCCACCATTAGCATTATCTACTTTCAACCACTCATATTTATTTGATCTTCTAGTTACTGCAAGTCTTAAGGCGCCTTCACTTACATTAAAAATTTGCGAAGCTTCTTTGGTTTCTAAAAAATACATTTTACTTTAAACCTTGTGGAAGCTCGTTAATAATACCAAGCTCTAATAGTTTTTCAAATACAACTTTTGTACTACCTTTAGTATTTCTTTGACCTGTAATTTCGCCTTTAATAACTCTATGTAAAATGTCATAACTGATATTATGTGTTCTAGCAAAGGCTTTTACATTAATAGCGTTGTTTTCAAAATATGCTTTAATCATATTTTTCCTTTAATACTTCAATTTTAATTGAAGTTTATTTTTGATTGTGATAAAATTTCAATTTTAATTGAAGTATTATACTATTAAAAGTTAGTATAAGTCAAGAAAAAAACTAATTTTTAATAGTATTTTTATCGAGGTTGTAATTTTATGGAAGTTTCAAATATACTACAAAAAATGTTCGAAGCAATAGGTGTTAAAAATAAAAATCAACTAGCAAAGTATCTAAATATAGAAAATAGCTTTATAGCTGGCTGGGAGAAGAGAGGTAAAATTCCTGAAAAATATATTTATAAAATTTCTCAAGATAGCAATTTACCATATGAATATTTTTTAAATAATACTAATAAAAATGAGTATAATACTAACAAATGCAACCAAAGTGCCACTTTTTACTCTATACCAAAACTTAATATTTCAGCTTCTGCTGGTGGTGGCAATGAATTAATAGGATTAGAAGAATATGAAACTGGTGAAATGCTAGAGCTTAGTAAAGCTTTTTTTAAAACAACACCAAAGAATTTAAAAGCTATTAAAGTTGATGGATATTCTATGGTCCCGATGCTTCTACCTGATAGCTGGGTAGTATTTGAAGAAACACATGAGTATCAAGGAGATGGATTATATATTTTAAATTTTGATAATCAACTTATGGTCAAGCTTTTGCAATTAAATCCAATAAGTAAAATTTTGGATATTATTAGTGTTAATAAGGATTACAAAAGCTACAGCATAGACCTAAAAGACTCACAAATTGAGTTAATTATACAAGGCAAGGTTCTGCGTTCTATTATATAGTTTAAGGATTTAAAATGAATGTTGTATTATTAATATTAATAATTATTTTTATTATTCTTTTATGTAATTATTTATATAGAAGAATAAAAGGAATGCCAGATAAATCACTGAAAGAAACTTGGAGTGATCTTAAACTTGAATGGTGTAAATACAAGCAAGAAAGTAAAGAAGATTGGGATAAGTATAAGCAAAAATGTAAAAAAATTGATGAAGAATATAGACAAAAAACACAAACAATAAATGAGGAATTTGCAAAGAAAAAAGAGCAAAAAGACTTAGTAAAAATAGAAGACTCTTATAAAGAAATATATGAAGAATATAAAAACTTTTCTATAGATGAACGAGGCAAATTTTTACATAATTTGCTTTTAAACGATCAAGATGAATATGTAGAAGTGTTAAGATTTATTCAAATCGCAGAAGAAAGCGTTGATATAGCTTTAAAATCAAAAAATAAAGATGTTGCAGAAAGCAGAAGAAAACTTGCATTAGAAATGGAACAAAAAATACAAGAAAGACATCCTAAAGCTTATGGTTTAATTGCTGGTATCATTCAGTTTTTAAAAGATAATTATGATGTAAGTCTTTTTGAAAATCAATGTATTAAGTATTATGAAGACGCTAAGAAACTAAAAACCATTAAATCTAGGCAAAAAAGAATTGATTGTATAAATGATTTAATAAAAGAAGCTGAAATAAATCCTAAAATTGATAAAAAAATTATTGATTTTTGGAAAAATAAAGTAAAAGAAATATAATAATTACATTTTAAGTTTAAGCTTTGTGGAAAATTAAAATTACACCAAAAAGTGTATTTTTATTTTTCTAAGGTGTATTTTTATTTTTCCGCCGACAAGTTTTGAGCAAAATGTATTCTATGAAAAATTTATTAATCACCCAAGTTATGAAAATGCTTTAAATTTGGCTAAATATTTTTATCAAATAAAAGATTATCAAAAGGCCGTTTTTTGGGCTATTGAGGCAAATGAATTTGAGTTGTTGGAAAAAGAAGCATGGTTAGTTTTTATCAATGCTAAATTAAAACTTGGAAAGTATGAAGATGCTTTAAGAGCTAAAGAAGAGTATGAAAAACTTTTAGGAAATTATTTTGAATGATGCAAAAACAATAAAAGCTTTAAATGAACTTTCTTTGCAAGAATTGGCTTTAGAGTATAAATTGGAAATTTTAGACTTAAATCAAACTCTTAAAATAGAAAAATATCTTCATGTTTTGCCTTTTTCTTTAATAGAACAATATAATATTTTTTGTTTTTATGAAGATGATGAAAATATTCATATAGCTTCTTTAAAACCTTTAGATGAGAGTATTTTAGAAAAAATACAAAATTTATACCGCTTAAAGGTTATTAAAATTTTTCTTTGCGATGTTACACAATTTAAATTCTTGCTAGAAAGGATTAAATTTTTAATTTGCTTTCAAAACTATCTTGATAAATTAGAGCTTAATTTAAAAAGTGATGAAAATAAAGATGAGTTTTTATTAGAGCAGTTTTTGAATTTAATTTTAACTTATGCTTGTTTTTTAAGAGCAAGTGATATTCACTTGGAGCCTTTGGAAAATGAAGTTTTGATAAGATTTAGAATAGATGGAGAATTAAAATATATCCATAGTCTTGATGTGGATTCTTATCAGGCTTTATTAATGCATATAAAAATCATTGCCTTGCTTAATGTAGCCGAACAAAGACAAGCTCAAGATGGGAGTTTTTCTAAGATAATCTTAGAGCAAAAGTATGACTTTAGAATTTCAATTATGCCTTTGTTATTTGGGCAAAGTGTGGTGGTTAGGATTTTAAAACAAGATGAGCATGTTTTAAAACTTGATAGACTTTTTATTAAAGAAGAAAATTTAATCTATTTGAAAAAATACATGAACGCACCTTATGGTTTGATTTTATTTTGCGGGCCAACGGGGAGTGGTAAAAGCACTTTTATGCATGCTATTTTAAACGAGCTTGATCAAAATAAAAAAATCATTACTCTAGAAGATCCTATAGAATATAAACTTAAACATGCTCAGCAAATTTTGTTAAATTCTAAAACTGGTTTTGATTTTCACAAAGCTTTAAGAGCGGTTTTAAGGCAAGATCCTGATGTGATTATGGTGGGTGAAATCAGAGATGAGGAGAGTTTGGATATAGTTTTAAAAGCTTCTTTAAGTGGACATTTAGTTTTAAGCACCTTGCATACTAATGGTGCTATAGAAGCTATTTTTAGAATGAAACACATGGGTGCAAAAGAGTATTTAATAACTTATGCGCTTAATTTGATCATAGCCCAACGTTTGGTAAGAAAATTATGTGAATGTAAAGTAGCTAGCGATGAAAAATTTCATTTTCAAAATCAAGTTTTTGAAGGAAAATTTTATAAGGCAAAGGGTTGTGTTAAGTGTATGTATAGTGGATATAAAGGGCGCTTAATGGTGGCTGAGTTTTTATATTTAGACCATAATTTAAAAAGTATGATAGAAAATAATGCAAATTATGAAAATATTTTAACATATGCTTTAAAAAAAGGCTTTTTAACTTTAGGTATGGATGCTTTGGAAAAAGTTAAGCTTGGTTTAACAAGTGTAGATGAGCTAAGAAAGATTGGTTTTTGAAAAAATTTATTATTTCTTATATCTTAAAACAAGAGCAAAAGCAATGTGTAATTAAAGCCAAAAATCTATATGAAGCCAGAAATCTTGCACAAAAATCATTTGAAAATATAATTAGTGTTGAAGAATACTTTGGGACAATAAAACATAAAATTAAAGAAGAAGAGCTTATTTTTATCCTTAAAGATTTAAGTATGATTTTAAAAGCAGGATTAAGCTTACAAGAAGCTATTTTAGAATTTGCAAGATCAAATCATGATGTGCATATAGCTAAAATATTTAGTGTGATTTATAATAAACTCAAAAATGGAAGCTCTTATAATGAAGCTTTTAGAGGTGTTTTAAATTCTAGAGAATGTGCTGTTTTAAAAATTTGTGACGGTAAGGAGGATTTATATAAGGCTTTTGAGATTATCATTAATCTAAAAGAGAAAAACCTTCATAGTTTTAAGCAGTTTAAAAAGTCTATAACTTATCCACTTTTTGTTTTTACATGTATTATTTTAGCTTTTTTTGTACTGATGATTTTGGTTTTGCCTGAATTTAAAACTTTATTTTTGCAACTTGAACTAGATTTGCCAAAAATCACTCAAATTCTTTTTGTTTTAGGAGATTTTTTTAAACATTTTTATGTATTTATTTTATTAGGTATAGGATTTTTTATAATGCTTGCTTACTCTTTTAGAAAGTCTTTGTTTTTTCATAAAATTCTTTTTTATTCTCCCATTTTTGGAAAGATAATATTTTATCAAGATAAATTTTATTTTTTCTTGATTTTTTCTTATTTATTGAAAGCAGGGGTGGATATAAAAAGAGCTTTTGAGCTTGCTTGTGAAGGTATAGAAAATCAATTTTTTAAAAACAAAATGTTTATTATAAAGACTTCATTTGAATCAGGACTTGATTTAGATCAAGCTTTTTTCAAAATAAAGCTTTTTGAATCTTTTGCGATAAGAATGTTAAATTTAGCTTTAAAAAGTTCTAAACTAGATGAGAGTACTTATGAGCTTGCTTTATTTTATGAACATAAAAAAGAAAATTACACTCAAAGACTTTTAAGTGTCTTAGAGCCTTTGATGACAATTTTTATGGCGAGTTTGATTTTAGTTTTAGCCTTGGGTGTATTTTTACCTATGTGGCAAATTAGTCAAGGAATTTAAACAAGATAATCATAAGCAACCTTAGCTATAGTTAAAGCAACCATAGTTAAAAAGAGTTTTTTGATAAAAGTTCCTTGTGTTTTTAAGACTAGTTTTGAGCCTACAAAGGCACCTAAGACTTGGCCTATACCCATTAAAATACCAACTTTCCAAAGTACTTCATAAGAGTATAAAAACACTCCTAAAGCCACTACATTGCTAGTGAAATTTAAGATTTTAGTATTAATGCTTGCATTTTTCATACTAAAACCAAGAAATATTACACAAGCAAAAATCCAAAAAGACCCAGTTCCAGGCCCTAAAAAGCCATCATAAAAGCCAAGCAATAAACCAAAAGTGACTTGAAAGCTTGTGGCGCTCATTTTTGCTTCATTATGAACATTTCCTAAATTAGGTTTAAAAATAGTATAAAGAAAAACTGAAGCTAGGCATATTAGCACAATGATTTTAACAGCGTTTTGATCTATTAGTAAAACTGCATAAGTACCAATAACAGCTCCAATTGCGGTAAATAAAATACCTAAAGCAATTTTTTCTATGTTCATATGTTTTCTATAAGATAAAACCGCAGTAAGTGAGCCAAAAGTGCTTTGAAGTTTATTGGTAGCTAGGGCTAAATGAGGAGGGATCCCGCAAGCAAATAAAGCAGGTATAGTAATAAGTCCACCACCACCTACAATCGCATCAACACAGCCTGCAAAAGCAGCAACAAAAAATAAAATCACATAATAAGTTAATTCAAGCTCCATAAGCTTTCCTTGTTTTGTCCGATTCTATATAGAGCAAAATCATATTTTATAGGATCTTGTGGATCAAATTTTTTAAGACTTTGAGTAAGCTCTAAAACACTTTTAAAATCATAAATCTTACGCTTTAAAAGCTTAAGTTTTAATGAAACTTTATGAGTATGGGTATCTAAGGGTATAAGTAAATCTTTTTTATCGATATTTTTAAACAAACCCAAATCAAGCTCATCTTTTCTTACCATCCACCTAAGATACATATTGTATCTTTTTAAAGGACCTTTTGGAGTTTTAAATTCTTTTGAAAAGAAAAACTCATAGCCATAGCTTTTATAAGGATTAAGCTTATAAATTGTTTCTATAAAAGCTTTTATTGCATGTGTGATGTTTTGCTCTTTTTGATAAGTTTTAGTGAAAATATTTTCTATACTATCTTCATTTTTTAAGCGTTTAAGTGTGATAAAAATTTGAGCTATGTCTTGAGAGTTTTGAAAGCGGTATTTTAGATCTTTGCATTCTTTTTTAATAATCTCATCATTTCTTTCAAATAAAGAAAAATCAAGTTTTTTTAAAAAATTTACAATATTTTTAGCATTTCCATAGGCAAATAAAGCGCAAAGCAAGGCTATATTTTCATCTTTATAAACACTTGCAATTTGTAAAGGATCAGGATAAGAGAAAAGCTCTTTTTGAGTATTTTTGCTTAAAATAGCCTCATCTAAAAGAGCTTTAATTTGCATTAAGATTTTAAACCAAGTAAGGTTTCAAGCATTTGATCAACAGTAGTTACGATTTTAGCTGCAGCGCCATAACTTGCTTGATATTGTATAAGCGCTGCTAATTCTTCGTTAGTATTTACGCCACTTTTTGATTGATATTCTGCATAGGCTGTATTAAATACCGTCATATTAGTTGCATGCGCAAAACCATTGCTTTCAGCATCTGAAGCAATTTGACCTGTAAATTTTCTATAATATCCATCTAAAGACATAGTATCAACTGTACCATCTTTATTATAAAAATTTACTTTTTGATTTTGAAGTTGCAACATAGCATTGGCTACATCATTGTTTCCATCAACTCCATTTGAGCTTGCTTTTAAGCTATTTGGATCATTTCTAATGCTTGAATTTACATTGATATTGCTTGCATCTTGACCATTAAAAAATGAAGATACATTTAAAGCCCCTGGGAAATTTGTACCATTGTCTTTAAAAGCTATTTTATAACCCTTTTTTAAGCCATTGATTTGGAAATTTCCACTATCACTTTGTCCATCATAATGATAAAAGGCTTGAAAATAATCATTTAAATCATTACCACTAACACCATCTTTGTTATCATCAATATCCGCATTGATTTGCTTAACAACATCTTCTATGGTGGTATTAACATCAATTTTTATAGTTCTAGTAGCTACTGCATTACCTTTTTCATCATAAATTGTGATGTCAAAGCTTCCTGCTTGGATATTTTTATCATAACTCATTAAAGAAGTATCAGGTTTTAAACCTTTTAAATCATCCGAATTTACTTTATCAGTTGCTGCTTGAGCATAGACATTATTAGTTTGAGTTATAAGTGTTTTTGTAAAGGTATTGAGCATATCTTTATACTCTTGCAATTTTCCATCGCTGTAAGTATCGTGATTGCCATCATAGTTTCTACCTCTAAGGTCAAGCTGAGCTCCAAGTTGTCCACCTGAAATTTTACTAGTTAAATCATAGCGGTTTTCATCATTTACTTCATAATAAATTTGATAAAATCCATTAGGATTATTATCATCTAATTTTAAAGGATGAAAGCTAGAGCCATTGACTATGCTAAAACCTTGAATACTTAAATCATAATATCTTCCAGAATCAGTCATAGTAGATTCTAGGGTACTATCTTGAGAGCTTTTTCCTTTCCAGGCTACTGCATCAACTAATTTTGAAAGTCTAAGTTCAAGTTCATCTCTTCTATCTCTTAATTGATTAGCATTATCAGTTGGTAAAACTTCTTCGTTTTCAAGTTGTTTGTTGATATTTGCAATTTCTTGACCAATATTATTGATCTCATCTACAGTTTGTCTGATTTGCTCGTTGACAGTTTGTTGCATTTTGCTAAGATCTTGTAGGGTTTTTTGTATGTTTTGAGTTAATGTATTTGCGCTATTAACAAGATCTATTTTACTTGCTCCATCACTTGGATTAGAAGCAAAATTATTCCATGCATCATAATAATTTTTATAATCTTGTAAAATACCAGTTCCTTGCATATCAGGAAATCTTTGGCTTGCTTCTTGTAAAATTTGTCCTAAATAATTTGTATAATTTTGTTGAGTAGTGGCATTTTTTAACTCATAATAAGAGTGCTCATCGTGCAATCGTTTTATGGTATCAATTTGTGTACCTGTTCCTAAGTGTAAACCACCTCTATCAAGAGACATACCTGAGCTTTGCACAGCTCTTTGTCTTGTGTAAAATACTGCGTCTGCATTGGCAATATTATTGCCTGTTGTGTTAATTTGAAGCTCAGCAGCTCTTATGCCACTAACTCCGGTATATAAGCTATCAAAAATTCCCATGACTTAGCCTTTAAACATTAATCTTAAATAATGAATCTGGAATTGTTTTATTGTCTCCATAAGCATTATTTGTTCCATTTTGTTCAAACATTGCATTTAAAAGATTGTCGTAAAAATTTTTAATAATAAGAGCTAGTTTGGCATATTCTTTATTTTTTTGGTGTAAGGTGTTTAAATTTTGCTTTAAAAGAGCAAGTTTTTCTTTATCTTCGTCATCCAAAAGCTCATCTAAGCCTTTATTGTTTCCTTGGTTACTAAGTTCTACCAAAGCCTTGTCAAGATTTTTTTTAGCAATTTGGAAGTCATTTACAAGTTTAGTTTTATCTTCAACACTTTTACTTACATGTTTATGATTAGCAGCTTGAATTTGTGCTATATCTTCTAAAGTAAGATTGATGAGTTTTTCTAAAATAGAATTTGTTTCATCTAAATATTGTTTAACCATTTTTTATCCTTTCTTAGGCACCAACCCAAAAAAGGATAAAAATTATAATAAAGAATCTGCTATTGCTTTAGAAGTGGCTTGTAGATTGATTTTATACTCGCCATTTTTAATTTGAGAAGCAATTAAAGATGCTTTACTTTCTTCTGCCTTTTGAGTTTCTTTTGCCTTGTTGTTTTCTTTGTTTTCTGTTTTATTTATATCATTAGTAGCAACCTGAGCTACATAACTTTGATGTATAGGGTTTATCATTTTAAGCCTCCAGTTCTATTGAAAAACTCTAAGAACTATATCGACACTTAAAAAAATAACTTAACCCCTTTCTTTTAAATAATCAAATAATAATTTTGAAAAACCTAACCCCCCGCTTAATGCTTTACTCATAGTATCATTATACATAGATGAATAAATTTCATCACTTGCATCTTTTCCAAATAAAGAATTTTCTTGTTTTAAAGAAATATCCAAAACACTTTTGATTAAAAAAGCTTCAAAAGCATCAGTTTGTTCTTTTAAAGCTTTATCTTCATCATTTAATGCTTGTATATGAGTTAAATCATTTTTAAAAGCACTATCTGCATAGTTTTTAGCAGCCTTGTAGCTATTGTTGTGTTTAGTAATACTTTCATAAA
This sequence comes from Campylobacter sp. 2352 PW, assembly GCF_024723575.1. Taxonomy (NCBI): domain Bacteria; kingdom Pseudomonadati; phylum Campylobacterota; class Epsilonproteobacteria; order Campylobacterales; family Campylobacteraceae; genus Campylobacter; species Campylobacter sp. 2352 PW. The sequence goes on from NZ_JANQCX010000004.1 coordinate 114,747, forward strand.
GTTCGCTACTATAGTTTTTGCTCGCTAAATAATTATCAACTCTCATCATATCACCTCTAATTCAGCACTAATTGCACCAGCTCTTTTTAAATTTTGCATAATAGCTATGATATCATTTGGCGCTGCTCCAAGTTTATTTAGCATTCTAGCTATGTTTGCTACTGTTGTTTTATTGTTTGTGATTTTTAAAGTATTAGATACTGGATCTAAAATACCACCATCTTTCATATCGATTTCATTTTGTCCTAAAGCTACGGTATTGTTTGGATCTATTTTTATAGTGATATCTTTATGAGTAATTAATATAGGTTCAACTTCTATATTTACTCCCGCTACTATAGTTCCTGTTCTTTCATCGATGATCACTTTACTTTCTGGAGTATAAGCTATATCTTGTTCTAATACTCTTGCCATAAATTCAACATGAGAAAATTCTTCAGGTTTTGTTAATTTTATAGTTCTAGAATCTAAAGCTTTTGCTATATCTGTATCAAAAATAGTATTTAAAACTCTTTCTATATTGTTAGCCGTTTTAAAATCTGCTTCTTTTAAACTTAAAATCAAATCTTCACTTTGGCTAAAGTTTTGTGGAATTTCTCTTTCTACGACTGCACCATTAATAACATTTGCTGAGGTTGAGTGTGTTCCTGCTGCACCTGGTCTTGGGCTAAGTCCACCTATAGCTAAAGAGCCTTGAGCTACTGCATAAATTTCTCCATCAACCCCTTTTAGAGCTGTCATAAGTAAGGTTCCACCTTGTAAAGATTTGGCATCACCTAAAGAAGCTACGCTTACATCAAGCTTATCCCCACTTCTTGCAAAAGCAGGAAGTTTTGCTGTAACCATTACTGCTGCTGTATTTTTTGATTTTATATCACCTGGGCTAACTTTTACATTCATACCCTGAAGCATATTTGAAATAGATTGTAGAGTAAATTCGCTACTTGTACCATCTCCGCTTCCATTTAAACCAACAACCAAACCATATCCTATAAGTTGGTTATCTCTAACACCTACTACATTGGTAAGTTCTTTAATAGTAGCTGCAAAAACGCTTAGACTTAGCACCAAGCTTAAAAATAATATTCTCATCGATTCTTCCTTTAATCTATGCTATTTTCATAAATTAAAGCAAAAAAGGTTCCAAATTTATATAAAGGAGTAAAAACTTAGAGTGGTTGAACCGAATTTTTTTTCTTTTGTTTTTTCGTAATTTTGTATTTTAGCTGGAGTTTTAAAAGTACTGTGATGTTCTATGATGATGATTTTAACATTTGAATTTTTTATATTTTCTATCAACTTTAAAGTTTTTTCGTAAATATCAAAAAAACCTTCTCTAATATCAAAGGGTGGATCAAGATATAAAATAATATCTTCTTTGGAATTTTGAATAATTTGAGGGGTTTTTTTAAAAGTATCATCATTAAAGCAAATGGTATTTTGATCAATATTGGAAGCATTTTTTAAAGCAATTTCATAAGCTTTTTTATCTTTTTCTATAGCATAACTTTTTAAGCAGCCATTACTTCTTGCCTCTAATGCCATTAAAGCACTTCCTCCAAAGGCCTCTATGAAAACCTTATCTTGTAAAGAAAAACGCAAAACATTAAAAACACAAGATTTTACTATGCTTTTGGTGCTTCTTGTGGTATCTAGACTAGGAAGTAAAATTTTTTTACTTTTATAGATTCCACTTTCTATGGTGGTGTAAATTTTTTGAGTTTGTTTTTTTGAGTTTGTTTTTTTATCTTCTTTGTAATTTTTTAAAAAATCTTTTACGCTTTGATATTCTTGTATTTTATGCATTATTATTTTCTTCTTTGATAAGATTTTTTAATTCTGTTTTGTAAAGATCAAATATCGCATCGATTTTTTCATGACTTTCTTGACGTAATTGCTCTAAAATGGCTTCACATTTTTGATTCATAAGTTTTTTTTCACGCATGGCTATTTTATAAGCAATACTTTGCAAACTTGCATTGAAATCATTTAAAGCATTAAGTAATTCCTCTATATTAAAAGGATGAGATAAAAAATTTGATTTTTTATTGATGATAAATTGTGGTTTTTGCGTGTTAACTTTTTCATCGCAGACTAAAAAATCACAATCTTTTTTTAAAACTAAAAAATCCCTCAAAGCGATTTCTAAAGTTTTTTCTAAAATTAAATCCTTACATTCAAGAGCGATTTTCATTGATTAAACTCACTTTTAATTTGTGTTTTTTTAAAGTGTATGGTACTATACCTAGAGCTAAATTTGCAAGCTCTGCAAAAGTTAAAATATAAAAATCTTCAAAATTTCTATTTGAAATAGCTTGTAATTCTTTATAACATTTATCAAACATATAAAAAGAATAAAAATCCTCAATTACTAAAAAATCACAACCATTATCATAAGCATCTAATACAACAGAAGCTGCACATTTGTATGCTAATTGGGTGTTTAAATTTAAAAAACTATAGCCACAACTTTTGTATTTTCTTTCAAAATCTATTACATTTGCTTTAAGCACTTTGGCAAGCTCTAAAGAGCAGCTTGCGTCTGAAAATCCTTGATATACACCTATATTAAATTTTTCAAAAAAATGCTTAATGTGTTCTTGTTTAAGATGATCTAAAAAAATCTTTGGAGCATATTGGATTTTTTCAATTTTACTCATAATTTCATAAGAGCTACATTCGCAAGCTAAAATATTATCCTCATCCATCATTCTAGAATATTCATCTAAGATATCTTTTGGATCATAATCAATAATAAAATAATTTTTACCCAAAGGCTTTTCGCATAATGTGCTTTGAACTCCAACTTTATCTAAAGCATCTTTGATAATATCAAAATAACAAAATAAATCATTATTGCTATTGGTGTAGATTTTATACATTACTCATTCCTTAAAAAATACTTCTTGCAAGGCCTGATTTTACAAGCATAACTTTTAATTCTTTAATATAAGATTCATAATCAAGCTCATTTGAAGAAATAAAATTTTTAAATTTTGTGTGATAATAAATTCCTTTTTCTTCATCTGCGACTAATTTTAAAAATTGGGGTGCTTTTTCTGGGTATTTAAGTAGCATTTTATAAGCAAATACAAAAAAGCTATCGCCAAGATATTCAGGTAAAAATTCCCTAACTTCACTTGTGTAATATAAAAAATCATATTGTTTATAAAGTTCTATATCGTGTATATCAATAAGTCCTTTAAAAAGTTCGAGCTTTTCTAAAAAATCACTTTTATCCATGATTAAATCTTTGGTTGCTCTTTTGGTATCAAGTGGTTCTATGGTAAGTTCTTTGCCAAATCTTTCTATGATATTATTTAAATCTCTTCTTTGTCTGATTGTAACTTGATTGACTTTAATGCAACTTTCTGGATTTTCTTCAAAATCAAAATATATGTCATCTTTTTTAATTTGACTTAAAACATCATAAACACTTTTAAAATTTTTACTATCATAAACATAAGGTTTATAATAAGCTAAATAATCACTATCTTTATCAAAACGAAAAATTCTTAAAGTTATTTGCATATTTTATCCTTGGTATTATTTTTCATTATATACATTTTAAACTTATAAAAATTTGATTATTATATAAAATTAAAAGCTTTTTGTATAAAATATTCACATGGATAAAGAAAAATTTATTATCAACGCCTTTGCTAATTCTATCAATGGAGACGATGGGGCAATAATCGATGGATATTGTTATTCTAAAGATTTATTTTGTGAAGACGTGCATTTTAAGCGCTCTTGGATGAGTTTAGAACAAATTGGAGCAAAGGCTATGCTTGTTAATATTTCTGATGCAATTGCTATGAATGCTACACCAAAATACGCTCTTTTAGGACTTTCTTTACCAAAATGTTTAGAAATGAAACAAGTTAAAGCCTTGCAAAAAGGCTTGCTAGATAGTGCAAAAGAATTTGGAGTACAAATTATAGGCGGAGATACCATAGCGGATAATAAAATCAATATTAGTATAACTATTATTTCTAAGGTAAATAAAAGGGCTATTTTTAGAAAAGGTTTGAAAAAAGGAGATTTGCTTGCTTTTAGTGGGAAATTAGGTGAGAGTTTAAAAGGTTTAAATATATTATTTCGCGGTGGAAAATTGCATTCTAAACATCGTTTTATAAAACCTAGTTTGAGACAAAAATTTTTTTATGATATAGCAAAAAAAGTTAGAGTAAGTATGGATATTTCAGATGGTTTAAATAAAGACTTATCAAGAATATTGTTTCAAAATCAACTTAATATAAAATTTTTTAAAAAATTAGATAAATTTAGCTTAAATAGTGCAGAAGAATATGAAATTTTATTTGCTTTTGATAAAAAACATAAAGCATTTATACAAAATATGGCAAAAAAGCATAGAATTAAACTGAATATTTTTGCAAAAACAACAACAGGAAGGTATAAATTTTATGGAAGAGAACATCATTTTTAAGCCCTTATATACTTTAAAACACAGCCCAATAAATGTGTATTTTTCAAAAAATAGTAATGATTTTGTAGTAAGAGAAAAGTCTTTGTATGAATTTAGTGGTAAAGGTGAACATTTAATTTTACATATACAAAAAAAAGATCTAAGCACTAGCGAGGCTTTGAGAATTTTAAGTGAGCAAAGCGGTGTTAAAATGAGAGATTTTGGTTATAGTGGTTTAAAAGATAAACAAGGCTTAACTTTTCAATATATTTCTATGCCTAAAAAATTTGAAGAGAGTCTAAAAAATTTTAAACATGATAAGATGAAAATTTTAGAAAGTTTTTATCATGATAATAAACTTAGAATAGGGCATTTAAAAGGAAATTCATTTTTTATAAGATTAAAAAAAGTTTCAAAAGTAGATGCTTTAAAAATAGAACAAGCTTTTAAAAATATCCAAGAACAAGGCTTTGCTAATTATTTTGGATATCAGCGTTTTGGCAAATTTCAAGATAATTTTTCACAAGGACTAGAAATTTTAAAAGGCAAAAAAATCAAAAATAAAAAAATGCAAGAATTTTTAATTTCTGCTTTTCAAAGCGAGCTTTTTAATAGATATTTGAGCAAAAGGGTGGAATTGTCACATTTTATTAATGAATTTAGTGAAAAAGAAATAAAACAAATTTATGGTTTAGAAAAAGAAGAAATCAAAAGTTTAAAAAATCAAAAGCAGTTTTTTAAACTTTTAAAGGGCGAAGTTTTAGGACATTATCCTTTTGGTAAATGTTTTATATGTGAAGATTTGTCAAGTGAAGTAGAAAGATTCAATCAAAAAGATATTAGCGCGATGGGTCTTTTAATAGGCTCTAAAGCTTATGAAGCAAACGAAGGTTTAGCTAAAAAATTAGAAAATGAGATTTTTTCTTTTGCATATGAGTTTAAAAATAAAATGCAAGGTTCAAGGCGCTTTATGTGGTCTTATTTGCAAGATTGCAAAGGTTATTATGATGAAGAAAAATCTCATTTTACTTTGGAGTTTTTCTTGCAAAAAGGCTCGTATGCCACAGTGATTTTAGAAGAAATTTTACACACAGATATCTTTGAACAAACTCATAATATATAATTTAAAAAATTGATATTGAGTATCAGTAAAAATTTATCTTTTATAAATTATAATAACAATTATCATTTTTATAAAAAGGAAAACTCAATGTCAGTTTTGGTTATCGGAGCGGATGAAATAACCCCAATAAAAGCAGTTTTGACAAACCTAGGTGCAAAAAGCATAGAGCATTGGGATGCTAGAAATGAAAATAGGGTAAATAGAAAACCCATTCCACAAAATACTGAATGTATAGTTATGCTTACTAGTTTTTTAAATCATAATACTATGAAAAAAATCAAAACAGAGGCAAAAAAACGCAATATACCTTTAGTTTGTGCTAAACGCAGTGTAAGTTGCGTGTATTGTGAATATTGTAAGGTTTTTGGACTTGATCAAACCTATGAGTGCGCAAAGAAGGCTTAGTGTATGTTTGGATTTAATGAAAAAGAGGATTTTATACCTAAAATATTTAGAGATTTAGAACAAAAAAGTATTAATCATATTTTTTTAAATTTATATAATTCTTTAGTTGAAGATGATCTAAAAATACCTTATATCTATGCAAAAAAAGCTGACTGTTTAAGAAATATTTTTGAGTTAAAAATTCAAAATATGAGCATAGAAAGGACTTTGAGATTTAGCAAAATAAAACAATTTTGTCCATATTCTCATAAAATCATCAAAGCTTATAAAGAAGGAAATTTAAATCAAATACAACTTGAAGCAAAGATGCCAAAATATACTTTAGCTAAATTAATACAAAATGTGTTCTTATCACCTAGTTTTACTTTGCCTTTACAAGTTGCTTTTGAGGCTTTTGTATATGATAAAATTTGCAAAAGCAATACCAAATCCAAAGTAAAGATTTATAAAAATATCATTATCATTAATGAAAAAATGGCAGTCATGCCTTTATTTTGTAAAGATAGTGATAAAGATATAGAGCTTGCTTTGCAATTTATAAAAGAAAATTCTTTTGAAAGATTTTATATTGTGTATCCAAGAAATAAAAATTTCACTCAACATGAAGAAATAAGACATTTTTTATGCGAAAATAATAAAACTTTGCTAAAATTAGTTCCCTATACTATTAATAATCAAATTTTAAGGAGATGTTAAATGTCAATAGCAGTAATTTATGGTAGTTCAATGGGTAATACCGAAGGTGCGGCAAACATGATCGCTCAAAAATTAGGAATTTCAGATGTGTTAAATATCGCAGATATTGATGCAGAGAAAATTAATTTTTATGATAAATTAATTTGTGGAACTTCTACTTGGGGAAGTGGTGATTTTCAAGATGATTGGGATGGTTTTGATTTTTCAGCTTTAAATCTTAGTGGTAAAACTGTTGCAGTTTTTGGTATGGGAGATAGTGAAAGCTATTCGGACACATATTGCAGTGCTATGGGAAAACTTGCTCAAGCTTTAAAAGCAGCGGGTGCAAATTTGGTAGGTGCTGTTTCTACGGGTGGTTATACTTTTGAATCAAGTGAAGCCGTAGAAGGTGATAAGTTTGTAGGACTAGCATTAGATAATGATAATCATGAGGATTTAACAGAAAGTAGAATTGATGCTTGGTTAGAGCAAATTAAACCTTCTTTTTCTTAAAAATTAGATGCCTAAAAGGCATCTTTATGTTTAAAATTTTCTTTTTTTAGTTTCACTTAGCATATCTTGTGCTAAAGAATCTACTTCATTTGCAATAGCATTAGTCTGCATAGCTGTTTGAGAGTTTTGTTGTGTGAGTTTTTCTATGGTAGCTACTGATTCATTGATTTGACTAATATCATCTGCTTCTTCTTTTATGGCTTCACCCATATCATTTATTGACTGGGCTAAGATATTAGTATTAGCTTCAATCTCACCTAAAGACTTTTGAGTTCTTTCAGCTAGATTTCTAACTTCATCAGCAACAACAGCAAAGCCACGTCCATGTTCACCAGCACGTGCAGCTTCAATAGCTGCATTTAATGCAAGTAGGTTAATTTGATCTGCAATATCTGAAATTACTGTAGTTACATTTTTGATATCATTGCTTTGTTTTACTACATCTTGTGTTTTAATGGAAATTTCACTCATAGCCGAGTTCATTTGCTCTAAAGCTCTTGCGCTTTCTTGCAGTGATGAGGTTTGATGTGTAGCATCATTTGTAAGTTCTTGCATGCTTTGTTTGAGTGCTTCGGCCTTTTGGTTGAGTAATTCTCCTTGGTGAAGTGATTGTGTAAGCATGTTTTTTATTTCATCTCCAAGAGAATTTATGGCCTTTTCAATATCGCCTTTTGGTGCATTAATAGTTGCTGTGAAATCTAAGCGTTTGTAGCTATCAAATACAGCTAAAATTTCGTTTAAATTACTGCCAATTTTTCTTTGTAAAGTTGTAAGCATACTATTTAACACTTTCATTAATTCTTGAATTTGAGGGTTGTTAGCATGAGAGCTAATATGCAAATCAAGCTCACCTGTTTCTATTTTTTTAGCAATATTGACAGATTCTTCAATGGCTTTTGCATCTTTGTTTAGAGCTTCTTTAATGATCTCAATGTTTTCATTAATTTCTTCTGCCATTTTTCCAAATTCATCTTGAGTTTTAAGCTTAATAGGATGAGAGTGAGAATCTTTGTGGTTTAAATAATTAAAGAAATTATGTAATCCTGATGAAATGATCGCAATTGGTTTAAGATTGTAAGAAATAATCATTCTAATAAAAATCAAAGTGAAAAAAATAGCAATCAAGGAAATAATAATTTGTTCCATTAGTGTTTGTTTAGCTGCATCATTGTAAAAATCATAATCAGCTATAGAACAGATAACATATTTTGGATTAATTCCACCATTACAAATTAAAGCTCTAGTTTCATTTTCTTTTGTTTGAATTTTAAAAATATCTTTTGAAAGACTTCTATTTGCACCTTCTGGTGTTTTAAGATAATATGCAACAATATCTTTACTTGTATTGGTTGAGGTTAAAATTTTAGAAGGATCAGTGTGAAAAAGATAGGTTCCATCATGGGCTAAAACAGCAGCATGCGAATAAGGTGTTTTGCCTATAGCTAAAACTTCTTCTGAGAATTTTTTTAAATCATAATCAGCAGCAACTACACCTATAACTTCACCATTTTCTATAATAGGATTGGCATAAGAAATAGTAGGTTTTTTCATGCTAGAAGATATGTATGGTTCTGTGACAATTAACTCTTTTTTTTCTTTGGCTTCTTTATACCATCCTCTAGTTCTAGGATCATAACCACTTTCTGGAGTTTGGTTGTTGCCATTTGATCTAAACATAGAGCCATCTTCAAATCCTACATAAGTTAAGTCAAAACCTAAAGAATCTCCTATGGATTTTAACAAGCTAGTGTATTGTTTTGAATTAAGATTATGCTTATTTTCTTTGATATATTTTGTTAAAGAATTAATTATATTACGTCTATCACTTGCATATAAATCAAATCTTTTGCTTACATCAAAAGCAACTTTTTGTTGAAATTGAACTAACAAAGTATGGCTATTAGATTTTGATTTAATATAATTAAAAACACCTAAAACACATAATAAAACTATAACAAAAATACAAACCAAAAAGGCAATTTTGTTGGAAAAATTACTTAGTAAATATTTTTTGATAGATGAGAACATTTTTTTCTCCTTGAAAAGTTAAAAATTTAAAGTTTTACTACTATGGTAAATTATATGATTTTATTAAAAAAATATTTAAAAATTTATAAATAATATTAGGTTTTATTAAAAATACAATATATTTTAAAAGTATTTTAAAGAGAAAATTCTAATTTTTTGGAAAGTAAAATTTTATTATCAGTGTATTTTGCCCATTGTATATTTAAAGCGAAAATACAAGCTTGTGCAAGTTTTGCAAAGGGAAATTTTTTATAGTATATTCTTTCTTGCTCTTTGGTGGCTTTTTGAAAAAGAGCTTTGATCTGCACTCCTTTAATAAGATTAATAACATCTGTATCTAGCGCTATATTAACTGCTACTTTAGGGGATTTATAGGCAAGTTGAATATGTTTAGTATGTTCTTCGCTAGCAAAAATTAAAGCTAAATTTTTATCATCAAAAGCATAATAACAGCTTGCGCAATATACTCCACCATCCTCATCAAGCATACTTAAATTTAAAAGTTTTTGTGAATGGATAAATTTTTTAATTCTTTCGTCCATTATTATTGGCTTTAAGTTTTAAAATTTTTTGATAACTTAAGTGGGTTAAGAAGATTATATAAAATACTTGTAAAAATAAACCAAGCAAAGGTATGCTTGATAAAGCAAAAAAGACTAAAGTGATAATTTTAAAGTATAATGGTGATGAATTTTTATGAAAATCATCAAAATTGTTTTTATCTAAGACATTGCTTAATACATCTAGCAATAAAAGTTTGTGAAATAAATAATAAAATACTCCATAATAAATCACAATGCTAACAAAAGGTATAATTAACAAGAAAGTAGCTACTACAAATAATACACATGAGATGAGTAAAAATTTGAATGTTTTAAGTAAAATTTCTAAAGAATTTACTTCTTTTTGCATAGAATAGTTGTAGTATTTTTGGTTGATTTTTTTGACTATATAAGGAGTTAAAAAGGAAATTATAAACATAGTAAAAAATACAGAGGCAAATACTACTATAAAAAATCCTCCTATAGCGCTTAAAAATGCAAGTGAAAATTGCACTATAGAAAAACTAAAAAACCAAGCCATAAAAGAGCCACTGACTACATCTTCAATATAAGAAAAAAATATATCATAACTATAATACACTAGCAGGGCAAAAATAACTAGGCTGATTAAAAAAGGCAAAGTTGAGAATTTTAAAAAAGGCTTGCTAAGAAAATCTTGCAAGCTTAGGTATAGTATATTCATTTAATTTGCTTATAAGCATCTTGAAGTTTTTGATAGATTTCTTTATAATCTAGTGTTTCTTTTAAAATTTGATTTAAAACTTCGTTATCTTCTGTGCCATTCCAAGTTTTTTTATAAGTGCCTTCTTTGTAGCCGTTTTCTTGTCTGAATTGATTTAATATATTTTTTCCAATATAGGTTTTATAAAGCTCAAAGAAATTTAAACCACATTTTCTAGCTAAAACAAAATATGCACTCAAAAGTTCACCTAAATCATAATCAAAACCACTGCATTTGTGGATAATAAGCTCAATATCATTTAAAATTCCATAGATATCTGCTTCATTTGGATTAGAAGTTTCTTTGCAAAAGTCATCAAAAAAAGTTACAGAAGAAACTTCCTCTGCTATGAAATTTTTATCATCTATTTGTTTTTCTTTGTATTCTTCTAAAATCAAACTTAAAATAAAATGCCATATATCCACTATTTCAATGCGCACATTGTCCCAGTTTGCAGGAGTGTGTATGCTTTTCCAATGTTTCCAAGCAAAAGAATCAATAAGCTCAGCACACTCCATATAAATACATCTTCTAAAACTAATCAATTTACCTTCTTTCGTATAGCCATTTTCCCATCCTATACCATTGGTATCATCATTTAGTTTTTGCTGGAGTTCTAGCATGCTTTTTAAAATATCTTTTACTTCCATGTTATTTCCTTTTTTAAGCATAAAATCCAAATTCTTTATTGTCTTCTTCTTTTTGTTCTTTTTGTTTGTTGTATTGTTCCCAAATTTCTTCTAGTAATTTAGTGCTATCTTGGAAGATTTGCTTTTTAATATCTTCAAGATCAGTTTTATTTATTTCTTTGTTTAAACTCTTATCCATGGTATTAAATAACTCATGTAAAGTAGCCTTTTTATGTTCTTCATTTTTTGGTTCAGGTAAGGCATCGCCAATTTTCATTGCAGTGGTAATGAGCTCTTTTGGTTTTAAGGTTCCTACTCTTGAGTTTTTCATAAACTCATCGATTTGAGGTTGTACTTTGGCTACTGCTTCTTTTATTTCTTCAATTTCTTCTTGTGAAAGTTTAGTTCCACTATATGAAAATGAAAAACCAAATTGATTTCTTAAACTCAAAGATGCTGAATTTCCATCTTTATCTAATTTTGCTTCTTTTTTATCATACATAGAAAAAGAAAGATGATTGCCATTTTTTGTTTTAATATCCATAGAAAAATTTTGAGAATTGTAGCTAGAAATTTGCATAGCTTTTCCTTTCAAGTAAAGATAAGGTTATATCGTCAAAATAACCAAATCTTGAATAAATTTGCAAAGTTTTGCACTTTGCAAATTTCAAATATTTAGGGAGATAAATATTTTAGCATTAAGTCTTTAAATGCTCGTTAAATCCCAAAATAATTTTAATAATTTTTCGTTTTTTGCACATATTAAAATTTGCTCTTTGTTATGTGTCTTTTTGCATGCTTTTAGAGCTTGTTTTAAATGTTCTTTTAAAGAAAAAATCAATCCAAAAGCAATACCTTCTCTATCTAAGCCGCCTAGAATATAAATTAAAGGCATGCGCATTGATTTAGAAACATCAAGTTTTGCTTGTTCATTAATTGTGATTTTAAAATCAAATTTGCTAGGATGTTTAAACTTATAAGCTAAAGCAAGATCTAAAAACTCATCTAAATGATTTAATTTTTTTCCACTAATAAATGGATATATAAAATAAAATAAGTCTAAGATATTATTGCTAGTTTTGCTTTCATCATCGTAATTTTCTTGTATAAAATCATAATATGTTTTAAATTGCTCTTGGTAATTTTGCACTAAAGTCATAGTCATTTTGGTTTTTGCAAAATTATTTAAGAAAACTTTAGGATTAGCTTCAAAACTAAAATCTAAAAAATTAATCTTTATATCATTTAGATAAAAAATCCCACTAGTATCACTTTCTAAATCTAGTAAAATATTATTTGAATTAAGCTCATTGATAGAACTATTATGGACTATTTTATCATCTAATATAATAGAAAAATCATTATAAGCAAATTCATTACTCATAGGTTTTTCATAAAAACCAAAATCATCCCAAAAATTTTCTTCACTACAAGCAATGCATCCATGTCCTGCAGCTACTGGCCAAGAGGTTTTGGAGTTAAATTTAACCTTAGGACAATTATTATAAGCATAAGGTCCTTTGCAACCTACTTTAAAAAGACAATAGCCTTGTTTTATATTTTCATCATCAAAACTTTGAGCAAAATTTCCTGCTTCAAATTTAGCTTTTCTTTCGCATAAATCATGTAAGCATTTACCATAAAAGGCTAAAGGTCTATTTTGCTCATCTAAAGCCATATCTTGCTCAAATAATATATAAAAACAAAGTGCTGCGATGATATTTACATCACTTGGGGGACAACCTGGTATATTGATTACTTTTTCTTCTAAGACTTTAGAAATTCCTATGCTTTTGGTAGGATTTGGATGTGCAGCTTGAATTCCTCCATAGCTTGAGCAAGTTCCCATAGCAAAGATTGTTTTAGCATTTTTAGCACATTTTTGTAAAATTTCATATCCATTTTCACCATGTGCTCCTATGGTTAGATAAAAAGGATCTATAGCACAAACTCCACCTTCAACAGCTAAAAGAAAATCTTTTTTTTCTAAAACTTCCTCTAAATGTGATTCTGCTTGATGTCCGCTAGCACTCATAAAGGTTTCATGATACTCTAAGGAAATAAAATCAAAAATTAAATCCAAAAAATCTGGCAATGAAGTTCTAAGTAAGCTCTCGCTACACCCTGTGCATTCACTTAAATGAAGCCATATGAGACTAGGTGGGGTGTGAAGTTGAAAATATCTATGCGCCAAAGGGCTAAATTCATTTGGTAAGCCTAAAATTTTAATGATAGAATTTACAGCCTCTAATGAGATATTTTTTTCTTCTTTGTGTGAGTTTTCTAATAGAGTGATTTTATGCTCTAATATGCTTTTTAATTCTTCATTGCCCAAAGACATTTTTTAACCTTTAGCTATTTGTATCATATTTAAAAAATCATTTGCATTTAATGCAGCTGAACCTATCAATACTCCATCGCAATTTTTTAAAGCGCAAATTTCTTTAATATTGCTTTGATTAACACTTCCGCCATATAAAAGCTTAGCATTGGTAAATTCTCTTAAGAAATTAAGTATAGTGTTGATATCATCAAGATTAGCACTAACTCCTGTGCCTATAGAATAAATAGGCTCATAAGCTATGATAAGTTTTTTATAAGATAAATCAATATTTTCAATTTGTTTTTTTAAAAAATCCAAGCTTTTGTTGGCATTTTTAGTTTCTAAACTTTCGCCTATACAATAAATGATATTAAAATCAAGATTTTTTGCAAAGTCAAATTTAGCCTTTAAAAAGCTTTCATCTTCCTTTAAAGCTCTTCTTTCAGAATGGCCTATTAAAACGCTTTTGATGTTAAATTCTTCTAAGTGAATTTTACCTATTTCTCCAGTATATGCTCCATTTTCGCAAGGGTAGAAATTCTGCGCGCCTTGTTGAAATGAAAAATTGTCTTTTAAGAAAGCTATGCTAGGAGGGAAGATGAAAATTTCATCTTCTTTGTTTAAGTTTTGGTTTAATTTTTGAGCGTAAAGTTCAAAGCTTGATCTTGTATGATTACACTTTAAATTTGCTGCAAAAATCATTCATTATCCTTTATAGTCAAAGGTTTTACACCAGGAAGTTCTTTTCCTTCTATAAGCTCTAATGATGCTCCACCACCGGTTGAAATGAAAGTCATCTCATCAGCATCACCTGCTCTTGCTACAACATCAGCAGTATCACCACCACCTATTACAGTTGTTGCATGAGATTCGCTAATATAATGGCTCATTTTAATACTGCCTTTTGAGAATTTATCGATTTCAAAAACCCCCATAGGTCCATTCCACCATATAGTTTGAGCATCAGAAAGTGCTTCTTTAAACAACCTTACACTAGCAGGACCTATATCAAGCCCCATCCAACCCGCAGGAATTTCTTGCACAGGAGTGTATTTCATTACTGCTTCTTGAGAGCAAGTTTGTGCTGCTGTAACATCCACAGGAAGATAAATTTTCACCCCTAGATTTTTACCTTTGAGCAAGATTTTATTTGCTTCTTCAATTAAATCTTCTTCTAAGAGAGAATTTCCTATATCATAACCTTGAGCTTTTAAGAAAGTAAAGGCCATACCTCCACCTATGATGAGCTTATCTACTTTTGGAAGTAAGTTAGTCAAAGCTTGCAATTTCCCACTTACTTTAGAACCACCTACTACAGCTACAAAAGGACGCGCAGGGTGCTTGATAAGGTTGCTTGCAAATTCTATTTCTTTTTGGAGTAAAAATCCCGCACCTTTGTTTGCATTATCAAAGTATTTTGTAATAGCTTCAACACTAGCATGGGCTCTATGGCAAACCCCAAAAGCATCATTAATATAAACATCAGCCATAGAAGCAAGTTCTTTGGCTAAGTTTTCATCATTCTTAGTTTCACCCTTTTCAAAACGTAAATTTTCTAAAAGCAAAATTTCACTTGATTTTAATTCGCTAGCTTTTTTCTTTGCATCTTCACCTATAACATCTTTAGCCATAATGACTTCTTTAGACATTAAGCGTGCAAGTCTTTTTGCAACCGGCTCTAAAGAGTATTTTGAAGCTATTTCTTTTGGACGTCCTAAATGTGAAGCTAAAATAACTGCACAGCCATTGTCTAAACAATATCTTATAGTAGGGATAGCCGAGCGAATACGACGATCATCAGTGATATTTAAAAACTCATCTTGAGGAACATTAAAATCACATCTAATAAATACTTTTTTCTTTACAAGATCAATATCTTTAATCGATAAAATACTACTCATCTTAAGCCTTTGCTATAAATACTGCCATATCTACCAAACGAGAAGAATATCCCCATTCATTATCATACCAAGCAACCACTTTAACAAAATCATCACAAATTACTTGAGTTAAATCGCTTGCTACAATCGCACCATAAGAGCAAGTTATAAAATCACTTGAAACTCTTTCTTCATCATCTACTAATAATATACCTTTTAAATTGCTAGCAGCTGCTTTTCTAAAGGCTTCGTTGATTTCTTCTTTACTTACTTTTTTCTTTAAAGTTGCAGTTAAATCCACAGTTGATACATCAGCTACAGGTACACGCATACTTTGACCGTGTAATTTTCCATCAAGCTCAGGCATAACAAGCTTCATAGCTTTTGCTGCACCAGTTGAGGTAGGAATGATATTTTGCGCAGCAGCACGTGATCTTCTTTTATCTCTTGCTTTTGCATCAATAATGCTTTGTCCGTTTGTGTAGGCATGTATAGTAGTCATTAAGCCTTTTTCTATGCCAAAATTATCTTGTAAAACTCTACAAATTGGACCTAAGCAGTTAGTAGTACAACTTGCATTTGAGATGATGTTTTCGCCTTTATATTCGTGAGCATTTACCCCTAAAACATAAGTTGGAGTTTTATCTTTTGCAGGTGCACTCATGATAACTTTTTGCACCCCATGATCTAAAAATCCTTGACATTTTTCCATAGTTAAGTGTGCGCCAGTACACTCTAAAACAATTTGTGCACCATATTTTGCAAAGTCTAAATCCGCTACATTTCTGCTTTTTAAAACTTTTATTTTTTTATTATCAATTATTAAATCATCACCATCATTTTCAACACTACCATCGTATACCCCATGAACGGTGTCATATTTAAAAAGATATTTAGTAAGCTCTATATCAGTAGTATCATTAATCGCTACAAGTTCGATATCATCGCGCTTCATAATAATTCTTGCAACACATCTTCCAATGCGTCCAAAACCATTTATTGCAACTTTTACAGCCATTTTCATTTCCTTTTTATGATTAAGTAGGTAAAATTCTACTAAAAAAAGGTTAAATTTTAATGAAAATCGCACTTTTTGGTGGCAGTTTTGATCCACCCCATTTAGGGCATAATGCTATAGTCTTTAATGCACTAGCAAATTTAGAGCTTGATAAACTCATTATTATGCCAACTTTTATTAGCCCCTTTAAGCAAGAATTTACCGCAAATGAGCAAAGACGCTTAAAATGGTGTGAAATGATTTGGGGAGGTTTGGAAAAAGTTGAAATTTGTGATTTTGAAATAAAAAAACAAAGGCCTGTGCCTAGTATAGAAAGTGTTGATTTTTTGCATAAGCAATATGAAATTTCTAAATTTTATCTTATTTTGGGAGCTGATCATTTACAAAGTCTTGAAAAATGGCATGAATTTGAAAGATTGCAAAATTTGGTAGAATTTGTTGTAGCTAAAAGAGATGGTATTTTTATACCAAAACATTTTAAAACTTTAGATACTAAAGTAAATATCTCTTCTTCTTTTATAAGAGAAACCTTGCAAACATCGCAAGTTTGTGAGCAAATCAAAGAAGAAGTTAAGCTTTATTATTCTAAATTTAAAAATATTTAACAAAAGGAAAATAATGCAAGAAAGAATTAATAATATAGTACAGATTTTAGATGATAAAAAAGCAGATTTAATAGAAACTTTTGATATGCAAGATAAAGATTATTTTGTTAAATTTGTAGTGATTGCTACTACTATGGGGGAAAGACATGCGCTTTCTTTGATTGATGATTTAAAAACCAATCTTAAAAGTAAGGGTGAAGAGTTTTTAAATATAGAAAGTAGCGAAGAATGGACTGTGCTTGATTTAGGTGATATTTTAATTCATTTAATGAGTGAAACTTATAGAGCAAAATATAATATAGAAGAATTTTTAAAAAGTCTAAATAAAGAAAATCAAAACTAGGATTAATATTTGGATAATCTAATCACTGAATTATCAGATTTAGCTAAAGAATATTTTGAAAATTCAGAATTTGAAAAATGCGATGAGGTTTTAAGTGAACTTATAGCTTTTTGCAAAGGCGAGGTTACGCTTGCTCAAGATGGTAAAATGATTTTTATAGATGATGAAGACAAACATCGTTTGCTTTTAGAAGCTTACCATAATAGAGCGCTTTGTAGATTTAATTGTTTGAAATTTCAAGAAGCACTTAAAGATGCAACCATAGCTGTAGAATTTGATCCTAGTAATGTATTTTTATTTAATCTTTTGGGTCTATGTAATTTTAAATTAGATTTATTACAAGAAGCACTTTTGGCTTTTAATAAAACTATAGCGCTAGATAATGCATATTATTTAGCATATTTTAATAGGGCTAGAGTTTATATACTTTTAGATGAGCACACAAAAGCTTTAAAAGATTTGCAAACTTGTATTGATTTGGCTCCAGAATATTATATGGCTTATTATACTAGAGCCATTACTTTGCTTAGTGTTGATCCAAAACAGGCTTTGATTGATTTTAAAAAGTCTCAAGATTTAGGTTTTGAATCCTCGCAGATTTTTTATTATCAAGGTGTAGCTTGTGAGAATTTGGAAGATTATCAAAAAGCTATAGAATTTTTTACTAAGATGATTAAGCAAGATGAGAGTTTTGCTGATGCGTATTATAAAAGGGCTAATAATAAACGTAAAGTTGATGATTTAGAAGGAGCTTTGCAAGATTGCTTAAAATCTATTGAATTAGACAATGAAAACGCAATGGCATATTTGATTTTGGGACATATTTATAAAGATCTAGAAAAGATAGAATTATCAATAGATGCTTTTAAAAAATCAATTGAATTAGATGAAAATTTACAATATCCATGTTTTGCATTAGCTAGAGTTTTGTATGATTTAAAAGATTATGAACAAGCTTTGAAGTATTATGATAAAACAATTGAGCTTTATGAAGAATACGCTCAAGCATATATTAATAGAGGCAACACTAAAATTAACCTAAAAATGATTGAAGAGGCTATAGAAGATTTTGATTTAGCAGCTAAATATTATCAAGAAAGAGCAAGAAAGCATGATTTTACTCCATCAGAATTGGCAGAACTTGAACACGCAGTTCCTTATGGTTTTTATCATTTGGGTAATAGTTTATATGAAATAGACAAATATGATGAAGCTTTGATAAGTTATGAAAAAGCTTTGAAATATCAAAAAGAATATCCTGATGTGTTTTTTAATAGGGCTTATTTAAAATCTGATCTTGAAAAATACGAGGAAGCTTTAGAAGATAGCGAATTAGCTGTTAAATACTATAAAAAGCAAAATAATACTCAAGATTATGTTAATTCTCTTTCTCAAAGAGCTTGGATCAAAAGCAAGCTTGAAAGATTTCAAGAAGCTATGGATGAATACAATGAGCTTATAAAAACATATAAAGATTATATTGATTTAAAAGATGTATTACTTGAAAGAGCATATTGTGCAAAAGAACTTGAATCTTATGAAGAATTAATAGCTTATTGTAATGCAGCGTATAAGGTGGATAAAAATAATTTTAAACTTTATTTTTGGCGAGGAATTGCTAAATATAATTTAAGTTTAGAAGAAGAAGCTATAGAAGATTTAAATAAGGCTTTAAAAATTGATAAAAACCATAATGGAGCAAAGTATTATAAGGGGCTTTGTTATGAAGATCTTTATATGTTTGATGAAGCGATAAAATGCTACGATAGTGTGATTTTAAGTAATGAAGAAGATGATGAATCATATTTTCATAGAGCAAAATGTAAAAGAAATCTTGAAAAATATAATGAAGCTTTAAAAGACATCAATGAATGCTTAAAAATAATTGATGATATTGGGGAGTATTGGATAGAAAAAGCACAAATTTTAAGCTTTTTAGGAAAATATGATGAAAGCTTCAAAGCAGCAAAAAAAGCAAGTGAGCTTGAACCAAAATCATATGAGTGTTATCATTTTATGGGTGCAGTTAAAGTGTATTCGCAAGATTTTAAAGAAGCTATAAAATATCTTAATATGGCTTTAAATTTAGATGAAAGTCAAAATTGGACACATTATTATAAGGCAGAGTGTTTAAGAAATTTAGGTGATTTTCACGATGCATTGCAATGTTATGAAGATTGCTTAAAGATAACAAAAGAAAATACTGATGCTTTGGTGGGAAAAATTCAGTGTTTAGAAGAGCTAAAAGAATACGAGCAAGCTTTAGAGTGTACTAAAGAATTATTAAAGCTTGATGAAGAAAATGAATTTGCATTAAAAAATCAAAATATTTTAATGCAAAAATTAAAACAGCAAAATAAAAAATGGTGGCAAATTTGGAATTAAGCTTTGTGTGATTTATTATTTGTGCAGATTTGAAAATTTGCATAAATAAAGTCTATTTGGTGTTTTTAATGAAAATATGAGTTTTGAAAAAAGTTATTTGACCTTTTATATTAATGTCAAATTCCAAAGGGATAAAAATCAAAGACGAGTTATTGCTAAGTTTGTAGCTTAATTGTGAATTTTTCTGATAATTTTTTAAGATTTTGTCAAAATTTTCAAGCTTTAAAAGTTCTTTTTCCTGAAGTAAAAAATATAAGGTATTATTATCAATCTTCATAAAATATTTAAAGTCGCTTGAATTAGCAACAAAATCAAATAATACTTCATCGTAATTTTCTTTTAATTTAGAGTATTTTGGATGAAATTTTTTGGACATATTGTGAAATTCTATCTTTTGTGGTTTTAAATGAGTTAAATTATAAGTTTTTAAAAAATCATCAAAACTATAATTGTTGTTATAATTTTTATTAAGATTATGCAAGGTGTTTTTGATGCTTTTAATTTGATTATAATATTGCCTGCTTTGAATATAGTCAAGATTTAAAGAATATATAGAGATTTCTAATTTTTGCAATTGATATTTTTGTGAAGAAAAGCTTATGTAATTTGCAAAAAATCCTAAAAATAGCGCCATAAATGCAAGTAGATAAAAAGAAAATTTTAATGCTATTTTTTGTTTAAACACGCTTAGATAATTTGCAATCAAAAGCCATAAATTTAAAGCTAATACTGCTAAGCGTTCTGGCGTAAAGCCATATTGTGTAATTCTAATTATAATAGCATAAAATACGAAAATATTTAGTGATAGTACCACAATAAAAAAGGCATAAAGTAATGATTTTTTGATTTTATAAAAAGATAAATTTATCCAAAGATTAATTAATAAAAAACTACCAAACCAAAGACATAAATGAACTATACTAAGATTTTCTAAAAGATTAAATAATGCTCCTAAACCATAGGTAAAAAGCATGATTATATATAAAATACTAAAAGTATTTAGTATAAAAACAAAAATTTTATGAAAATTGTATGAAGTAAAATTGCCAAGTAAAAATAAAGAAAAAATTCCAGCACTACAAAGCCATAATGATAAAACACAAGAATCTAACATGCTTGAAGAAATATCAAATAAAAAATCAAATGAACCATAAAATATAGCCAAAAATATACCAAAAATGAACCAAAAGCTTATACTAAAAGAAATGGCAGCTAAAAAATGATGAAAATAATTAAAATCATATAATTTTCTTGCACATACTAAAGCTATAAGAGCTGTTGTTAAGGAAATATACAAAGAATTATTAGTAAAAAATATTAAATAATTTTCTATACCATCTTTAAAAATAAAATTTAAAAATATATAAAAAATTAGCCCAAAAAATCCAACCCATAAATTTTTCAAACTTTTATAATTTTGTATTAAATTGCTTTTTGATTCAGTGAATGTTTCACAAAAAATTATAAATAGGGTTAAAAGTAAAAAAATACTAGTTTGGTATGAATCATTAAAAAATGCTACAAAAAACCAAAAACATAAATAAAAAATAACTCCAAGTGGATGATTCAATAAAGCTATATAGCTAGAATTAATAAATTTTTTAAACATGAATATTTTTTATTTTGTTAAGTAAAATTGATATAAATCCTTCAAAGTCAGGTAAATTTAAATCCTTAATTTCTCTTTGCTGTTTTCCCCACATGCATTCAGGAAAAAACCCATCTTCTTTAAAACGTGCCATAACATGAAAATGCACTCTTGGTATATAGTTTGCAAAGGAAGCTATGTTGATTTTTTTTGGGTTATAGTACTCTCTAAGGCTTAATTCACAAGCTAAAACATATTGAAAAATCATATTTTGCAAAAAGGCTGGGCAATCACTTAATTCTCTGTAATTTTCTTTAGTAAAAATTTTCACCCAAGGAATTTGAGAATTTTCTTTTTCTATAAATAAATAATCATTTTCATAAATCATACTAACCCTTAAGAAAAGACTAGGATTATTCCTAGTCTTTTGATTATTTTTTTGGTCCTATCATTTTTGTAGGATCTACAAATTTAGCAAAGTCTTCTTCACTTACCAAGCCAAGCTCCATAGCACTTTCTTTTAAAGAAATACCTTTTTTGTGAGCATTTTTAGCTACTTTAGCTGCGTTTTCATAGCCAATGTGTGGGTTTAATGCAGTCACTAGCATTAAAGAATTATGTAAATTATGATCTATTTTTTCTTTATTTGGCTCTATGCCAACAGCACAGTGGATATTAAATGAATGCATAGCATCAGCTAATAAATCAAGGCTTTGTAAAAAATTATAAATAATCACAGGTTTAAAAACATTAAGTTCGAAATTTCCTTGGCTTGCTGCAAAACCAATAGCTGCATCATTTCCCATAACTTGTACTGCAACCATAGTTAAGGCTTCACACTGAGTAGGATTAACCTTGCCTGGCATGATGGAACTTCCTGGTTCATTCTCAGGTATGTTTAACTCTCCAAGACCACATCTAGGGCCACTTGCTAGCCATCTAATATCATTTGCTATTTTCATTAAATTTGCAGCTAAGCCTTTCATAGCTCCATGGGTAAAATTAATTGCATCATGGCTTGTTAGTGCATGGAATTTATTTGGACTTGAAACAAATTTAGTGCCTAAAAGCTTGCTTAATTCCTCGCTTACTTTTTCACTAAGTTCTGGATGAGCATTTAATCCTGTGCCAACAGCTGTCCCACCTATTGCAAGCTCTCTTAATGTAGGTAAAGAAGCGATGATTTGCTCTTTTGAGTGAAGTAACATAGAAAGGTATCCACTAAATTCTTGAGCTAGGGTAAGTGGTGTAGCATCTTGAAGGTGAGTTCTTCCTATTTTAATAATCCCTTCAAATTCTTTTACTTTCTTTTCAAAAGTCGCAATAAGCTCATCTAAAGCAGGGATAAGTTTTTTTTCTACTTGTTCTACTGAAACTATGCTCATAGCAGTTGGAAAGGTATCGTTTGAGCTTTGGCTCATATTTACATGATCATTTGGATGAACAAGTTTTTCTTTTCTAAAATCACCACCCATAATTTCAGTAGCACGATTTGCTATAACTTCGTTCATATTCATATTACTTTGAGTGCCTGAACCTGTTTGCCATATTGCTAGTGGGAAATTATCGTCAAATTTTCCTGCTACGATTTCATCGCAAGCTTGCACAATAGCATCTTTTTTAGCATCGTCTAATTTGCCAAGTTTGTTATTAACTAAAGCCAAAGATTTTTTAAGATTTGCAAAAGCATAAATTAAAACTTTTGGCATTTTTTCACAACCAATTTTAAAATTTTCAAAACTTCTTTCAGTTTGTGCACCCCAATATTTATCATTAGGAACTTTAATCTCTCCCATAGTATCGTGTTCGATTCTATATTCCATGGCTTTTCCTTGTAATAAAATAAGATATGATATTTAAACCAAATAAACCCTAAAGTTTGCTTATAATTTAAGAAGTATTTATAAAATTTTTTAAAAAAGTGTAGTTTTTTCAAAACTACACAAAATATTTATTCTACGGTAACACTTTTTGCTAAATTTCTTGGCATATCTACATCATTACCAAGTCTTATAGAAACTTCTAAAGCAAGAAGCTGTAAGATCACCATCATTTCAAAAAATTCACACATATAGTGTTCTTGTTTTGAAGTTCTTATAAAATCATCGCTTAAATCAAAATCAAGTGGAGAAATAGCAAGTAGAGTAGAATCCCTTGCAGCTAATTCTTCTACATTTGATTTGGTTTTTTCATAAAGGCAATTTTGCGGCATTAGTGCAACGGTAAAAAGCTCGCTATCTGCTAGAGCAATAGGCCCATGTTTCATTTCACCTGCTGGATAGCCTTCAGCGTGTAAGTATGAAATTTCTTTTAATTTTAAAGCCCCTTCTAAAGCTAATGGATAAAATACATCTCTTCCTATAAAGAAAAAGCCGTGGCCATGCAGGTATCTTTTTGAAATTCTGTGTACTTTTTCATGCAAGTTTTGTTCAACTTTAACTATACTTGGCAAGCTTCTTAGAGCTTTGATTTCTTTACTCATATCTAAATTTGCTTTTTGTGCAAGATAGATTGCAAGCATCCATAAAGTTGCCACTTGAGTAGCAAAAGCTTTAGTTGAAGCCACACCTTTTTCAATGCCCGCTCTAGTAAGTAATGATATATCAGCTAAACGCACGATATTAGAATTATCCACATTACATATTGCTAAAGTTTTAACTCCTTGTGCTTTTGCTATTTTTAAAGCTTCAAGTGTATCAGCCGTTTCACCGCTTTGAGAAATTACTATAAAAAGAGTATTTTTGCCTATAATGGCTTCTCTGTATCTAAATTCACTTGCTACTTCAACTTTAGTTTTAATCTTTGCAAGCCTTTCAAGCAAATAAGCCCCGCTTAATGCTGCATGATAGCTTGTGCCGCAAGCACAAAGTGTGATTTCATCTATGTTTTGTAAAAGAGTTTCATCTATATCTTCAAAAACAATCTGCTCACCTTGTAAGCGTCCCATTAAAACTTCGCCTAAAACTCTACTTTGCTCATAAATTTCTTTTTCCATAAAAAATCTATAACCATCTTTTTGAGCATAACTTTTATCTTGACTTAAAGCTACAAAAGCAGGTTGTATGCAAGCTTGATCATGGCAAATTTTGCATTCGTTTAAATTTACATATCCATAATCCCCATCTTCAAGATAGGCTACTTTATCCACTAAAGAAACTAATGGTGCATCACTTGATGCAAAATAATATTCATTTTCATCGCCATTTTTTCCGATGATGAGTGGCACTGCATTTTTAGCAAAATAAATTGTATTCGGATCTTTTTTACTTACAAGCAAGATTGCAAAAGCACCTTTTAATTCAGCTATAGTCTTTTTGAAAGCTTCAAATGGTTCTAAATTACTTGTATAGTATTCAAATAAATGTACAATAACTTCAGTGTCAGTTTGACTTAGAAAATTAATACCTTCTTGTGTGAGTTTTGTTTTTAATTCTTGGTAGTTTTCTATGATTCCATTATGTATTACGCAAGAGTATTGTCCTAAATGTGGATGAGCATTTATTTCAGTTGGTTTTCCATGAGTTGCCCAACGCGTATGACCTATAGCAAGTCCAAAGCCATCACTATTAAAATTAGCAGTTTTATTAGCTAAATTTTCTAATTTTCCAACCGCTTTAAAAAAGTCTAACTCTCCATCTTTCATTACTGCTATGCCAGCGCTATCATAACCTCTATACTCAAGCTCTTTTAAGCCTTCTAATATGATTTTTTTCTTTTCTTTGGTTCCTATATATCCTACTATTCCACACATCTTTTACTCGCTTATTAGTGATTTAAGAATTTGATCTTTATGATCTTGCAAACTTTCATTTTTATGCAAAATCAAAACATTTCGTGTTCTTTCTTTTATGGTTTGAATTTTTGCTGCGCTTAAGATAATATCATATCTTGCAAGCACATCCATCACATAAGCCATTAAACCTTTTTGATCTTTTGTGTTTAAGGTTATTTTGGCATAGCTTTTGGAATAATTCATATCTAATTTTAATTCATCTTTTTTAATGTTTGGTTTTTTTGCCTTTTTTTGTACTTTTAAATGTAATTTAGAATTTAGTAAATTTTCTAAACTTTGTTTTTGAGTATCGCTTACTATATCTGAATATTCAAATTTCAAATAAACTTTTTCATCAAATAATTCAAAGAAACTCATAAAGATTAAATTTAAAGAACTTAAAGTATTGAGTATATTTTCAAGATTGTTTTTTCTATTCATTATAAGCTCTAGGGTAAAATTATCTTGATTATCAAGCCAAAAAGTAAAATTTTCTTTTTGTGTAATTTGCGTTATTTTAATGATTTTTTCAAAACTATTTTTTATAAAAAATAAATTGGATTTAATATGAGTAATATTATTTTGAGTTTGTTCATCAAGATCTAAAAAAGCCTTACTTCTTTTTAGGGTTTGTTCTTTTTTTACTCTTCTTTGGCTCTCATCAATTAAATTCTCATCCTCAAAGCCTTCTAATGCATTTTGAAATAATCTTTCTAAACTTTTATAATAAAAATGATTTTCTATACCCAAAGCCTTAGCATTGCAAAAAGATAAAAGATGTAAGGTTTTTAAGGTATTTATATCATTTAATTTGGAAATAAAATTTAAAACAATAGTAGAATTATAAATATCTTCTTTTTCTATAATGTCTTTAAAAGCATTAAAATTTTTATATAATCTTAAGCCAAAATCTAAAAGCTCATTATCAACTTGGAATTTTCCTACATAAGCTCTGTAAATATTTGCTAAAGAAATTTCATTTTCTTCATGAATAGCACTTAAAAGTATGGTGAGTTTTATTATTAAAAGTGTATTTTCATCAAAGCTATAATCTTTTTCTTCAAAGTATTTTAAGCAAAGTAATGCTCTATCTAATGCGCTATAAACACCTTCTTCTTCAAGTAAGAATTTGCTTTGAGTAAGAGGTTTGCAAAAATCTTTTAAAATATTAGCATCAGCAAGAAGTTTTAAAAGAGCAAAAGAATGCTTTCTTTCTAAAATTTTCTTGAATAATTCTAAATTTTCATCTTTGTTTTCTGCTCTTTTTAATGCAAAAATGAGTTTGATATCAAAATTATAATCTTTATCATCTAATTTTAAAAGTTGATTTAATATCAAGTTTAGGTTTTCACTTTTGTTAGAATAAGTAAAAAAGCTATCTTGTGTTTCATAAAGTTCATTATCTTTATAGTGTTTTTCTTGGATGCACCTTGCTAAAAATTGCGTATAAATTCCACAAGTTTGCATACATTGCATAGCTTTTTGAATAAGTATGGATTTAAGATCTAAATTTTTCTTTTCTTTTTTTTGCATTAAGTTAGCAAGTTCTTGTGAATTTTGTATTAAAAATAAATTAGTGTTTTTACCTTCTAAAAGATTCATTGCACATTTAAGTGAAAATAAAAAATCACTTGCAAGTTTAAATTCGCTTAATTCTTTTTCGTTGATAAAATTAAGCATATAATTTTTAGGAGAATCTTTAAATAATATACTTAAATTTTCTATATCAAGCTGCTCATCTAAACCACCAAAATTTTTATTAATATCAAATTCTTGCTTGATTAAAGGTTGATGATAAGGGTTAAATTCTTGTAAGATTTTTAAAGCAAATTCTTCTTTTAATTCATCTTGAGCTTGAGAAATTTTTTCTTTGATTTGTTTGAATAAAATTTTAGATCCGCAAATATAACGATATTGTAAAATATTTTGTTTTAGTTCATTTTTAGCAATATTATAAAGTCCATTTATTTCACAAATTTGATAATTGATATTTAAATTAATATCATTTAATGAAGTAATAAATGCTTTCATTAAAGGCTTGATATTATAAGCTTTTATATCTTTATAAATAAGTAATAAATCAACATTTTCTTTTATACTTAAATTCATTTTAGCATATTGTTTAATAGCGATAATACAAAAAGGGAATTTATCATTATGCGGAAAATAATCATCAAAAAAATCATTCAAAACAAGCTCGTAAACATCTTCTATAAAACGATCAATTTCTTTAGAATGGTAAAAACTAAACGAGCCTTGTTTTAAAAAAAGTCTAGAACAATAAGCTTCATAATCTTTTAAAGAATTTTTTAATTTTTGAATTTTTTGTATATCCATAGCTTGATAATAATCCTTATTTAATTTTACTAGTATCATACCAAAAATACTTTGTATTAAATTTTAAGTAAGTTAAAATTATAATTGTAATTTAAATTTAAAAAATGGTAAGAATATGCAAACAATTATAGAAAAACTAGAAAATCAAGAAAGATTAAATGAAGAAGAAGCTAACAAGCTTTGGGATTTAGAGCTTTTTACTTTAGGCAAATACGCACAAAGAATTCGAACTAATTTGCATGGTAAAAAGGTTTATTTTAATATCAATCGCCATATTAATCCTACAAATATATGTGCAGATACTTGCAAATTTTGTGCTTTTTCAGCACATAGGAAAAATCCTAATCCTTATACTATGTCGCACGAAGAGATAATGAAAATAGTCGATGAAACAGTTTTAAGAGATACAAAAGAAATTCATATCGTTTCAGCACATAATAAAAACACTTCATGGCAGTGGTATTTGGAAATTTTTAAAATGATTAAAGAAAAATATCCATTTTTACATATTAAAGCCTTAACTGCTGCTGAGATTGATTTTTTAAGCAGGGCTTTTAATATGAGCTATGAAGAAGTGATAGAAAAAATGCTTGAATACGGCGTTGATTCTATGCCAGGTGGTGGGGCTGAAATTTTTGATGAGGAAGTTAGAAAAAAAATTTGTCATGGTAAAGTAGGTAGTGAAAATTGGTTAAAAATTCATAAACTTTGGCATGAAAAAGGCAGGCAAAGTAACGCCACAATGCTTTTTGGGCATATAGAAAGTAGAGAAAATAGAATTAATCATATGATAAGATTGAGAAATCTTCAAGATCAAACCGGTGGTTTTAATGCTTTTATTCCTTTGGTTTGGCAACAAGATAATAGTTTTATTACAGGTAAAAAACCACTTGGCTCAGTAGAAATTTTAAAAACCTTAGCTATTGCGAGGATAGTGCTTGATAATATTAAAAATATTAAAGCTTATTGGGCAACCATGGGTATAAATTTAGCTATGGTTGCTCAAGATTTTGGTGCAAATGATTTAGATGGTACTATAGAAAAAGAAAGCATACAAAGTGCAGGTGGGGCAAAAAGTTCAAATGGCTTGAGTTTAAAAACTTTTATAGAAATGATTCAAAGCTCAGGCTATATAGCAATAGAACGAGATAGTTTGTATAATGAATTAAAAACTTATTAAGGATAAAAATGGATTTTTTTAAACTTAAAGAACATAATAGTGATGTAAAAACTGAAATTTATGCAGGTATTGCTACTTTTTTAGCAATGATTTATATTATACCAGTTAATGCAAATATTATGAGTAATTCAGGTATGCCACTAGAAGCTTTAATTGTTGCAACTGCTTTAGTAACTATTATAGCTACTACTTTTAGTGCTTTTTTCTCTAATACTCCTGTGGCTATGAGTGTGGGTATGGGGCTAAATGCGTATTTTACTTTTAGCGTGTGTAATACCTATCAAATTCCTTGGCAAAGTGCTTTGGGAGCTGTGTTTTTATCGGGTATTGTTTTTACTTTATTATCTTTTACTAATTTTAGAATTTGGGTGATAAAAAGCATACCAAATGATTTAAGAAAAGCCATATCAGCAGGTATTGGAACCTTTATAGCCTTTATGGGACTTGTGCAAATGGGGATTATCACCAAAAGCGAAGCAACCTTAGTAGGTTTGGGCGATTTTTCAAGCACTAAAGTGCTTTTTGGATTGTTTGGCTTGTTTTTGGTTTTTGTTTTTTGGGCTTGGAGGATTAAAGCTGCGTTTATTTTAGCTGTTTTTGTAAGTGCTTTGTGTGCTTGGATTTTTGGTATTGATGGAGCTAAATTTCCTGAGCAACTTTTATCTTTACCAGTTATTAGTGGAGATAATGGTTTAAGTACTATATTTGGTAAGCTTGATATTAAAGGAGTTTTAGAGCTTAGTATGATTCCTATAGTACTTACTTTTTTTGTTACTCAGCTTTTTGATAGTGTGGGTACAATCACAGGTGTAGGCTCAAGAGGAAAAATCTTTGATGATCCAAAGCAAGGTGAGAAAAAATTAGGTAAAACCTTGGGCGCTGATGCGGCAAGTTCGGCTATGGGGGCGGTTGTTGGAACTTCTACTGTAACTGCTTTTGTGGAAAGCTCAGCAGGGGTAGAAGCAGGAGGTAGGACAGGACTTACAGCTTTAGTTACTGCTATATGTTTTGTTTTTACTTTATTTTTACTGCCAGTATTTAAAGCCATTCCTGCAAATTCTATTTATCCTATTTTGGTGCTTGTTGGTGTTTTAATGTTTATGGAAGTTGCAAATATTAATTTTAAAGATAAAGCTATAGCAGTAAGTGCGTTTTTTATTATCATCATGATGCCACTGACTTACTCTATTACTACAGGTTTTGCTTTTGGATTTATTGCGTATTTATTTATGCGTATCATGCAAAAAGAATTTGATAAAATTAATCTTGGTATTATTGTATTAAGTGTGATTTCATTGCTAGTATTTTTATTACAATTTTTATAGGAAGTGATTATGTATTATTATGCTTATGAAGAATTTCAAAAAGAAATTATCCCTTTTACCCGCAAAATTAAGGAAGAATTTAATCCTGATGTGTTACTTGCCATTGCAAGAGGTGGTATGACTTTGGGTCATTTTTTAGCAGAAGGTATGGGTAATAGAAACTTGTTTTCTTTAAATTCTATTCACTATGAAGACACTCAAAAACTAGATACGATTAAAATTTTTAATATCCCTGATCTTAGTTCATACAAAAAAGTTCTTTTGATAGATGATATTATAGATAGTGGTGAAACTATGATAGAAATCAAAAGAGTTTTAATGGACAAATATCCTCATTTAGAACTCAAAGTGGCAAGTGTTTTTTATAAACCTTCAGCATTATTAATCCCTGAGTTTTATATAAAAGAGGCTAAAGAGTGGATTGACTTTTTTTGGAGTATTAAAATTTAGCTTTAAATCAAATACAAATGCTATAATATATATTGACTTTATTTTGTTAAGAAAGGATGTCTTATGAGTTTAACAAGAAGAAAATTTCTAAAAGGACTTGCTGCTACTTCAGCGATTGCTTCGGTTAATCCTTTAATAGCTGCAAGTGAGGGAACTAAATTTTATGATACTAAAAAAATTCCTCACGCAACTCACTTTGGTGCTTTTTGGGCTGAAGTAAATTCAGAGGGAAAACTTGTAAAAGTTACGCCACAACAATCTGACAAACATCCTTCTATTATCACTGATGCTATCATTGATAGAACTTATTCAGATACTAGGGTAAAGTATCCTTGTGTTAGAAAAAGTTTTTTAGAAGGTAAAAAAAGACCTAAATTAAGAGGTAAAGAGCCTTTTGTGAGAGTAAGTTGGGAAAAAGCTTTAGAGCTTGTATTGCAAAAATTAAAAGAAACTCCTATTGAAAATTTATTTAATGCAAGTTATGGTGCTTGGGGGCATGTAGGTTTATTGCACAATTGTAACTCAGTAGCAGGAAGATTTTTTAATACAGCTTTAGGTGGTCACATCGGCACTGATGGAGAGTATAGCAATGGAGCTGCTGGTAAGGTTAATGCTAGCATAGTAGGGGATTTAGAAGTTTATTCTTTACAAACTTCTCATGAGGTTATTTTAGAAAATACCCAAGTTTATGTTTTATGGGGAGCTGATCTTTATAAATGTAACCAAATTGACTTTAAAGTTGCAAATCGTGGTAATGATGAGTATTATAAAAAATACAGCAAATCAAATATCAAATTTATTACTATTGATCCTCAATACACTCAAACAGCAGAGATTTTAAATGCTCAGTGGATTAAAATTCGTCCAAATACCGATGTAGCTTTAATGCTTGGTATGATGAATTATTTATACAAAAGTGGAAAATACGATAAAAAATTCATTGAAAAATATACTGATGGTTTTGACAAATTCTTACCTTATTTACTTGGAAAAACTGATGGTATTGATAAAACTCCAGCTTGGGCTGCAAATATTACCGGTGTTGAAGAAAAAGTTATTACCGCATTAGCAGATACTTTTGTGAAAAATAGAACTTTCTTAGCAGGTAACTGGGCTATGCAAAGAGCGCACCATGGCGAACAAGCTGATTGGACTTTAATGGTTTTAGCTTCTATGATAGGTCAAGTGGGTTTACCTGGTGGTGGATTTGGTTTTTCAATGCACTATTCAGGTGGCGGACAAGCATTTTCAGGTGTAAGATTACCAGTAGGTTTACCGCAAGGTAAAAATAATCTTGATACTAATATCCCTGCAAGTAGAATTTCAGAAGCAATATTAAATCCAGGCAAAACAGTTAAGTTTAAAGGTAAAGAAATTACCTATCCAAAAATCAAACTTATGTATGTAGTAGGTGCTTCTGTATTGGGTCATCATCCAGATACAAATGAGCTTATTAAAGCTTTAAGAACCCTTGATACGCTAATTGTACATGAACCTTGGTGGACTCCTATGGCAAAAATGGCTGATATTGTATTGCCTTCAACTACAACTTTAGAAAGAGATGATATTAGTTTTGGTGGTTCTTATTCTCAAGATTATGTTTATGCTATGAAAAAAGTAATTGAGCCTTATTTTGAAAGTAGAAATGATTATGATATTTTTGAAGAATTAGCAAAAAGAATAGGTGAAAGAGAGCATAAAAAATTCACCGGAAATAAAACAAAAGAGCAGTGGCTTGAAGGTTTTTATGGCAGAAGTGATTGTCCTTATTATATGGAATTTGCTGATTTTTGGAAACAAGGATTTATTCATTTTGAAGCTCCAAAAGAAGCTTATAATTTCGTAAGACACTCTGAATTTAGAGCTGATCCTGTGGCAAATAAACTTGCAACAGAAAGTGGAAAAATTCAAATTTATTCACCAAAATTTGAAAAATATAATTTAGAAGATTTTAAAGCACATCCAACTTGGTTTGAACCAGCTGAGTGGTTAGGTAATGAAAAATTAGTTAAAAAATATCCTTTCCATTTGTTAAGCCCGCATCCAAGATATAGAGTGCATTCTCAGCTTGATAATACTTGGGTGAGAGATTTGTATAAAATTCAAGGTAGAGAGCCTGTGATGATTAATACAAATGATGCTAAAAAACTTGGTATTACACACGGAGAAGTTGTAGAAGTATATAATGATCGTGGATCGCTTTTAGCAGGGGCTTTTGTAACAGATAATATTATGGAAGGGGTTATTAGTATCCAAGAGGGTGCTTGGTATGATCCTGAAGATGTAAGCGATAGTAAGCCAAGATGCAATGCAGGTCATGTAAATGTTTTAACAAGTTCAAGACCAACTTCAACTATGGCTCAAGCAACTAGTGTTAATACTTGTCTAGTGGGTATTAAAAAGCTAAAAGAAGTTATAAAACCTTATAACTCAACTACACCACCAGAAATTATAGGAGCTTAATAATGAAGAAGATTATATTAGTATTGACTTTTTTAGCTAGTGCTTTATTTGCTAAAGATATGTTTATTTTTAATGAAAAAGTAGATCTTTTAGATAGTGCTAGTAAAAAAGTGGTAGGGCAAATTTATGAAGGCTCTAAAGTAGAGCTTATAAAAGAAGAGGGTGAATATTCTTTGATTAAAGTTAAAGGCGAGGTTGTGGAGACAAATCCAAAAAGCCTTGCTTATACTAAAGATGGAATTTATCTTTTGCTTACTTTAAATGCTAAAAATGCAAGTAATGAAATGGAATTTTTAGTTAAAAGTAAAGATTTAACCGATCAAGAAATTCTTGCCTGGGATGAGATAGAATTAACTTATTATGATACTTGTACAAGTTGTCACGCAGCGCATAAACCAAAAGAACATTTAATGGAAGAATGGGATGCATACTTATCTGCTATGCAAGGTTTTGCAAAAATTACTGATGCAGAAAAAGATAGAATTTTAAGATTTTTACAATCTCATGCAAGTAATGGACCTGTAAAACTTGACTAATCAAAAATGAAAAGGTATTTGCTAGCCGTTTTATTTTTTGATTTTTGTGCTTTATTGTATGGCATAAGCACTTTATCTATAAGCTACAACGAAGCACAAATTTATTTTTATGATCATAGCTTAATTGCTATGATCGCTAGATTAGGCACCACTCTTTTTGGTCAAAATGACTTTGGATTAAGACTTCCTTTTGTTTTATTGCATTCTTTAAGTTGTATTTTATTATACATTTTAGCTTTAAAATACACCAAAACTTCTTTTGATGCTTTTATTTCTGTGGTGCTTTTTATATTGCTCCCTGGTAGTGTAGCTAGCGCTTTACTTATCAATGAATCAAGTATTGTGATATTTTTTACACTTTTAATTTTAGTATTATTTGAATATAAGAAAATATTTTTATTTTATGTTTTACTAGTTTTAGTTCTTTTTGTAGATGGAAATTTTGCAATTTTATACTTATCTTTTTTCTTTTTTGCTATTTATAAAAAAGATAAATTACTTATTATATGTTCTTTGATTTTATTTGCTATCGCAATGAGTGTTTATGGATTTGATGCAAGTGGAAAGCCTAAGGGGTATTTTTTGGATACTTTGGGTATTTTTGCAGCTTGTTTTTCGCCTTTGATTTTTCTTTATTTTTTTTATGTTGTTTACAGAATTCTTTTACAAGATGATAAGCCACTTTTATGGTTTATTAGTGCAAGTACTTTTGTTTTTTGTTTAATTTTTTCTATAAGACAAAGACTTTTTTTAGAAGATTTTTTACCTTTTTGTGTGGTTTGTACGCCTTTGTTGATTCGCTATTTAATGTCTTCTTATCGCTCAAGAATGCCACAATTACGCCTAAAACATAAAATTTTTATAGAATGTTCTTTGATATTTTTATTATTTTTTTATCTTGGTATTGTTTTTAATCAAAGTTTTTATTATTTATTAAAAGATCCTAAAAAACATTTTGCCTATGATTATCACATAGCTAAAGAATTAGCTCTAAATTTAAAACAACACAACCTCATGCATATTGCTATGCAAGATAAAGAACTAGCCTTAAGACTTAAATTTTATGGTATTTCTAAGGGTAAACTAGAGCTTCATTCTAGTAAAAAAGCTAGTAAAATCTATGTTAGTTTAGGTAAGCATAAAGTATATTATTCTATAAAATGAAACAAGCTTTTACTTTAATAGAACTAGTTTTTGTTTGTATAGTATTATCCTTATTATTTTCTATGGCTTATGTTTATTATAAACCTGATTATTTGCGTTTGGGAGCTGAGCAAGTTTTAAATGATATTAAATACACAAGACATTTAGCTTTAATGCAAAATGATTTTAGAGTTAAAGAATTTAATATTGCTAAACGAGAGTGGTTTAAGGCTAAATGGCAGCTGTATTTTATACGCTCAAAATCTGCCACTAATAATGAACAAACCTATACCATTTTTTTAGATAAAAACGGCGATGGCAATGCAAACATAGGTAAAAATATGATCAATAAAGACAGAGAAATAGCTGTTGATCTTATCAATCCAGATATATTAATGAACTCAGGTCAAAGTGGAGTGATAAATCAAAATGATTTCAAAGCAAATTTAAAATACAATATAGAAAAAACTTATGGTATATCTAAAGTTTTATTTGAAGGTGCTTGTAAAGGAAGTACGCGTTTAGTTTTTGATGATTATGGTCGTTTATATACGCCTTTAAAAAATGCTACACGTGCTTATGATAAACTTGCTTCTTTTAATAATGATTGTATTATAAGATTATCTAATAATCAAAATGAGCATATATGCATTATTATACATCCCATTAGTGGCTATGCTTATATCCCTAAATTTTCTTCAAATAAATCACAAAATATTATACTTAATAATAAAAACACCTACTGTCATGCCTTATAAGATATATTGATGTTGTACCCTGCCT
>NZ_JANQCX010000005.1:0-124835 GCF_024723575.1 Campylobacter sp. 2352 PW
GGAAACAAAGGACTCTCCAGTTAATTTCTCTATTATATTGGTTTTTACAATCTGTAAATCATTAAGTAAAATCCAATTTCTTGAAACATGGTGATTATGAATTTCAATAGGTGTTTTTGAAAAAAAATCAAATTTTTTATTTAAAAAAGAATAACTCCATATTTTCGAATAGATTTCCATAGTATTTCTTCTACCGTAAACAGCAAAATCCTTTGGTGTTCCATTTTGGTATTCAAAAAAATTTAATGCCAATTCATTATTATTTAATTGATGTAATTTCTCCAAATCTAAATTTGAAATATATCTAGCATCTGGCCTAATTCTGATCACAAAATCATATTTTAAACCAACTTGTTTTTCATATTCCTCCATTAATTCAAAAGCCCTATAAACACCATAATTTAATTTAGAATTATTTACCACTTTACCGTATTTACTAGTAAAATCACTATGTTTTTCTATAGAATAAGCTTTAATATTGCCTATTTCCTCTAATTCATTAGCTGTTACTTTGCTCCGTGAATATATTTCTTTATTTAAAATATAACTAGTATTTGGAAAATATTTTCTAAAATAAATATCCTTCTTAACTTCTTCTTCGGCAATATTTTCAAACTTTGGATCCAATAATCTTTTTACCCAACATCCTCCTCCGCACAATGCAGGCCACTCTATCACTTCTTCCCAAGTGAAAACAAAACAATCAATATTGAATAATTTAGAGAATGTTTCAATGACATCTTTTAAGCCATTCAACCAATCACCTCTAGAAGCCCCTGAAATACAAATAGCGACCTTATTATTATTACAAACTTTAGCATCTTTAAATAAAAATGATTTTAAAATAAAACTATGTTTTTTATAATAAATTTTAGAACCATAATCTTGGTTAAAATCATTAAGCAATACTGTTGATAAATTTGCAAAAAATAAGTAATCCTTTATTTGATTTTCATTATTAAAATATTTATATTTACTTATTTTCTCTCCAGACAATGATAAATCTATAACCTTTGAAATATAATATTTTTTCGATAATATGCTTAATTTGTTTCTATACTCCCAAAGAAATTTTTTACATAACAATTCAATATCTACAACCCCATTATATATAGAATTATTTAATTCTAAGCATGCAAAGCAATCTATAGAGACATCAGATGAATTAATTATCTCTTTACTGTTTATTATACTTACAAGTTTTTCATAAGAAATGTTAATTTTATCATCCATCCACCATTCTGGTTTATTTTGGTGAAAATTAAATATTTTTTTTATTTTTTTTATTTGCCCAGTTTGGTATAAATAAATAATATAATCCATATAATTTTTATTACTCTTTGTTAATAGCTTATAATAACTTTCCAAAGTATTAAAATCCCAATTCTGTAAAGACAACTGCAACTTAGATTCTATTGTTTGCTTCACGATTTATCCTTCAACCAATACTTATTTTCCAAATACTCCTCTGGAGTTCCAAAAGAAAAATAATTATCAACGATTACGTAACCTATCTTATGTGTTTTAATTAACAATTCAAACACATTGTCTATATAAAATTCACCGTTAGTTTTTATATCTTCTTGGAATATTTTATTTATATACTCTAATAACAAAGAATTTTCCTTAAAATAAAAACTTCCTATCATTACTAAATTTGTATCATTAGATCTATTTTTAACAAAAATATTATCTATTTTATTATTTTCCCCATCTACCCAAGTAAAATAATGCGGATTATTAATATTATATTTAGAAGCATGTGTAACAAACACAATAACTTCATATTCTTTTTGCAATCTTATAAATTCCTTAGTAATGTGTTTAGCAATCAAATCACAAGGGATAATTAAAACATCGCCTGACAAATCTCCACAAGATTCTTTGTAAGAATACGCTGCACCAATTTTATTCGGCTTCACAAACCTTACTCCTTGCTTTATACTTTCCCAATATTTTTTATGATCTTGTGCACCAACGCAAATAACTTTCGTCTCAATATCTTTTAAGGTATCAATTATATTCTCTATAATACTTGTTTTACCAAGAGGCAAAAATGGTTTTGGCTGGTTAAAATTAAGATTTAAAAATCTCTCTCCTCTACCAGCAGATAATATGACAGTATTTTGTATTTTTGTTTTTTCGTTATTAACATCTTGTGAGTTAAGTTTTTCTTTTACATATTCAAAATCTTTTGGAGTACCAAATTGATAAAACTTCCCTATAAAAGGATAGCATAAAACATTTTCTAGATAATTATTAGTTATAGACACATAATATTCTCCAGAAATCATATCTTTGGCTTCTATTTGTTTTTTTATTGCTTCAATAGCTAACTTTAAAGTTCTAAAATAATAAATACCAGAAGAATGATATTCTTCAAATTTATTCTTAGAATTATATTTTTCTATAACCTCATACACTTTATAAGTATTATCATACGCCTTGCATACTGCATACACATTTTCTAAAGGCAATAAATGAGGATGATAACCAGTATAACAAGGAATTATAGCCTGAGCATCTGGGTTTTCTTGTATAAATTGTAGAAAATCATTATAGTCCCATTCTTGCCCAAAATCACAATAGCTAACAATAACTTCCTCATCAAATATATCTTGCAACTGCGACACCACACCATATAAGCTTCCAGCAGGTCCTAGTTTTTCCCCTTTGTAAACAATAATTTTTGCTTTAATTTTTCTAGATAAAATAAAATCTTCAAATTTATTTTTTTCACATTCTTGAATAATAAAATAAAAAACATCTTTTTGAGTATCAAAGCATTCAATCACATAGTCCAAAATAACTTTACCTTCCATAACTTTAATAAAAGGTTTTAATTCTTTATATCCAGCTTCTTTAAACCTCTTACCTATTCCAGTTGCAGGTATAATAATATTCATTCTAATTCTCACTTTCCATAATTCTTTTTCTATATTGCTCATCAGGCAAATTTAACAATTTATCAATTTCACTCACTTTTAATGGGTGTAGATTAATTTGTTTTTTAATAGCAATATTCTCCATTACATTTCTAAATAACCACAGCTCCTCATTGGTCTTATCAACCGCATCATCTGGAGTATATACAAAATCATTTTGTTCAAAAAATTCACTTTTTAATTGATTGTATAATTCTATTATATCTTGAATTTGCTCTGCGTAAACAACAACACCATGATTTCGTAGCAATATTATACCTTTTTCTTGATAAGAATAATTTTTTCTTAATGCTTCATACAAATCATTTCCAGGCAAGGCAAAATCAATAGTTTCATAATTTTCAAATTTATATTCTTTGGCACATAAATAAGGTAAAATATAAACAGGATGATAATGTGCTACATATTTATTTTTAAATACCATATGCATTTTAATTTCCATAGATGGTTTTACAACATCCATAGAATAATCCTTAAAATAGGAAAAAGAATTGATATTATTTTTAAAAATAGATATTTTATGCTCTTTTTTTAAATCCTCGCCTGAAGCCTTAATAATAAAATATTCATCATTTTTTATAGAAATATTTCCACCTTTTGATGGTGCATCCAAGATATTACCAAAAATTTTGCATAAATCTTGATAGTCTTTAATACACTCATCAAGCTTTTTATTATTATACATCATTTTCCATTACCCATCTATTTTGCAAAATCAAACCAAAAATATCTTTTACAGTCTGAATTAAATCTTCATATCTACCAGTATATTCTTTTTGTAAGTAATTATTTAATAGTATATCCCTTAAATGTATTTTAAAAATACCATCTCTAACTATAATTAGAAAATTTGCATTGTCTTTTTGTTTTTCAAGATATTTTTTATAATCTTCCTCTCGCTTTTGTATAGTATCTATAATCTTAGAATGACTATAATTTCTTTCTTTGCTATCTCTATTTATCTTCTGTTTATCTGCTTCATCTGAATCAATATATATTTTGATTTTGACAAAATCTCCTATAACCTCTTGATATAAAGTGTGTAAACCCTCTATAATCACAATATCTAAATCTTTAATCTCAATCTCATTGGATTTAACAATCACTCCATTTTTATGATCATATAATGGTATACATAGTTTATTCCCTATATCTTGATAGATATGTTTTATATCCATGGCCAACTGAATAAGATTATTTGCTTCTGGATTGTAGTGTGTCACCCTCTCCCACATCTTAGAGTGCCTTTCATATTTATGATAACCATCTGTACTAATAATAAAACTTGTATATATCTCATCAATAGCATTACTCAAAGTAGTCTTTCCACTTCCACTTTTTCCAGAAATTGAGATCAGAAGTTTTGAACAATTATATGGATAATAATTTATCCTATACCCCCCTCCTAGAAAATTATCGGCGATAGAATCTCCAATCATTACAATTTCTTCTTCATCAATAAATTTCCCATAAAGCTCTAAAGCTCTATCAACAAGCGCTTTATTTGGTTTTTCAAGCTCAAATTCTTCAGAGCATACCAAATAATCAATCATGTTTGTCAAATTTGCACAATTTAGTTTATGGATTTGCTCAATAAAATAAAAGTTTGTTATAGCTATTACTTTTTTATTAAGACTTTTAATAAAACATAAAAATTCAAACATTGTTTTATCTACTTTTAAATTTCTTGTAAAAATAGAAACGTACAACTCAAACATTTCACTAGCTTTTGAAAAATGAATATTTTTATTTTCACAAATAATTTTAAAATACAATTCTTTTTTATGATGATTTGCAGATAATCCTCTTTTTGCAATCATCTTTTTTGCTAGATCATAATCTTCTAATGTAAAATTATATTGTTTCATTGTAGCTTCTAAGGCATTTTTATGTGCAAATGTGTAATTAAATAAAGTATTATCAATATCAACCATAATAAGTTTATATTTTTCAGCTATTTTTCTTAAATTAAACATACATACTCCATAAATCAGGCTTTTTAGTACACACAGAAAATCCTTTTGGTAGAATACTTTGAATAGGTTTTATAAGTTTCATATATGATAGATCGTATAACTCAGGAGAAACCAATATAGGTTCAACTTGTCCTAATTTTGGCTCGATACTGTAAATAAATTCTTTATAATCTTTAATATCAAAACTAGAAAATTGTGAGTAATCTACCCATGCATATTTAGGCTTGCTAATATCCATAAGCTTTTTATTATAAGATTCAACATCTGAAATTCTAATGATAAATTTACCTTGATATCCATTTTTTGATAATCTTAAAATATCTGGAATTTGAGAGTCTAAAAAATAATACTCAAAATTATCACCGAGCAATTCTATAATTTTTTCTTCTAGTCCTGATTCTTTTACATTACAAATAATAGGGATATTTTTCATAAACTGAATTTTTTCTTTAAAAAAAGGATATGGAGAATTTTTTTCTAGCAGATCGTGATTTAATACTAATTTTTCATTATATCTCAAGTCAATTTCTATGCCATAATTTTCAATAGGAAACTCTAAATTATTTTGGCGATGTAAAAATATCATTATTAAATCTCCTATAATCCTCAGGTATCCCAATATCAATAAAATAATCATCAAAAATTTGGGTTTGTATTTTTAATATCTTATAATTTACCTGCAAAAATTCTTCAAAAGAAAATTTTTTATCTAGATCAAATTCATCGAAAATATCTTTTTTCAGTAAGTATATACCACCATTGATTAAACCTTGTTTTTTAAATATCTTTTCTTCAAAAGACGTTACAATACCTTGATCATTAACATTTACAGTGCCATATCGGTCAAAATTTTGCATTTGTTTAAGCGCGATACAAATTTTACTATCATTTAAAACAAGTTTTTTTAGATCAATATCAAATATAGTGTCACCATTTAAAATATAAGCTTGATTTTGTATCAATTTCAAAGCATCTTTTATAGCTCCACCCGTACCTAAAAGCTCTTTTTCAATATTATAGTGTATTTTTATACCATTAAATTCATCCTTAAAATACTCTTGTATGAGTTCATATTTATACGAAACGCTTAAAACAACTTCAGTAATTCCTTGTTTTTTTAAATACTCTAAGACAAAAGCTAAAAACGGCTTTCCATTAATGGGTGCCATAGGCTTTGGAAGATCTTGCACTACGCTTTTTAATCTTGTACCAAGCCCTCCTGCTAAAACTATAGCTTGCAATCAAAACCCTTTCCAAAAAGTTCTTCTTCTACTATAGCACAGATGATATGTCCTATCAAAATATGCGCTTCTTGAATCCTTGGTGTACAAGTTGATGGCACTTTGATACAATAATCACAAAGCTCATTCATAGCACCACTAGCCCCGGTTAAACCTATGCTTAAAATTCCTTTTTCTTTACAAATTTCTAAAGCTTTTAGGATATTTTTACTATTTCCACTTGTAGAAATTCCTATAAATACATCTCCGCTCACGCCTTGTGCTTGCACTTGTCTTGCAAATAAATTTTCATAGCCATAATCATTACCAATAGCCGTTAAAATACTCGTATCAGTACTTAAAGCAATACTTGCAATACCAGGTCTATCAAAGTAAAATCTACTCACAAACTCCCCAGCTATATGC
Organism: Campylobacter sp. 2352 PW; assembly: GCF_024723575.1. NCBI lineage: Bacteria > Pseudomonadati > Campylobacterota > Epsilonproteobacteria > Campylobacterales > Campylobacteraceae > Campylobacter > Campylobacter sp. 2352 PW. The sequence goes on from NZ_JANQCX010000005.1 coordinate 6,568, forward strand.
TGTGCATCAGCTGCACTTCCTCCATTGCCTGCTAGTAAAGTTTTATTACCATTTTTATAAGCATTGATCACTTTTAAAGATGCCTCTTTAATTAAGCTGATCATACCATTATCATTTAAAATCTTAGTTTTAATATCAATTGAATCACTAAAATGAGATTTTATATATAAATTTAAATTTTCCACGATTTTGCTCCTTCTTTAGTGAAGTAGAACTCTTGCACATATCCTTGCTGTTCATTTAGAATTTTTTTAAGTTTATATTTTTTTACAGGATCAACCATAAAAAACATAAATCCTCCAGCGCCCGCTCCACTTGTTTTGCCACTATAGGCACCATTTTCCATGGCTAAATGATAAATTCTTTCAAGTTCATCATTACTTACTATATTAGAAATGATCTTTTTTGACTGCCATGACTTGCCTAAAATTTGAGCTATTTTATCAAAATCAGCTCTAAACAACGCTTCTTTCATATCTAGTGCATCTTGTTTTATCGCATGCATAGCATTAAGAGAGTTTTTATCTCCTAGTTTTCCTTTTTTATGCTCCTCTATGTCTTTAGCCTCTCTAGTAATATTTGTAAAATAAAGCAAAACTCTAGCCTCAAGCTCGCTTGCTATCCAATTTTTAATACGTAAAGGATTAACGATCACTCTTTTTTGATCATAAAATTCCATAAAGTTAAATCCACCAAAAGTTGCAGCATATTGATCTTGAGCACCGCCTACTATAGCCATATCCTCTCGTTCAATCTCATATGCCAAACGCGCTATCTCATACTCACCTAAAGGCAAATTCAGCCACTCAGCAAATGCTTTGATAATGCCCACCACTAAAGTAGAACTACCACCAAGCCCACTACCACTTGGTACATCTGAATAAGTATGCAAAGAAAAACTTAAAGGTTTTTTAACATAGTCTTTTACTAAACGATTATAAATTGCTTTATAAAGATCTAGCTTGCCATCATTTTCTAAAAAATCTTTGCTTTTATACTCTACTTTTACATTTGTATCCGATGAATCAAAGATGATTTTCCCATCTTCTCTTTCTACTAAAGTACAATGTACATATAAAGATATCGTCGCATTTAAAACATAACCTATATACTGATCGCAATATAAATTTATATCAGTACCCCCGCCGGCTAAACCTAAGCGCAATGGAGTTTGAGAACGAATTATCATGATTACTACCTATTAAGTGGGATTCTACCCATGGAAATTTCTTTTCTCCAATGATTTAGCAAATCTTCAAACATCTGCCTAGCTGGAATTTCTGGCTTCCAGTTAATATAGCTTTTGATTTTGGTATTATCAAACATTTGATAGTCTGCATCAATAGGACGCATTCTTTCTTCATCTTGCTCTACTTTGATATCTTTTCTTGTAGAAAGACTCAAAAGTATATCGATAACCTCAGGAAGCTTAAAAGCCTCTTCACCTGCTATATTAAAAGCTTCGCCACAAGGAACTTTTCCTTTTTCACTTTCTAATGAAAGTAAATAATAAGCCCTTATCGCATCTCTGGCATCTTGAAAAGTTCTTACGCTTGATAAATTTCCTACTTTGATAATAGGCTCTTGATAACCTGCTTCTATTAATGCGATTTGCTTTGCAACTGTACTTTCAAAAAACACATCAGAACGTCTTGGACCACTATGAGTTCCCATCCTAGTGACATAAGTTTTTATACCATAAGCTTCACCGTAAAATCTTCCCAAATAATCCGTACCGATTTTACTTATACTATAAGGACTTGCGCCATGAAAAGTTGTATCTTCATTTAGCTTAACACCTGCTTTTGCTCTACCATAAACTTCACTAGAAGAGCACACATGCACCACAGGATCATAGCCATCTTTAGCTTTTAATAATCTAATATTTTCTAAAATATTTGCTGTGCCTATAATATTAGTTTGTAAGGTTTCTATAGGTATATCAAAAGAAGTTTTTGGGTAAGACTGCGCAGCCAAATGAAAGATCACATCCGGTCGTTTACTCTCAAAAAGCTTTTGAATGCTTGAATAATCATTCAAATCAGCATAAAAAATGCTAATTCTATCTTTTTTATTGATCCTATCGCTTAGGTGATAGATATTATCCATAGGTTCTTGCCAACGCATCATGCCTATAACATCATAATCTGTATTTTCCAGTAAGTAATCTGCCATTTGCGAGCCAACTTGACCTGTAAAGCCTGTAATCAATGCTGTTTTTTTCATATTAATCCTTTGTTATTTTTATACCAATGAAATGTTGCTCTTAACCCATCTTCTAATTTTGTATAAGCTTGCCAATTCATTTGCTTAATTTTATCACAACAAGTTAATTTTTCATATGTACCATCGGGTTTGTTTAAATTATATCTAAAATCACCCTTATACTGAATAACTGTTTTTAATAAATGTACTAACTCTTTAATTGAATGATTTCTTTCGGGACCAATATTAATATGCGGATTATGTTTATCTATTATGTTTATATCCTCTATATTAATATTTTGCATTATATGAATACAAGCGTTAGCCAAATCATCACTGTATAAAAATTCTCTCTTTGGGTTACCGCTTCCCCAAATTTCTATAGAATTTTCTTTCACACCTAAAATATCTAAATAGTTTTTGGCTTTATCAATATCATCAAGTCCTAAATCTTTTAAAATTAAATCATATCTTTTTTCATTTAATAATTTGGACAAATGTATTTTTCTCATTAAAGCTGCAACAACATTAGCACTTTCAATGTCAAAATTATCATTCGGACCATATAAAGTTGTAGGACACACTGAAATAAAATTCATATTATATCTAGCAGAATAAGCCTCGCACATCTTCATACCAGCTATTTTAGCTATAGCATAAGGTTCATGCAGATATTGCAACTTTCCACTTAATAAATATTCTTCTTTTATGGGTAACGAAGCATGTTCTGGATAGACACTCGTACTGCTGATAAATAAAAGTTTTTTTACATTATTTATATATGATTGATGAATTACATTATTTTGAATTTGTAAGTTATCATAAATAAATTCAGCCCTAAATTGCTTATGTGCTTCTATGCCACCAAGTCTAGCCGCGCATAAAAAAACAAAATTCGGCTTTTCTTTTTCAAAAAAAATCTTAACAGCATTTTGGTCAGTTAGATCTAATTCAGAATGTGCTTTGTAAATTAAATTCTCATAGCCATTATCTTTTAATTTTCTCAAAATAGCAGAACCAACCAACCCTCTATGACCAGCTATATAAATTTTATCATTTTTTTTCATATCCATCCTTATTATAATTCATATAAACATAAACCTTCTAAAAATACACCTAATGGCCTTACATCAAAAGACTTACTATAAAATATTGGTTGAGCTGTATTTTCTACTTTAAATTTAAGAAAAACCATTTTCCCGTATAGTTGCTTATCAATTGCAAAATATTGATTTATTTTATTAGAAGTCAAACAAAGTTTTTTTTCAACTAATTGGCAATCATTAAGAAATAGTTCTATTTTAACTTGCGGTCTTTTTTTGCATAAAAAAGCTTTATATGATATATTTAAAAAAATGTTTTTCTCGCTATATGGAATCGTAAAGGATATAATTGAATCTTTGGTCGCAGTCCACCTTCCTTTTTGATTCTCATCGGCATAAAATCCATAAAATTTAAAATCTTTATCTTCAAAAAAAGTGTAATAGTGATTTTTTTTCAAAGGATTGTGTAAATTATTAAAAAAAATATTCACTTCTTTTTTTTCTTCCAATATGCCTTTTATGCTTTCTTCTAAAACATTACAAGAATAAAAAAATTTTTTATTTTTTTTCTCTTCATCTGTTCTTAACAAAAACTTTTTATCTAAATAATACTCTATTTGTTCCAAAACTTCATCTTCTAAAATATAGACATGATTTAGTAATTTATATTTTTCCTCTAAGCGATTATAAACATCTCTTTCTTCTTGAATTTTTTGCATTAATATATCATCTTTTGCTATGTTATAAAAAACAACAGGTTTATTTATATACATAAAATCAAAACACATAGATGAAAAATCTGTAATTAACATTGAAGCTTTATTTTTTATTTTTCCTATATCTTGCTCACCTATAAAAATTATATTAGAATTTTCGGTTTTAAAACAATCTTCTCCAAATAATCTTGTAATTTCATGATGCATAGCAAAATAAATTTTTGTCTTATATTGACTACAAATTTTGTTCAATTTTTCATTATTTAAAAAATCCTTTATTTTTTTATAATAACTAGAAGATTTAAAATTATCCTTTATTAGACTAATATATTGTCTATATGTAAAATAAATTAAAATTGAATTTTCTTCTTGATGGTTTTCCAACAATGTCCATCTTGGCAACCCAGCCTTAATGAAATTATCTTCACAATAAGAATAATTTTTACAATAAATTGACTTTTCTATATCATTACTCACAATCACTTTATCATAAATAAATTCAGATAAATGAAATCTATATCCTTCTTTAAAATAGTTTACTCCATGTTGAGCTTGAATACAACATATTTTGCTCTTATCTATAAGAGAATATAATTTTGATAAAAACAGCAACTGACACGAATCAACCCAAATTTTTGTCTTTGCTATTATACCTAACAATCTCCAAGAAGTTCTATTTGGCAAACAACCTATGATATTTCTTTTATAAATCTGTTTTACTTCTTTATATTTAATATGTTTTTTATTGATCACATAATAAACTTCATAACCTAAATTATGCATATATTTAAATAATAGAAAATTATCTATTAATTCATGATTTTCATCATAAAACATATCTGTAAAAACAATAGCTTTCCTTTTTAAAAAATCACAAGAAAATATTTTTTTAAAAATTATTAAATGCAGTTTTTTTTTGTAATTAATCATAATTCATCCAATAACTTGGCAAGATTACTATAAGTATATGAATTTTTAATCTCGCTATAATTAACCACATCACTAGAAGTTTGAATACATTCAAGTATCTTTTCTGCTATTTTTTTATAGCCAAGCTCATGGTTATCTAACACAAATACTTTATTCTCTATTTTTTTATCTACAAAATCTTTGCTTGTAATTATTTTTTTGTCTAAAACTAATGCACTTACTATCGGTCCAGAACTTTCTCCATGAGGTTTTTTTCTTAATTGAACCACCAAATCTACTTGATTAATCAGGTTATAAAATTGGATATCACTTACATTTTCATAAATTTCCAAATAAGACTTATCAAAATCATATTTTTTAAAAAAATTACTAGCTCCATAACCAACAACTAATAACTTTATATTTATATTTTTAGACTTATTAAGATACTCTATTGCTTGAGCTATTTCTAGGGAAAATTTTATCTCGTGAGGAACACCGAAAGTTCCAATATAAATTTCACTATTTTTTTTACAAAAATTATCAATATTTGCAATTTTAGGCAATGGCAAGAAAGCTTCAACAATATTAACTTTATAATCTTTTAATTCTTTTAAAATCAAATTCTTACACAAGCTATTATTTACTATAAAATTGAAAATATTTGTTAGTCCAACAATAACTCTTAAACTATAAATTTTTAATTCTTCGTTCCAAATTCTAAATTCTTGAAAATTTTTTAGCTTTATAAGCTCTGAACTAAACTCTGGATAATATTTAATCAAATATTCTTTCATAATTAAAAAGTTACTATTACAATGAGAAAATAGCAAATTATTCAAATTAGCTTCATGAATATACAACCAAGATTTCTGCTTATCAATACTACTTTTCGCCATATGTAAATAAGGGTTATTATGGCTAGAATTTCCCAAAATATAAATAAATTTTTTATACAGATAGCTTGCGTCAAATTTTATAAATGTTTTTAAGTCAAAAACATTTTTGGATAACCCCCTAGCAATACTCAAATCGCGGACATCAGAAAATATATCAAAACACTCACAATCAACAAAAGCATTGTGATTAAAAATAGCTATTCCAGTTTTTTCTGGTGGTAAAACACCAAAAACAGCATTTTTTTCTTTATTTATGATTTTTTTTATATTTAAAAACGCAATGTCGCTTTCTTTTACTATATCATATTTAAACAGTCGCTGCAATATACTCTCAATTTCATTAGTAGTTTTTTGTTCATTAATAAACAAATCTGTAATTTTATCATTGTGGTGTATTTTTAAAATTGGCAATCCAAATAAAGAATATTTTTTACTTTTATTAAAAATTTCAATTTTTAAAAAAAACACACCTAATAGATAATACTTTTTTAGTCTACTGTAAACAGTCTTCTTGAAAATAGGAATTCCAAATATTGCAATTAATTTTGTTTTCACAAATTATCCTTTTTACATTAAATAAATCTAGCAAATACCCTAATAAAATAAAATTTTGACTTTAAAAGTTTTAATCTTATTTTATCTTTAATGTTTTTTTTAGTTTTTTGATTAGACTGTATCTTATGTGCTGCAAAATGAAAATCTTCTAAATTATCGTAAAAAACTTGCATATATTGTTTTTTTTCTCTTAAAAAATAATTCTCATTTAAAATCTCATCTATTTCGGCAAAATATTCTTTCCAAGTAGGAATTTTATAAGCATAATCAGGAAAAATCGCCCTATCATTTAGAACATCTAAAATAGTATCAACCCAAATATCTACATTAAATGGAGATAAAAATATAGCACATTCTTGAGAACTCTCATGATAAGCTGGTATATCAGAACATATAGTAGGTATACCCATAGATACAGATTCAGCTACAGGCATACCCCAACCTTCAGTATATGATGGATTTAATGTAGCATACGATTCAAGCATTAATTTTTCTAATTGTGAATCTTGGATATTTTCTAACCTTTTTACAAATCTTGAAACATTAGGTTCAACTTCAAAATATCTATCAAGCCAGTCGATCAACCATCCCTTTTTTCCTATAATGTAAAGCATAGGTGTGTGTTCTTGTAAAATAGAATATAATTTTTTCCACGCTAAAAACAATAATATATGATTTTTTCTTGGCTCAAAAGTACCAACGTAAATAAAATGTTTATGTGAATCTTGCTTACTCCATCTTGCTTTAAGAAAATTTTCTTCAGCACCTATTTCTTTTGCGATAACTTTTGGAGGATTAACGCTTATTTCTTTTGAGTAATTCAAAATATCTTGTTTAACCGCTTGAGAAGTAGTAAGAATTAAATCTGCGCTCCAAAGCATTAATTTCATCACACAACTATGCTGTTTAAAGGAAATCATTCCCTCTGCATGATACTCTGGATGTGTAATTGGTGTCATATCATGACAAAAATAAATCATTTTAACATTATCTTTTATAGCAAATTTAGCTATAGTATATCTTCCTATTAAAAGACTGTGAGTAAGATTAAAATAAGTATATTGTATATTATTCTTCAAAATTCTTTCTACATCTATTTTTGTATTAATAAAATCATTTTTATCAATATTGTAAGAAATATTATCAATCTCTGCCCAATTTTTTGCTATCTTTCTTAGCACATCTAAAGCGCTTTGCGTAGGATATGTTTTCAAGTAGCCACCATAACCACGAACAAAAATAACCTTACTGTAGGTTTTTAATAAAAATAGAATATAGTATAAATCAACTCTATCTACACCAGAAGGCGTAGGCAAATTTCGTCTTTGATCTAAACGGGTAAAATCATATATAATAAACATTTCTAACCTTTTTTTGCTTCATGTATATTTATAGAATGAAAAAATATTCCCAACATTCTTGAGTCTTGATTTAATTTTAGCATTTTTGGACTAATAGGAAAACGAATGATGAATTTTATCATAATACAACCGTTTTGCTTTAATAATTTTTTTCTACTAACAACAATAGAAATTTTATTTTGATTAACATCCTTGAAAATATTACACGATAACATCTTTTTTGAATCTAAATAAACATTCGCGTCTAAGTCTGTAATAGCATGAAGTTTAAAATCAATAACAATTCTTTTGTGTTCAGTGAAATTAAAATAAAAAGATACCTCATCACCCAAACTCCATCTTCCATGTATTTCCCTTTTAGATAACCCTACACTTCTAATATTTTTTGATGTTGATATAGGTAAAATCCTATTAATAGGTGTTAAAATATTTGCAAATGGAGTATTTTTTTCTAATGAACTAATGGCATTGTAAATATTTTCTCTAAAATTCTCTCTACAAGCAAAAAAACTTTTATTTTTTGCCTTAAATTCATCTTCTAGTATAAAATTGTTTTTACAATAATATATGCATTTATTAATTACATCTTTTTTATTATAAAAAACATTATAAATTTGATCATTTAATTCTTCAGAATGCTTAGAATTTTCTCTACTTTCTTCATCTAAACATAACTCATCTTGGTCTATTCTATAAAATAAAACAGGTTTATCTTTTACCATAAAATCAAAAGCCATGCTAGAATAATCTGTTATTAACAAACTTGCTTTATTTTTAATTTCACTTAACTTACTCTGACTAATAGGATTTAAAGTATCAAATCTACCATCATTTATCTTTTCCATCTCATGGTGTAGCGCAAAATAAATTTTAATATTATTTTCTTTCATATAATCTATGAAATTATCATCGTTTAACAAATAATACCACTCTTTAAATATTCTATACTCTATAACTTTTTGATCTTGCATTAAGTATCTTCTAAAAGTAAAATACACTAAAACAATTTTCTCATTACACTGTTCAATAGGTAATACACTATCCCATCTTGCTAAACCGAGTATAAGTTGTCTATTTTTAGGATAATTATAAATTGTTTCATAATAAGATTTTTCATGCAAATTTGAAAAAATAATTGCATTAAAATTCTCATCAGATAAACTATCTGTATTTTCCAAAAAATATTTTTTAAAAAAATTAACACCATGCTGGGTATAAATATAATGAATTTTGGAATTACAAAAAATACTACCTAGCCTAAGTTTAGAACTAAAAATCTGAAAAGAATCTAAAATATATTTTGTTTGCAATAAGTGCCACATAAAATTAAGCGATAAAAATTTTTTATTAACAACAATAATATTTTTTGGATATTTTTGTTTTAATTCTTTATATAACATATGATTTTTAGAAATCATATAATAAGCATTTTTGGTTTTATTTTTTAATATAAACTCAAATAAACACAAATTATCATTTAAATCAGAATTATCATTAAAATAATTATCCAATAATATCCATTTTTTTCTCTCAAATAAACTACATGATGAAAACAAACGAAGTATTCTTCGATATATATAAAAAATAATACTATAAAATTTCACACATTTCCTATCGCATAAAGTTGTATAATACCTACTATTTTTTCATCTTGAGTAACAACTATTTCTTTGATTTTATGTTTTAGCATAAGCTCTTCTGCTTCACTTGCCATAGCGCTAGCTTCTATGGTTTTTGGACTCTCGCTCATGATTTCTTTAGCTTTAAAATCAAATCTTGGCTTATCATTTGCCCTTAAAGCCCTTCTCAAGTCTCCATCTGTGATGATCCCTACTAGCTTTTCATTCTCAAGTACTATACAAAGTCCTAACTTACCACTAGTTATCACATCAACTAACTCATTAAATTCACTCTCAGGACTGACTATAGGTAGATTATTTGATACCATCAAATCACCCACCCTAGTTAAAAGCTTTCTACCCAAGCTTCCCCCTGGATGAAATAAAGCAAAATCATCAGGTCTAAATTTCCTTGCCCTCATCAAAGCTACTGCTATAGCATCACCCATAGCTAAAGTGGCCGTAGTAGAAGAAGTTGGAGCAAGCTGAAGTGGGCAAGCTTCTTTTTTTACTGCTATGTTTATAAAAATATCTGCTTGTTTAGCTAAAGTAGAGTTTTGATTTCCTGCCATAACAATCAAAGGAATTTTTCTTTTTTTAATCACTGGTATAAGTTTTAAAACCTCTTCAGTTTCTCCTGAATTTGAAATAGCCAAAAGCACATCCTCGCTTGTAAGCATACCAAGATCTCCATGTAAAGCCTCACCTGGATGCATAAAAAAACTCGGGGTACCCGTGCTAGCTAAGGTTGCAGCTATCTTAGCTCCTATATGGCCTGATTTACCCATGCCACTTACTACACATCTACCTTTGATAGATAAAATCAGCTCAATGGCTTTATTAAAACCTTCATCTAAATTATCGCATAAATCTAAAATCGTTTTTGATTCTATCTCAAAAACTTCTTTGGCTATTTTAATCGCATCGATTTGACTCATCTAAATTCCTATATATTTAACACTACATTAGTTGCAATAGCTATTTGATATAAAATTTGTGTTAACATGCTAAAGATTTGTAAATTTTGACTATCTACTTTTGGTAAAACCAAAATCGAATCTCCTGCTTTGATATCTGCTGAGCTTCTACCGCTGTATTTAGTTGCTTTGCCATTAGCATTGATTACCAACACTCTTGATATATCAGCTCTATCGCTAAAACCACCTGCTAGGTTGATATAATATCTTAATTTTTCTTTATCCATATATACAAATGCACCTGGTATAGAAACTTCACCTTGAACCAAAACAAGATTATTTTTACTAGGTACATTTACTACATCACCTTCTTCTAATACTATAGAATTATACGCTTTGACATTGTCTATAACGATTTGTCCTTTTGGTTGAGCTTGTTTTGCGCGCGCAATAAATTCTAAAATCGTCTTAGCTTGAGTAGCTCTAATGCTAGCTTGCTCAGCATTTACCGAAGAGCTTGTTAGAGCTAGTGTTTCAAGCTCTTTAAGTTGAGCCTCAATAAGTTGTTTTTGAGTAGCTGCTACACTTTTTCTAAAAACCTGTAAGGCATTGATATTTGATTGATCATTAACTGTAATCATTTTAGCAAGTTCAGCTAAAGTTGTACCTTTTTTTATCACCACTGAGTGCAAACCACTATGCTCACCTTCTATACTAATGCTAATATTTTGTGCTGTATAATCAGGTCTAAATTCTATCTCATCGCCATTGTATAACTTCACACCTAAAAACTGCTTTTTGCTGTAAGCATCCACATGTAATTTATGATCATCTCTATAGCTTTTTACCACAGCATTAGTAACTATAGGCTTAGCTCCTGCAACTTTTGCTATATCTTCTAAATTTAAAATATCATTACTTAACTCAAATCTAAAAGGTTTTTGCACATCTCCTTCTACAAAAACATACTTTTGCACACTACCTACTAAAATCACATCGCCCATTCTAAAAGGGAAAAGATCAAGCTGACCTTTAAGTAAAAAGTCATATAAATCTATCTTTTTAATGACTTTATTATCTCTTAAAATTTGAATATCTCTAAAACTACCATATTCTAAATTAATTCCACTTGCTTTATCTAAATACTGTATGATAGAATCTGAACTTAGTCCTTGATAAAGGCCTGGTTGATTTACATTTCCTGTAACAAATACCGATACATTTTGATAAATATCCATATCCGCATATACATAGACATTGCTTTTATAAATTTTATTAATAGCTTTTGTAATGACTTGAACCAAAGCACTATTTTTCACACCCAAAAGATTAATCGCACCTACTTTTGGTATGAAAATATTTCCTTGAGAATCTACCGTTAAAGTTTGTATAAACTCTACCGCACCCCAAATTTTTACATTAATCCTATCGCCTACTGCTAATTTATAATCAGGATTGTAAACATGTTGGGTAAATTTAGTAAAGTTTCCATTAAACAAATGCGCACCAAAAACTTTAGTTATCGGAGTTTGAGTTTGATTAAAATCACTTTGGTTGTTATCATAATTTATAATTTGTGGCTCTAAAGATGGAGCTAATGGTTGATTTTGAATTTTCGCAATTTGAGAAACATCTACCGCAGAAAATAAAAACAAAGGTAAAAGTAAAAATAAAAATATCTTTTTCATTAGTATCTATGCTCCTCTATAATCATTTTAATAAATTTAACAATTCCATAAATCAAAGATAAAATCATAAAAGCCGTGAGTATATTATACAAAGCTTCTGGGTATTTAGCACTTTGAGGTAAACTTGGACTTTGCACTATAACTACTTGTTTTATCTTTCTTAAAGCCTCTATCCTAGCACTCTCATAAGCTTTTAATGCAGCTGTGTAAGCACTTTCTGCAAAACCTGCTTCTATGGTTAGATCTTGAAATTTAGCTGCAAGATCATTAAGCTTTTGAGAAGATTTTGGCGATGAAACTTTGGATTTTTCTTTTTGAAGTTGTTTTTTTAAAGCTGTGATTTCACTTTTTATAGTAACAATTTGCGGTGCATTATCATTTATATAACTTTGCATCATCAAAAGTTCAGCTTCTTTAGCTGCTATTTTTGATTCAAGTTCGGCTATGAGTTTTAGAGTGCCTTCTGCTTGTTTAAGTGGATCAAATACTCCATATTTATTTTGAAAAGCTAAAAGTTCATCTTTAGCTTTTTGATATCTTTTTTTAAATTGCAAAAGCTCTTCTTCAGCAAATTGCATTTGATCTCTTGCGGCTTTATGTGAAATTTCATTGATAAATTTTTCACATTCTTTAACTATAGTTGAAGCTATTAAATGTGCACTTTGTGGATCAAAACCTTCTACTTCTACACGCAAAAGCCCATTGGCTGAGTTTTCTTGAATAATCTTAACACGATTTTGATAATACTTTAAAAAATCCTCTTGGTCAGCCGATGAAGAAATACTATAAAAAAAATCAAGTTTTTGTTTTTGATATAATTCACGAATTTGAATTTTTTCTTCTAAAATATTTAACATATCTAAAGAATGAATGTAAGATTTTAAGAAAGTTATATCCTCGCTCGAAAAAGAATTATTAGTCAAAAATGCAGCAATTCCGGTGATAGCGCCACTATCTCCTGTGGTTGATTTCACACTCAAAACACTTTCACTTACATAGCGATTTGCTGCTATAAAAACATAATAAAATACAACAAATGCTGTTAAAATCAATACTATTTTAAAAGAATTAAGTATCTTTAAATTTTTAAACTTTTTTAATAAATCATTTTGCATTTATTTTTCCTTGATACACCGCTATGCCCTCATCTACATCATCATATATAGTAGCTTGTCCATCTTGCATGAATATAATTTTATCACACCATTGTTTAATTTCAGCTACATTATGTGAAACCATGATAACTTTTGACTGACTTAGCTTTTCTTTATAGATTTTAGAGCTTTTTTCTTTAAATTTAGGATCCCCCACCGCACCTGCTTCATCAATCAAATAATAATCAAAATCAAATGCCATACTTAAACCAAAAGATATCCTAGCACTCATACCAGCTGAATAAGTGTTCATAGGCTCATCAAAAAATTTACCAAGCTCAGCAAAATCTTCAACAAATTCAATCTTTTCTTCTAAGGCCTTTCCTTTATAACCATACACTCTAGCTACAAAGCGCGCATTGTCCCTTGCTGAGAGTCTGTGTTGAAAAGCACCTGCTAAACCTAGAGGCCAAGATAATTTTTTATTAGTGATAATCTTACCTCTATCTGGAAGCAAAGAACCACTTAAAAGTTTCATTAAAGTGGATTTTCCAGCACCATTGCGCCCCATTAAACCTATACTACAATTTTCAGGAAACTCAAAACTTAAATTTTTAAAAACATAATGTCTTTCACCATTGCGTAAAGGAAAAGATTTGGTTAAATTAACTAATTTTATCATCGTACTGCTATCAACTTTTCTCTAGTAAAATAATAAAAAAACAAACCCAAAAACAAAATCACACTCAAACATATAATAGGATAGTAGTAATTATAATCATCAAGTAATGGATAATTTTGAAAAAAATTATATTTTAAAAGTTCCATAATATGTAAAAGTGGATTATAATATAAAATATCTAAAATAGGTTTTGGAACTATCCATACTGGAAATACCACCAAAGCTGTCCAGTATAAAACTATATTTAAATAATTTAATGCCATTTTTAAAGGCTCTGCAAAATGTCCTGCTATAGCAAAACACATTCCCATAGCAAAGCCAAACACCACAAGCAAAAAAAACGAAAACATCACTTCTAAAAAATGCTTAGGTATAACTTGCATATGCAAAAACCAACCTGCTAAAAACATCACACAAATAAAAATAGTAAAATAAATACAAAATTCAAGCATGGCTCTAGCAATAAAAACATGTATAGGGCGAATAGGTTTATAAGCAAAAAGAGCTAGATTTGCACCTATACCATTTAAAAGCTGAGTAATAATGCTTCTAAACATAAAAAAAGGTATAATCCCTACTGCTAAAAATAAAAAGATAGAAATACCTTCAGGCATGATTTGATGATGAAATTCTCTAATAGCTGCTATAATAGAAGTGATTGCCAAAACCACCATCATAGGCTCTCCGATTACCCAGAAATAGCCCAAATATTTATTAATACCAAATCTTGTCTTTAGCTCTCTAAAAAAAAGAGCATGTATGACATTAAACATATTTTTAGCAAACCTTTTTAAATTTTCAAAATTTTTATATTATACTTTTTTATCTTATATAATATTTAACAAGGTTTAAAAATGAAAAGAAATTTCTTTGAAGAATTAGAAAAAATTTTATATCACAAGGATATTTTTAAAAAGATTGAATTATTTAATGAATTTTATGAAAATTTTAAATCTAATTTGTATAATTTTAATCATTCCCATGAAGCGATCATTTGTGAAAACTCACAAATTAAAATCCTTCATCCTATGAAAATAAGACGTCCAAAAGAAGCAAATAGTACTTTATCTTTAGCTAAAATCTTACATTCAGTTGCACATATAGAATATAGTGCTATAAATTTGGCTTTAGATGCTAGTTATAGATTTAAAAACTTGCCATTGAAATTTTATCAAGATTGGCTTGAAGTAGCTGATGAGGAAATTAAGCATTTTTTACTTTTAGAAAAAACTTTAAATGAACTTGGTTTTAAATATGGAGATTTCCATGCACATGATAATCTTGAAAAGGCCTTATTCTTAACCAAAGATAATCTTGCTCACAGAATGGGTATAGTACATAGAGGACTTGAAGCAAAAGGACTTGATGCTAATCCTTTTGTTTTAGAAAAATTAAACACCACTAATCATCCTATAAAAAGTTTATTTAGTGAAATTTTTACCATTATATTAAATGATGAGATTAAACATGTAAATAAAGGGGATTTTTGGTGGAATTATGCAAAAAATGAAAATGATAACTACCTTGATCTTTGTGCCAAATATAAAGAATTTAACCTTTTAGGAAAAGTATATAATAAAACAGCTAGAATTCAAGCAGGATTTAACGAAAATGAACTTCGAGAATTAGATGATTTTTATAATAGAAAATGAATGGTGGTTAGAGGCAGAATCGAACTGCCGACACGCAGATTTTCAGTCTGCTGCTCTACCGACTGAGCTATCCAACCACTGAATTGAAGTTGTAATTATACAATAGTTTTTTTTAAAAAAAGTTGAAATTTGCATAAAAATGCAAATTATTCAGAAAAAGCTCCAAATTTAAAGATTTTTTGCATTCTTAATGCAGCTAATTCGCGTTTATCGTATTGTTCTAATTCTTCTATAGCTTTTAAGACATAATCACTTAAATTTTTAATCGCGTTTTCTTTATCTCTATGAGCTCCACTCATTGGCTCTTCGATAACATCATCGATCAAACCTTGGGTTTTTAAATCATCAGCAGTTACTTTCATCGCCTTAGTAGCAGCTTCACTTTTTGATGGATCATTCCATAAAATAGCAGCACAACCCTCAGGTGAAATCACAGAAAAAACTGAATTTTTCATCATAGCAAGTTTATCAGCTACTCCTATAGCCAAAGCACCACCACTTCCACCTTCGCCTATAACTACTGCTATAGTGATTGTTTTAAGAGCGCTTAATTCATATAAATTTCTAGCTATAGCCTCACTTTGACCACGTTCTTCAGCACCCACTCCTGGATAAGCACCCGGAGTATCCACTAAAAATAATACTGGTATGTCAAATTTTTCAGCCATTTTTGCTACTCTTAGAGCTTTTCTATAACCTTCAGGATGAGGCATACCAAAATTTCTATGAAGTTTATCTTTAGTACCTCTACCTTTTTGCTCACCTATAACAATAATTTTTTTACCACCTATATAGCCCGCATAACACACAATAGCAGGATCATCTCTAAAAGCACGATCACCATGAATTTCATAAGCATCACTTAATATAGCTTGAATATAATCAAGTGCATAAGGACGATCAGGATGTCTTGCAAGCTGTAAGCGTTGGTAGTCGCTTAAATTTTTATAAACTTTTTGAGTTTCTTTTTCAAGGTTTTTTTCTAAAATTTTTACTGCTTCATCATCGCCTTTGATTTTAGCATTTGCCAAATCTTCATCAATTTGCTGAATATTTTTTTCAAAATCTAAATAAGAAGCCATATTAATCTACTTTTTTGAAAATCACACAACCATTTGTTCCACCAAAACCAAAAGAATTGCTCATTACAACATTAACTTCGCTTTTTCTTGCAGTATTTGGTATATAGTCAAGATCACAGTTTTCATCTGCTACGATTTGATTGATAGTTGGCGGTAATATACCTTGATCAAGTGCCATTAAAGAAATAACAGCTTCAATAGCTCCAGCAGCACCTAAGCAATGGCCTGTTTGACCTTTTGTAGAACTAACTAAAGGAATTTGATCTTTGAAAAGTTCTTTAATAGCTGCCGTTTCATTTTTATCATTTACCGGGGTAGAAGTTCCGTGCGCATTAATATAATCTACTTTTGGATTTCCTGCCATTTTTAAAGCTTTTTTCATAGCACGCAATGGCCCTTCTAAAGTAGGCGAAGTGATATGATGTGCATCCGCACTTTCACCAAAACCTACTAACTCAGCATAAATTTTAGCTCCACGCTTTTTAGCAGCCTCATACTCTTCAAACACTAAAGCACCAGCACCCTCACCCATTACAAAACCATCTCTTTCTTTGTCAAATGGTCTTGAAGCCTTAGCTGGATCATCATTTCTAGTAGAAAGAGCTTTCATAGCAGCAAAGCCACCTATACCCACAGCACAAATGGCTGCTTCAGCGCCTACTACAAGCATTTTATCTGCATTGCCCAAAGCTATGCTTTTATAAGCTTCGCCTATGGCATGAGTTCCCGCTGCACAAGCAGTTACGCATGAGATATTTGGTCCTTGTAATCCATGCTCGATTGAAATAATCCCACCAAGCATATTAACTAAAGCTGATGGTATGAAAAAAGGAGTAATTTTACGTGGTCCACGCTGTGCGCAAGTAACGGAATTTTTTTCTATATTTGGTAAACCACCTATACCAGCTGCTGAAACTACACCAAATTCTTCTTTGTTTAAAGTTTCATCAAATTTAGCATCTTCCATAGCTTCTCTTGCTGCTTTAATACCAAGTTGTATAAAACGATCTATTTTTTTAACCTCTTTAGCATCACAAACACTTAAAGGATCAAAATTTTTTACTTCAGCAGCAATTTGCACTGGAAAATCAGTGGTATCAAAAAGAGTGATTTTATCAACGCCGCTTTTACCATCACAAATCGCTTTAAATGAGCTATCTTTGTCTAAGCCAAGGGCATTGATCATTCCTATACCTGTTACTACAACGCGTTTCAAACCGCACTCCTTATTTTAAAAATTAAAATTATTTTTGAAGATTTTCTATATAATTAACAACATCTTCAATTTTTACTAGTTTTTCAGCATCACTGTCTGGAATTTCTACATCAAATTTTTCTTCTAAAGCCATAACTAATTCAACAACATCTAAAGAATCTGCACCTAAATCTTCAATGATTTTAGATTCCATTTTAACTGCATCTTCATCAACACTAAGTTGCTCAACAACTACTTTTTTTACATCATCAAAAATTGCCATTTTTATCTCCTAGTTTAAAAAATTAAAACGCATTTTACAATAAAAAAATAAATTTCTTGTTTAAAAAGTTAAAAATTAAAGATTATTACGAAAAATTTAATTATCTGTGTTTAAATAAAAGCTTAATTTTTAACAAAGGAAATTGATGCTTTTGGATAGACTTATAAAAGAAAATAAAAAAACTTGGGATCAATACATCTATCATGAATTTGTAAAAAAACTTCAAAATGGCACTTTAGAAAAAGATGTATTTTTGTTTTATCTTAAACAAGATTATATCTTTTTAAATAATTATGCAAAATGCTATGCTTTGCTTGCTTTAAATGCAAATAATGCTAAAGAAATTCAATTTGCCATTAAAAATCAAAATTACACTTTAGAAGGAGAATTGGAACTTCACAGAAGTATTTTAAAGCTAGGTATTGATGTAGAAAAACTAGACTATAAAGATGAAAGTTTAACTAATATTGCCTATACAAGGTATTTACTAAGTGTGGGACAAAATGGAGATTATTTAGATATGCTGTGTGCTTTGAGTGCTTGTGCTATAGGTTATGCATACATAGGAAAAGAAATTTATAAAGGACTTAATGAAAAAAACTTAGAAAACCATCCTTACAAAGAGTGGATTTTAACCTATGCGGGAAAAGAATTTCAAGATGAAATTAAAGAATTTAAAGACTTTTTTAATTCTTATGCAAATAGCATTAGTGAAGAAAAATTTAAAAAATTAAACGAAATTTTTTATACTACTATAAGACTTGAAACGGCCTTTTGGCAACACTCTTTAGAGCAAAAAATGGAAATTTAATCATCATAAGGATGATTAAATTATCAATTTAGCAATATTAATCCCTACAAAAGCAACCAAATACGCACATAAAGATGTGAATATAAAAAGATACCATGCATATTTTTTATTTCCCGCTTCTTTAGCAAAAACTATAGTTGCTGCAAAGCAAGGATTATAAATCATAACAAAAAGTATAAAAGCTACTGCTGTGCTAAAAGGGATGTTTTCTTTTATAGCTTCTTGTAAATTTAAACTTGTCTCATCAACTTCATCACCTAAAGAATAAAGCACACCCATAGTAGAAATCATCACTTCTTTAGCAGCTAAACCACTTACCAAAGATACACTAAGTTTCCAGTCAAAGCCAAGTGGTGCAAAAATAGGCTCTATTGCTTTGCCAAATTGTCCAAGATAACTATTTTCTATCTGAAGCTCTTGAGTTAAAGCATCTTGGGTATTATTTTCTTGTGCAGGAAAATTACTTGCAAACCAAATAAGCAAAGAAGCTATTAAAATAAATGTTCCTGCTTTTTTTAAATACATTTTGGCTTTGTTAAACACCATAAACCATACCAAATTCCAATTTGGCATTCTATATTTTGGCATTTCCATCACAAAAGGTTCATCTTGTCCTCTAAAAGCACTCATTCTTAAAATCTTAGCTGCAATTAAACCCAAAAACGCACCCAAAAGATAAATCCCAAAAAGATAATTTCCCGCCACATCAGCAGGAAAAAACACTCCAACAAAAAGCACATATACAGGAAGTCTTGCACCACAACTCATAAAATTAATAATAAAAAGAGTTAATAATCTATCTTTTTTATTTTTTAAAGTTCTTGTAGCCATAAAAGCAGGCACCGAGCAACCAAAACCCGTGATTAAAGGGATAAAACTTTTACCATGTAAGCCAAATTTATATAAAATTCCATCTAGTAAAAATGCAACCCTAGCCATATATCCAGTTGTTTCAAGTAAGGCTATGCCAAAAAATAAAATCATAATATTTGGTAAAAAAGTTATAACCGCACCAACCCCACCTAAAACACCATCAGCTAAGGCTGAAGCGATGAATTCATTGCTAATATTATTTTTTACCATATCGCCTAAATTAGCAAAAAACATTTCTATATAATCCATAGGAATTTGCCCTAAAGTAAAGGTTAGTTGAAATAAAGCCCACATAAAAAACAAAAATATAGGAATTCCTAAAAATTTATTAATTAAAATAGAATCTATTTCTTTGGTATGATTTTTATACTTAACACCCTTACTTAAAACCTTAGCACATATACCATTTGCAAAAGCAATCAGCTCTTCTTTAAAAATACTTTCCATATCTTTGCTATGATATGCCATATAAATTTTTTCTAAAGCTTCATCAAGTATTTTTCTCAAAGCGTGCGAAATGACTATATTAGCTTCATTTTTAAGTAAAGCAAGCGCCAAATCTTTTGTAGAAAAATCTAAATAAGTAATTTCATTTTGATTTAAAAATTCACTTATTTTTGTGAGTTCTTCTTCTATGATATCACTATAAACACGCTCTTTGGCTTCGAATTTAGCTTCATGGGTTGAAATGATTAAATCCAAAAGTGTATTTAGATTTTCTTTGGTTTTAGCGCACACGCCAAGACAAGGCGTATTTAGAAGTTGGGATAAAATTTTAAAATCTATACTAAAACCCTCATTTTTAGCTTCATCTTGCATATTTAAAGCCATAATCATTTTAATTTTAGCCTCTATTAAAGACGCACTCAAAATCAAATTACGCTCCAAATTTGTAGAATCAAGCACATTTACCACAAGATCAAAATTACCCTTTTTTAAAAATTCTTTTGTGATTTTTTCTTCTTCACTATAACCATCTAATGCATAAGTTCCTGGTAAATCTATAAATTTAAACTCATAATTTTTATAAATTAATCTAGCCTCAGCCTTTTCAACTGTAACACCGCTAAAATTTCCAACTTTCATATTAGCTTTACAAAGCGCGTTAATTAATAAACTTTTACCAACATTTGGCTGACCTACTAAAGCAACGATGATTTCTTTCATTAAAACTCTTTTGAAATTTGTATTATTTTTGCTTCACTTGAGCGTAAAATCACGCAAGTTGTATCAAGTTCTACCATAATAGTAGAATTTGCAATAGAAGAGCGAATTTTTTTAACTTTTTTGTTTTTTGCAAAACCAAAACTAAAAAGTCTTGCTTGGAGTTGTTTATCTGCTTCAAAGCCTACTATAAGAGCTTCTTCATTATCTTTTAATGTATCTAAAGTCATGTTTTTCCTTACAAAAACTAAGATAAAACATTATATAAAAAATTAAATTATTTCTTTTTTAAAATAATAAGCAATCTCAAAAAATGAGATTGCTAGAAATCAAATTCATTTAGATTTTCTAAATTTTGGAGCTTTTTGACTAATTCCTCAGCCTTTTCTAAAGAAAGTGCTATGCTAGCATTAGAAAGAAATTTATCTTTTAATTCATCAAAACTTAAAGGATTATCAAAATTTCCTTTATTTATAAACACATCTTTTTTAATTACTCTTCCATCATTTAAAACAGCTTCTAAATGCCCTGGAAAGTATTTAGGGAAACCACTAGATTTTTTCTTTTCATAGCTAATTTTTTTAGCAAATTCTATCACTTCACTCCTGCTTAAATCTTCATAAGATTTTAAAGTGATCTTGCCATCAAAAAATGCCAAAGCCATTAAAAAAGGCATAGAAAATTTGGCCGCATAAGCACTTTGTGGAGTGTATTTTGCTTCTATTGGATCACAGATAAATGAAATTGGCACCTCATCTACAAAGCAATGTATACTTTTGATATCTTGTGCTTTTAAGCCATCATTTCTTAAACTCATAGCACAATCAATAAGCCCATGTGCAAAATGACAGCTTGGATAAGGTTTTAACGAAACTTGCATTACTTGCCAAATTTCATTCAAGCCCTTACAAAGTTCATTTTTATCACACTCATCTTCTAAGCCAAAAGTTCTAAAGATATTATCCCTTCCTTCAAATATACTCAAAGGACCGCTCATATTAGCTTTTGCGAAATTTGCTACTAAAATTCCATTTTTCAAAGCATTAGCTATGTGTAAAACTTTAGAATTAGACCCATTAGATAAAAACTCATTTACCCCACTTGCAAAACTTCCTGCTAAACCTAGTGCATTGATGATTTGTTCTTTGTTTAAATCAAGCAAAACACAGCTTGCAGCCACACTGCCAAAAATTCCTGCTATAGCTGTAGTATGAAAACCACGTTTATGGAAACTTCCTTTGCTTGCTATACCCACTCTAGCAGCAATTTCCCAACCAACAATAAAGGCTTTTAAAACTTTTTTTCCATCTTTATTTACACTAAATCCATAAGTTAAACAAAGTGGAGTTAAAATAGCACTAGCGTGCAAAATAGCTTCAGTATGAGTATCATCAAAATCAAGGGCATGCGCTGCAATAGCATTTACCATCGCAGCATAAATTACATCAAGCTTTTTATCTTCACTCCAAATTTTTTCACTAGGATTTACGCTTAAAGCTTCAAAAGCCTTAGTTGCATTTAAAACACAAGCTTCATTTTTAGCAGCTAGGGCTGTTCCTAGTGCATCAAGCATAAGTTCTTTTGCTCTTTGTTTTACTTCACTAGGAATAGCTTCATAGTCTAAATTTACGATAAATTCGGCTAGTTTTTCACTTAAATACATTTTTTCCTACTTTAGAATTGGCGCATTAGCAATTTTTTCTAAGAACTCATCAACTAATTTTGGTGCATAACCTACATAAGTTGTAGCATCCATTAAAACATCAATATCTTTTTCACTTAAAACCTTATTTACACGCTCATCTTCAAGCAAAACTTCTTTGAAAGTTTTATGATTTTCTATGCCTCTCATAGCATTTTCATAAACAATTTCATGTGCATGTTGCTTACCATAATGATCACTTAAAGCAAACATCACGCGCTCTGCCAATACAAAGCCATTAAGCGTATCAAGATTTTTTAACATTTTGTCTTTTTTAACTTCTAAATCATCAAAAACAAATTTCATATTTGCCAATACTACCGAAAGCATTAAAAACGCTTCTGGCAAAAGCTTCCATTCCATTTTCCAAACTTGACCATCTCTTTCATGCTCATGTCTTTCTATATCGCTTAAAATTGCAATATTAGCTCTTAGGGCATTACTTACAGTCACTGCATTTTCACTTACTGCAGGATTTCTTTTATGAGGCATAGTAGAACTTCCCACTTGACCTTTTCCAAAAGGCTCAGCAATTTCATCGATTTCGTTATGAGCTAAGATTAAAAGTTGATGTGCTATTTTGTTAAAGGTTGCATTGATATTACCTAAAACATAACCAAGCTCGATGAAACGATCTCTTGCTGGTTGCCAAGAAATATCAGGAACTTCTAAACCTAAGCTTTCTAAAGTAAGTTTTTCTACTTCATTAGCCTTGTCACTTAAACTTGCTTTAGTTCCTACTGCACCTACGATTAATCCTACATATAATCTTTTTTCAAGTTCAATAATTCTTTCATAGTGGCGATTAAGCTCACTAAGCCAAATTGCAACTTTGTGTCCAAAAGTTATAGGTAAAGCTTGTAAAGCTAAGGTTCTTCCCATCATTGCAGTGTTTTTATGTTCTTTTGCGATTTTTGCTAAATTTTTAGCTATATCTTTTAAATCTTGCTTGATTAAAGTCATAGCTTCTTTAAATTGTAAAACTATGCCTGTATCAATGATATCTTGCGTTGTTACACCAAAATGTACATATTCACCAAGACCATTTTCACAAGCTTTTTCTAAACCACGCACAGTAGGCACTAAAGGGTGTTTGGTCTTTTTAAACTCAGCAAAAATAAAATCCATATCCATAAATTTATAATGCGCTTTTTTAGCTATTTCTATAGCCGCTTCATTAGGGATAATGCCAAGTTTTGCTTGAGCTTTTGCCAAGGCAGCTTCTACATCAAGCCATTTTTGAATTCTATTTTCTTCACTAAAAATAGCTCTCATTGCAGGAGTGCTCCAAGAATCTTGAAGCAACCTCATATCAAATACACTCACACCCATGTTTTATCCTTTAAAATTTATTTTTTCAAATGCTTGTTTTAAATCAGCAATCAAATCCTTACTATCTTCAAGACCTATATGAAATCTCACAAAAGGCCCTCTAGCACTCCAATCTGTTGCAGTTCTTGGTGGAGTAGTAACAGTAGCTAAACTCTCATATCCACCCCAGCTTGCACCAATTGAAAAATATTCTAAATTATCTACAAACTCAATAGCTTGTTCTTTTGAAATACCATCTGCAAATTCAATCGTTACCATACCATTAGCACCTTTATGATCGCGCATAAAAACTTCGTGGTTTGGATGAGTTTTTAATTTTGGATAAAAAATTGTTTTAACTTCTTTTCTGCTTTGTAAAAACTCTACTACCTCATCTGCACTTTTTTCATGCGCTTTCATTCTTACATCTAAAGTTCTCATACCACGAAGCACTAAATAAGCATCATCAGGACTTGTAGTAAATCCTAAAGTTTCTGGTAATTTGTCAAAATTTTTCCATTCTTTTTCATTAATTACTACTATACCCATAGTAACATCTGAATGCCCACTTAAGTACTTAGTCGCTGCAATTACTGAAATATCTACTCCAAGCTCAAGCGGATTTAAAAAATACCCACTTGAATAAGTATTATCAATCGCTACTGGTATATTGTGTTTGTGTGCAATTTCGCATAGTTTTGGTAAATCTATAATTTCATAAAGTATAGAACCTGGGCTTTCACAAAGGATTAATTTTGTGTTTGGTTTGATTTTTTCTTCTACATCAGAAGCATCAGCTTTTAAAAAGTCAATTTCTACGCCCATTTTAGTTAAAAATAAATCACAAATTGTTCTAACAGGTCCATAAATAGCATCAGTGATTAAAAAATGAGCATCTTTGCTAGCATAATTTAAAAGCACCATAGCTAATGCTGCAAGTCCTGTTGGGAAAAGTTGCGCTCTATGGCCTCCTTCAAGCTCACAAATTAGTTTTTCAAGTTCAAAATTTGTAGCTGTTCCTCTAGCACCATAACTCAAAACACGCTCATTTTTTCTTAGCTCGCGGTATTTTTGCCAAGTAGCATGATCTTTAAAAAGTATGGTTGATGCACGCATTAAGGTTGGATTAACTGATCTTACTTCGGCGTTTTGATCGCCTCTTCCTAGGTGGATTAATTTAGTTTTATTATTCATTTTAAGTCCTTTTTTACAAATAAACATAAGTCATAATCACATTAACAATAGCAGCTACAAGCATAGGAATAGCTGTTCTTTTTACAACTTGTAATGGATTTACTTTAGCCATAGCTGAAATCGCCAAAATAGCAGGTGCAATAGGTGAAACGCATCTACCAAAACCTGTCATGATTTGAATAGGTGCTATCATAGCTATGGTTTCAACGCCAAAAGATTTTGCTATATTTGGGATAAGTGGCGCAAAAGAGAAAAATGCTGCATTTCCTGAACCCATTAAAAATGCACACACAGCAAGCAAAATAGAAACTGCTATAATAATAGCAAGCACTCCAAAACCTGCATCTTTTGCAAAACCTATTAAAGTATCCACAAAACCAACTGATAAAAGTCCGCTTGCAAAAACTTGACCACAAACGATCAAAGAAACTGTGATTACAAACAAATGTCCCATACCTTTGAAAAATACCATGATAGAATTTAAAGTATCAATTAAACTTTTATAACGAATGATTTCAAAAACAATCGCTATAAAGGTTGAAATCATCATAGCAACTGGCACATTCATTTTAATAGCAGTAGATGAAGCTGCTTTAACTTCTTCCATAGTGGTAAGCCCCATTAACACCATAATGCTATCTAAAACACTACTAAAGCCCAAAATTAATACTAAAGGTATAATAGGTAAAATCGCATAAATTCTAGGTGGCTTTTTAAGCTCTTCACTTTTGCCATCATGTTCTGCTAATTCTTTTTCAACATCATCACGGTTAAATGTGAAATTTTCTTTTTTATCAAAATATTTTGAGCAAAAATAAATCGCAATACCTACTGCTATGATAATAGGCACAGTTGTAGGAAGCTGATAATGCACAAAATATACCGCAGGATCAATTTCAGCTGTTTTTGCAGCCAAAATCACATTTCCACTACCTGGACCGTGATCAATATATTGACAAATTGCAATAATCGAAAGCGCAGAAAGCTTAGAAACACCTGAGCGTACCAAAATAGGATACATTGTAACCATAAGCAAAAGTGCTAAACCTGCATGTGAAGGTATAAAAAGCACTAAAAACTGAATTACAAAATATGAAACTAGCAATAAAATATAAGGTGATTTTACTGCCTTTAAAGGTCTTTCAAATACTTTAAATAAAGCATAGCTTGCACCCACATGATCCATATAAGCAGAAAATCCTGCTATACACATTAAAGTAAGTCCAAGTCCTGCTAGAGTACTTGACATTTTAGTATTTACTACTTGGAAAATATCAAAAAGACCTAAATGTAAAGATTGCTTTTCACTAATGATAGGGGAAAGTCCAAAAATTCCTGCTAAAGCTAACAAGAATAAACCACTTAAAAGCAACGCCATATGGGCGTTGATTTTTTTATAGAGCATAAAAACAAGTAAAAATACAGAACATCCTGCAAAAAATAAACCCAACATGCTCTATCCTTTATGAGCAATAACCTCTATCTCCACTTTTGCTCCTTTAGGAAGATCTTTTACCGCAAAAGCACTTCTTGCAGGATATGGAGCTGCGAAAAATTCAGAATAAACCTCATTGAAAGCCACAAAATCATCAATGTTAGCTAAAAAACAAGTAGTTTTAACCACATTGTTAAAATAAAGATTATTTTCTTCTAATATAGCCTTGATATTTAACAATGATTGCCTTGTTTGTTCTTTTACATCTTCACTTTCTATATTTCCGCTTTCTGGATTAATAGGAAGTTGTCCTGAAATAAATAACAAACCATTAGCTTCTCTATAAGCTGAATATGGTCCTATAGCCTTTGGATAATTTGCCATGTATACTCCTTGTGTTTAAATGAAATCATAATATAATATTATCATCATAATAATAAATTGTCAATATTTTTTTATCATAATAATAATTTTTTTTATTGTTGTAAATATTAACAACTTTGATGAAAATATTTTGTAAAATAACAAAAAACAACAAAAAGGTCTAGATCATGGATGAACAACAAAAAGAATTATTTATCAAACTTACTCAGTTTTTAGGACAGGTGCTTGGAGATCAATACGAAATCGTTTTTCATGTGATTTCAGATGAGGGTTCATATATTGCAGCCATTGCAAATAACCACATTAGCGGAAGAACAATTAATTCTCCACTAACCTCTTTTGCAAGTGAGCTTGTACAAGAAAAAGAGTATTTAAATAAAGACTTTTTATGTGATTATAAAGCAAAGGTTGGAAAATCTAAGATTGTTACTGGATCAACTTTTTTTATAAAAAATCAAAATAAAATTGTGGGAATTTTATGTATAAATCACGATACCACAGAGCTTAGAAATGCTATTAGTAAAATCATAGAACTTGAAAAAATCAATGATTTTAGTGATTTATTAGATATTCATAATCAAAACAATGTAAATTTACACAATGTGAGTAATATAGAAACACTTAGTCATTCTATAGAAGATATTTTAGCCGAAAACATAGACTTAAAATATTTAAATTCAGGATATAGCTTAAGCACTGAGCAAAAAGATGAAATTATTAAAAAGCTTCACTCAAAAGGAATTTTTAACATCAAAGGAAGTATACCTATAGTTGCTAAGTCGCTTAATATATCAGAACCTAGCGTCTATAGGTATTTACAAAAACTTAAAAATAGCCTTTAATAACTAAAAAACTATTTGTGATATAAAATAAGCACTTACAACAGCACCGGTGATTAAAGCAAAACCTGGTCTTAAGTAAGAGTGATTGATCACAAATTTACCTATTTTTGTTGTGCCTGTTCTATCAAAAGCCACACATGCTATTTGATTAGCTCCTGGGACTATAAAATCTCCACTCACACAAGGATAAAGCACGATAAGAATTTGAGGAGGAATTCCCAAACTCACACCCAAAGGCATCAAAGCTGCTACTGTTGCAGCTGGAGAAAAAATCACCATAGAAAAAGCAAATAAAGCCACACCAAATAAATATGGATAATCCTCTACAATATGCGATAAAGAATCGCTAAATAAAGGCTTATAAGCTTCAAAAAATGTTCCTGTCATCCAAGCTATACCAAAAACCCCTACAACGCCTATAAGTCCTGATTTAAATACCGAAGCTTCACCAAGTTTATTAGCAGGAACTTTAGCAAAAAGCATAATCAAACAAGCTGTTGCAAGCATGATCATTTGGATTAAATTTGGAGTAGAAAGTCTTTCTATTTTACCATTTGCAAGCTCATAATGAGGCAATAAATTTGTAAAAGTTCCAAAGAAAATAATAGTTAAAATCCCTAAAGCAAAAATATACAAAGACCTTTTAGCCATAGGATCATGCTCGCTGTCTTTGTTTTGCAAATCTTCACTTAAAAAATGATATTCTCCCGCTCTTACTCTTTTTTGAAATTCCTCATCTTGCTCAAGCTCTTTTCCTCTTTTTAAAACACTCAAACAAGCAAGAAACACACCTATAAAAAAGGCTGGTAAACTTACTATTAGAATTTGCATTATTGTTGTACCACTAAAAGCTAAAACAGCCACCATAGCAGCAGTAGCTGCACTCATAGGTGAAGCTATAACACCAATGCCTGCTGCTACAACTGAAACTGAAAGCGCTCTTTCGGGACGAATTTTAGCATCAGCTGCCACTTCAGCAATCACTGGATAAATAGAAAAAGCCACATAGGTAGTACCGCAAAAAATCGTAAAAGCAGAGCTAATCAAAGGTCCCATAAAAACAATAGCTTGAGGTTTTTTCTTTAGAATTTTCTCTGCTATTTTTACTAGTAAATCAAGCCCACCTGCGCTTTGCAAAACACTCACACAAGTAATCACAGCAAGTATAATAAACACAACACTCACAGGAAGTGAAGCTGGTTGCATACCAAAGACCAAAACCAAAATACACATACCAAGCCCACCTGCAACCCCAAGTCCTATACCGCCATATCTACCACCTATGGCTATCATAGAAAAAATGATGAAAAATTCTAATATAAAAATAATATCCATTAATCTTGTGCCTTATATTGTTCCAAAAGCTCTTTTGCATGTTTAATTTGCTCTAATACCACTTTAGTTCCTGTACCACCATAAGATACTCTTGCGTCTATACAAGTTTCTAAAGCAATTGCCTCATAAATATCTTCTTGGATATTTTCATTAAATTGATGAAATTCCTCCATGCTAAGTTCTTCAAGCATTTTTCCATGTTTAATACAATAATTCACAGCCCCACCAACTATACTATGAGCTTCTCTAAATGGTATATTTTTTCTTACTAAATAATCAGCCATATCCGTAGCATTTGAAAATCCTTTTGCAGCAGCTGCTCTTGTATTATTAGCATTTACTTGCATTTTTTCTATCATAGGAGTTATGATTTTCAAACTTGCCATTAAAGTATCCATAGAATCATAAACTTGAGCCTTATCTTCACTCATGTCAGTATTATAAGCTAGTGGAATACCTTTCATAATAGTTAGCATTGCCATAACATTACCATACATTCTACCTGTCTTACCACGCATTTTTTCAGCTACATCAGGATTTTTCTTTTGAGGCATTATGCTTGAGCCGGTACAAAAATCATCACTTAATTCTATAAATTTAAAATCTTGACTTGAAAAAAGTATAAGCTCTTCACAAAAACGACTAAGGTGCATAAAGCACATTGCAGCCACAGAAGTAAATTCAACCATATGATCTCTATCACTAACGCTATCAATGCTATTTTCTGTTGGTTTTGCAAAACCTAGTTCTTTGGCACAAAAATGTCTGTCTATATTAAATGTGGTTCCACCAAGCGCAGCTGCTCCTAAAGGACACTCATCCATTCTTTTATATAAATCTTCAAAACGAGAATAATCCCTACTTAACATCCAAAAATATGCCATAATCCAATGTGAAAAAAGCACCGGTTGACCAGTTTGTAAATGTGTATAACCTGGCATAATAGCTTTGATATTTTTTTGAGCTTGATTTATAATCTCTTCTTGCAAAGCAATAATTTGATTTAAAATTTCTTTTATAATGGCTCTCATATGCATTTTTGAATCAAGCGTAGTTTGATCATTTCTACTTCTTGCAGTGTGAAGCTTTCCACCTACTGGGCCTACAATTTGCGTCATTCTTTTTTCTACAGCCATATGAATATCCTCATCAGCTATATCAAAAACAAAGGTTCCATTTTGAATTTCTTCTCTAACTTGTTCTAAACCCTTGATGATAGTTTTTGCTTCATCTTCTTTTATAATGCCTTGTTTTGCAAGCATAGTGCAATGAATTATACTTCCTTGTATATCAAAAGGAGCAAGTCTTGGCTCAACTAATAATGAAGCAGTGTATTCTTCAACTAATTTATTTGTAGGTAAATCAAAACGTCCACCCCATAATTTCTCTGCTTTTTGTGACATATTTATCCTTCTATTTACAAATAAAAGGATAATTTTATAATTTTTATTTTTTCAAAGAGTTTAACTTTTCTTTCTTTTAAAAATTTTTAATACAGCAAAAGCTATTTTTTTAAGAAAACTTTTTTTAGAATGCTTTGTTAAAAACTCTACTATATCTCTATGTCCAAACATTAGTGCAAAAGTAAAAGGTGTCATACCAAGACCGTTGTTTTCATCAATATTTGCCCCATATTCTACCAAAAGCTTACACATAGGCAAATATCCTTTAAAACACACCCCTGCTAATGGAGTTTGTCCTCTGTCATTTTTCTCATCTACCCTAGCATTATTTTCTAGTAAAAACTTAGCACATTCATAAGCATTATGATAACTTGCGAGCATTAAAAGACTATCGCCTTTATGATTTTTTAAATTCACACTCAAACCTGCTTCTATCATAATCTTTAAATTTTGCAAATCATTTTTTCTTGCATAATCAAAAGCCATAGTACAAAGTTCTTGAATTCTTTTTTCTTCTTCGTTGCTAAACATATTTTTCCTTTTATAATCTTTAGTTTGCCACTTTTAAAGTGGCAAGTAAAAATTACATTTTCAAAGCTTTTTTAACACCATTTGCATATTCACTTGAAATTTTTTCAAAATGACTTAATGCTCTAGCAATAATTTTTTCATCAACCCCGCTCATAGAAGTTGCTATATTTTTAAATAACTGCTCTTTTTGATCTTGGTTCATTATATCAAACAAAGCTCTTGGTTGAGTATAAAAATCATCATCAAGTGGAGCATATCTTTGCGCACTACCTTCAAGTGCTAAGTCAGGCTCAAGATAGCTTTTATCTTCTTTTGGACTATCATCATAACTATTTGGCTCATAGTAAGCTGCGCCATTTTTATAAGTGTCAAAATTCATAGCTCCTGCTACATTATAAGTATTTACTTCACTTTTTGCACGATTAACTGGCAATAAATGATAATTTGTTCCTATGCGATATCTGTGTGCATCAGGATAAGAAAAGATTCTAGCTTGCAACATTTTATCAGGACTAAAACCAATACCAGGAACGATATTGCTTGGACTAAATGCAGCTTGTTCTACTTCATTAAAGTAATTTTGTACATTTTTATTAAGTACTAATTCACCTACTTCTATTAAAGACACAATGCTATGTGGCCAAACTTTAGTTAAATCAAAAGGATTAAAACCTAATTTTTCTGCTTCATCTTCTTTTAAAACTTGAATTTGGAAAGTCCATTTTGGAAAATCTCCTTTTTCTATAGCTTCATATAAATCTCTTTGATGACTTTCTCTATCATTTGCTATTAAATTTGCCGCTTCCTCATTAGTTAAATTTTTAATACCTTGCTTGGTTTTAAAATGAAATTTCACCCAAAATCTTTCATTTTTATCATTAATTAAACTATAAGTGTGACTTCCAAAACCATGCATATGACGATAACTTGCAGGAATTCCCCTATCGCTCATTAAAATAGTAACTTGGTGTAAGCTTTCAGGACAAAGGCTCCAAAAATCCCATGCAGCATTATTGCTTCTTAGATGAGTTCTTGGATCTCTTTTTTGAGTATGGATAAAATCAGGAAATTTATATGCATCTCTTATAAAAAATGTCGGAGTATTATTACCTACTAAATCCCAATTTCCTTCTTTGGTATAAAATTTAATCGCAAAACCCCTTACATCTCTTTCTGCATCAGCTGCACCTGCTTCACCTGCAACGGTTGAAAATCTTATAAATAAAGGCGTGTTTTCTCCAAGCTGTAAAACTTTTGCTTTAGTATATTGAGAAATATCTTTAGTAATTTTAAGTTCTCCATAAGCACCACTTCCTTTTGCATGTACTGTTCTTTCTGGAATTCTTTCTCTATTTTGATGAGCAAGTTTTTCAAGCAAAATATAATCTTGCATTAAAAGTGGACCTTTAGCACCTGCACTTAGAGAATTTTGATTATCAGCTATGATATTTCCAAAATCATTTGTTAGTTTTTTCATTGTGTCTCCTTTTTAAATAATAATTTTTATTATTTGATAAATTATATTCCTATATTATTAAAATAAAATTAAACGATAAAAATTATCATTATTTAAAAAATGATTATAAAATTCTTATTTTTAAAAAAATAATCTTTTTTTAAGCATAAATATTTTTATTTTGTAATAAAATTGTTAAAAAATAAGAATAAGCATTCTTATTTTAAATATTTTTACTACAAAATTAATAAAAAAAGGAGAGCTTATGGATAAAGAAACAAGAACTTATTATATTAAATTAGTTAAATTTCTTGCAGAAGCCTTGGGTAGAAATTATGAAATAGTCTTGCACGATGTAAGCGAAGATGGAGCTAATATAGCAGAAATTGCTAATAACCATATTAGCAAAAGAACTATAAACTCACCTCTAACTGGTTTTGCCATTGAAATGATTAAAAATAAAATCTATTTAGAGCGTGATTACATAACACATTATAAAACTTCAGCTAAAAGCTCACAAGCAATGTCAGGCTCTACTTTTTTTATTAAAAAAGATGAAAAACTCGAAGGTTTGCTTTGTATTAATCATGATACTTCAGCGTTTAAAAAAATCTCTGATGAAATTTTAAATCTTGGAAATATTTATGATAATGCTTATGAAAACCCTGAGCAAGAAAACAAAGAATATATTAAACTTGATTTAGAAGAAATTGTCGAAGATATTTCGGGTATGGATATAGAAAGTTTTAAAAATAAAAGCTTAAAACCAAAAGAAAAGCAAAAAATGATAGCTAGTTTATATGAAAAAGGTGTGTTTAATGTAAAAGGTGTTATTCCTAAGGTTGCTGAGCTTTTAGGTATTTCTGAGCCTAGTGTTTATAGACATTTACAAAAGATTAAATAATCATAATTTAAAAAAATTGTAATTTTTGATACAATAACACTTTAAATTTAATAAAAGGAAAAATATGGCTGATGATATGATGGATGAACAAGGCGAATCAAAGAAAAAAAGTGGCAATACTTTAGTAATTATTATCGTTGTATTTTTATTTGTATTTTTACTTGTGATTGTAGGAGCGATTGCTTATTTAATGTTTAGCGGTGGTTCTGAAGAAAATCCTGCTCCGCAAGCTGAAGAAAGCGCACAAGTTGCACAAGCTCCTAAAAAAACAAATGCAGTAGCAGCTAGAGGGAGTGACTATGCAAATATTGGGGTGATGTATCCTTTAGCACCTTTTACACTAAATTTATTAAGTGATGGTGGATCAAGATATGTAAAATGCACCATTCAACTTGAACAAAATGTTGAAACCCTAACCCCAGAACTTGATAAAAAAGTTGCTATTATTAGAGATATTATCATTAGAACTTTAACTTCAAAAACCTTTGAAGAAGTAAGCACCACAAAAGGCAAAGAAAGATTAAAAGATGAATTAACTGGTAAAATCAATGAGGTTTTAACTGATGGTTTTATCAAAAATATTTATTTTACTGACTTTGTAGTATCTTAATGATAGGCTGTGACATAGTTGTATGCTCTCGCATAGAAAAAATTTATGAAAGACATAAAACGCTTTTCTTGGATAAATTTTTATCCAAGCAAGAGCAAAGTTATATAAAAAATACCAACACTCTAGCAGGATTTTGGGCTATTAAAGAAGCTGCTTCTAAGGCTTTGGGGGTTGGAATTTCTAAAGAATGTTCTTTTTTTGACATCATCATCTCTAAAGATGATAAAAATGCCCCACATATTAGTTTTTCTCAAAAAGTCATGCAAGAATTTAAAATCAAATCAGCAAGTGTAAGCGTAGCACATGATGGGGGTTTTGCTATAGCAGTAGTAGCTATAGAAACTAAGCAAGGTTAAAACCTTGCTTACATATAAAGTCCACCGTTGACTTTTAAAATTTCTCCTGTGATATAAGAAGAATGATCGCTTAATAAAAACGCCACAGCTTGAGCTACCTCGCTTGCATCTGCAAAACGCTTTAAAGGGATATTATTAATATAATTTTGTTTTATTTCATCACTTAAAACTTCAGTCATATCACTTTTTATGAAACCTGGGGTAATGCAGTTATATCTTATATTTCTTGCTGCACCTTCTTTAGCAAAAGATTTTGTTAATGCTATCATACCGCCTTTACTAGCACTATAATTAGTTTGGCCTGCATTTCCCATTTCTCCAACTATAGAAGCGATATTTACAACCGCGCCAAAACGCTTTTTACTCATAGTTTTTAACGCCTCTCTACAACCTAAAAAGCTTGAATTTAAATTAGCATTAATCACTGAAGAAAAATCATCCATGCTCATTCTAAGTGCTAATTTATCATTGGTAATACCTGCATTATTAACTAAATAACTAAGCTCACCATCACTTTCTACTATAGTTGCAATAGCGCTTGTAAATTCTTCTTCAACACTTGCATCAAATTTAATCACAGCTGCAGTGCCACCACTTTTTTCTATCTCTTCTTTTAGTGCATCAGCAAGTTCAGGCTTACTTCTATAATTAATCCAAACTTTTAAGCCATAACTTGCTAATTCTTTAGCTATTGCTGCACCTATACCTTTACTTGCACCTGTTATTAAAACATTTTTTCCACTAAATTTCATTGTTCTCCTTTAAATTAAAATAAAGCCTCATCCATTTCTTTTGGGATAGGTAAGTTTAAAATTTTAAGCACGCTTGGTGCTATATTACTAAGTCCCATGCCTTCTTTAAGTTTTTCTACTCCTTTAGCTTCTACAAAAGCAAAAACATCAAAGGTTGTGTGATTAGTGAGCATATTTTCTTTTTCATCCCTCATCGCTTCACAATTTCCATGATCTGAAGTAATAATAAAAGCATAATCATGCTCTCTTGCTTTAGCAATAACCCTACCCAAACACTCATCCACACATTCAACCGCACTAACTGCAGCTTCAAAATCACCCGTATGTCCTACCATATCACCATTTGCAAAATTTACTACGATAAAATCCATACCATTTTCTATACCCTTAAGCACTTCATCTGCGACTTCTTTAGCACTCATTTGAGGTTTTTCATCGTATGTTTTTACTTTAGGACTTGGGATTAAAACTCTTGTTTCATTGCATTCTAATTCTTCTTTTCCCCCATTAAAGAAAAAGGTTACATGAGCGTATTTTTCTGTCTCAGCTGTGTGAAGTTGGCTTAAATTTGCATTAGCTATCACAGAAGCTAAGGTATTATTTAATTCTTCTTTTTCAAACATCACAGGCAGTTTAAAACTCTCATCATACAAACTCATAGTAATAGCATTTTTTACAAGTACTTCTTTTGGAAATTCATTAAAACTTTCTTGGGTTAAAGAAGCAACGAATTGACGCATTCTATCATTTCTAAAATTGATAAAAATCACACCATCTTCAGCCTTAATTCCATCAAAGTTTTGACTAATAACTGGGGTTAAAAACTCATCTGTAATATTTTCATCATAGCTTTTTTGTATAAATTGCACAAAATCATCACACTTTTGTGCCTTAGCAAATAAAGCATCATAATAAGACTTAACCCTATCATAGCGCTTATCTCTATCCATAGCATAAAATCTTCCCGATAAAGAAGCAAAATTAATCCCTTCTTTTTCGCAAAATTCCTGTAAAGATTTTATAAATTCTAAACCTGAATTTGGAGGACAATCCCTACCATCACTAATTGCATGCGCAAAAACTTCTTTATTTTCTTGCTTACAAATTTTTAAAAGCGCATTAAAATGTGTATGCATAGAATGCACCCCACCATCACTATAAAGCCCTATAATATGCACTCTTTTGCATTTTTGTAATAACTCTTTTAAAGCCTTATTATCTTTTAAAGTATCATTTTCTATGGCTTTATTTATCTTAACTAAATTTTGATAGATTATGCGTCCACTACCTATACACATATGCCCTACTTCGCTATTACCCATTTGACCTTCAGGTAGGCCAACTGCTAAACCGCTTGTTTTTATCAAAACATTAGGGGTATTTTCAAAAAGCTTATCATAAGTTGGCTTTTTAGCATGAAAAAAAGCATTATAGTTTGAATTTGTATTATGTCCTATACCATCTGTGATTATCAAAATACATTTTTGACTCATTTTTTACTCTTTTTTATAATTTATTTATGTGATTTTACTAAAATTATGCTTTTAAAAAACAAATACAAGGTTAAAATTTTGCTTTATCTTACAGAATATACAAATTATATGTTTTTTTCTTATATTAGCGTGCGTGCTGGTTTTGCATTTTTTATCGCTTTATTTTTGAGTTTGTATTTAATGCCAAAATTTATCAAATGGGCTCAAAATAAAAAAGCAAATCAACCTATTTATGAATACGCTCCACAATCACACCAAGCTAAATCTCACACCCCTACTATGGGTGGGCTTGTTTTTATCTTTGCTACTATCATAGCAAGTGTTTTAAGTGCTGATTTAAATAATAGTTTTGTAATTGTTGGATTATTATGTTTGGTATTATTTTGCACTATAGGTTTAGTGGATGATTTAGGGAAAATTTTAAAAAAAGACAATCATGCAGGGCTAAGCCCAAAAATGAAACTTCTAGGACAATTTAGCGCTGCTTTTATCTGTGTTGGTTTATTGTATTTATTTGATATAAATACTGAATTTTATTTACCTTTTTACAAGCATGCTATTTTTGATGGTGGTATGTTTATGTTGTTTTTATGGATTTTAGTTATTGTATCAAGCTCTAATGCTGTGAATTTAACCGATGGACTTGATGGGCTTGCAACTGTGCCTTCTATATTTTCTCTTTTAAGCCTTGGTGCTTTTTTGTATTTAAGCGGAAATGCTATTTATAGCTCTTATTTATTTTTACCTAAAATTCAAGGCCTAGGAGAACTTGTGGTAATAAGCGCGGCTTTAGTTGGTGCGCTTATGGGATTTTTGTGGTATAACTGCTATCCTGCGCAAGTTTTTATGGGAGATAGTGGGAGTTTAAGTATAGGAGCTTTTTTAGGTTATCTTGGTATAGTAAGTAAAAATGAAATTTTACTTTTGCTTATAGGTTTTGTATTTGTTTTAGAAACTATTTCAGTGATTTTACAAGTAGGAAGTTTTAAAATCTTTAATAAAAGAGTTTTTAAAATGGCACCCATTCATCATCATTTTGAAAAAATAGGTTGGGTGGAAAATAAAATCATCGTGCGTTTTTGGATGATAGCCTTACTTTCAAATATCATTGCATTAATTAGTATAAAGTTAAGATAATGAAAATTTCACTTTTTGGATACGGAAAAACAACTAAAGCTTTTGTACAGCGTTTTGGAAATTGTGATATTTATGATGATCATTTTACAAGTATAAGTAAGGATGAATTTAACAATACACTTTTACCACCTTGTGAATTTGATCCTTTAAAAAGTGACTTAGAAATTCCAAGCCCTGGTTTTCCAAGTGATCATTCTCTCATACAGCAAGCAAGAAATTTAAGCAGCGAGTATGATTTTTTTTATGATGGCATGCCAAAAAGCGTTTGGATAAGTGGAACAAATGGCAAAACCACCACCACTCAAATGACACACCATCTTTTAAAACACATCAATGCGCAAATGGGAGCAAACATAGGAACTCCTTTAGCACAAATGGATGCTAATGCTAAATTATGGATTTTAGAAAGTTCATCTTTTTCACTTTTTTACACCAAAATAGCTAAACCTGAAATTTATGCACTTTTACCTATCACACCTGATCATCTTTCTTGGCACAAAAGCTTTGAAAATTATGAACAAGCAAAGCTTAGCGTGCTTGAAAGAATGAATGAAAATGATGTGGTAATTTTACCTAAAAAATATGAAGCTTATCCAACCCATGCTTATATTATAAGCTATGAAGATGAGCAAGATTTAGCTAAAAAAATGCAAATTGACTTAGAAAAAATTCATTTTAAAACCCCATTTTTACTTGATGCACTTATTGCCTTAAGTATAGAAAAAATCATACTAGATCGTTGTTCTTATGAGCTTTTAAACGAGTTTAAAATAGAAAAAAATAAACTTGAAGAAATATTTGATCATAAAAATAGACTTTGGGTAAATGATACTAAAGCGACTAATCTGGATGCTAGTTTAGCTGCTCTTAAACGCTATAAGGATAAAAAAATTCATCTTATCATAGGTGGGGATGATAAGGGAGTGGATTTAAGTGCTTTATTTGCTTTTATGAAAGAGCTTAATATAGAGCTTTATGCCATAGGAAAAAGCACTAATAAAATGCTTGAATACGCTAAAAATGCTAATTTAAAAGCACATTTTTGCGAGTTTTTACCTAAAGCAGTAGAAAAAATCAATCAAAACTTAACTAATGATGAAGTAGCCCTGCTAAGCCCTGCTTGTGCGAGCTTAGATCAGTTTAAATCCTATGAAGAAAGAGGGGAGCTTTTTAAAAAATGCATTCAAGAGCTAAACTAAATCTTTTTGAATGCAAAGTTTTAAAAACTCACATAAATTTATAAATTTCTTGCTTGGCTC
Organism: Campylobacter sp. 2352 PW; assembly: GCF_024723575.1. Lineage (NCBI taxonomy): Bacteria > Pseudomonadati > Campylobacterota > Epsilonproteobacteria > Campylobacterales > Campylobacteraceae > Campylobacter > Campylobacter sp. 2352 PW. The sequence continues at coordinate 45,420 of NZ_JANQCX010000005.1, forward strand.
TTTATTTTTATGATAAATCAAGCAAAGCTCTCTTGAAATTTTAAAATTTTTTAATCTCACTTCAAATAAGCTTTTGGCTTCAAGCTCTTCTTTAACGCTAAATTTAGGTAAAACTGCTAAAAAATCACCTTTTTTAACTAACTCTTTTATCATAGCAGTTGAGTTTAACTCATAAACTAAATTAAGTCTTACATCTTTAGGCAAAGCATTTAAAAATACTTCTTTTGCACCTGAACCTTGCTCACGACTTAACCATTTAAAATCCTTTAATTCATCTATGAAAAATTCTTTTTTAAAGTCATTTTTACTCACCACAATAAGCTCATCATCACAAATTTTAATCTTTTTTATATCCTTATCTTTGCAAATCCCTTCAATCAAACCTATATCGATTTCTTTATCTAAAATATCTTTGATGATATTTTGGCTATTATCCAAGGACAAATTTAACTTGATATTTTCTGCCTTTTGATCTAAAAAAGATCCTAGTAAATAAGTGCCTACATTTTGACTCACTTTCATACTTATTTCATAGCTTTGATCATCTTGCATTGCTTTTTCTATGCGCTCAAATTCTAAAATTAAAGGAGTGATTTGTTTTAAAAAAACCTTTCCTTTTTCATTTAAGCTTAAAAATTTAGCATTTCTATCAAAAAGCTTGGTGTTTAAACTTTTTTCAAGTTCAAATATAGCTAAAGACAAAGCAGATTGGGTTATATTTAATTCTTTAGCACAAGCTCTTAAGTTTAAATTTCTACACAAGGCTTGAAAATATTTTATTTGTTTAAAAGTCATAAGTACTCTTTTGATAAATATTTTTAATCATTATATCAAATAAAATTAATTTTACTTATCATAAAAAAATCATTAATATTACAAAAAACAAAAAAGGAAAATTCATGCATAAAAATATATATAAACATAGAAAATTTGAAGCTTTTTTACTGCTTTTTACTCTTGCTTTTTGTGCTTTTGCTATTTCTGAGCTTAATTTTTTTAAAAATCTTGGAATTTCAGCTTTAATCGTAGCTGTGATTTTGGGAGCTTTAATAGGAAATTTAGCACATCAAAATGCAAATTTACTCAAAAAATCAGGAGTTTTAGGCATAGCAACAAAAGAAATTTTAAGACTTGGGATTATACTCTATGGTTTTAGAATTACTTTTAATGATTTAGAAAAAGTTGGATTAAACGGAATTTTATTAGCATTTTTAGTGGTGTTTTTTACCTTTTTTATGGGACTTTTACTGGGAAAATTATTTAAACTTGATCTTAAAGAAAGCATACTTATAAGTAGTGGCTCAAGCATTTGTGGAGCAGCTGCTGTGATGGCTAGTGAAAGCATTGTTAAAGGTGGCTCTGCTAAAGTTGGCGTGGCAGTTTGCACTGTGGTTGTGTTTGGAACTTTGGGGATGTTTTTATATCCTTTGGCTTGGAATTTAGGCTGGTTTGATTTTTTTAGTTTAAAGCAAATGGGGTATTTCATGGGAGCAAGCTTGCATGAAGTTGCACATGCTGTTGCAGCAGGTGAAGCTGTGCAAGCAGGAGATGGTGCTGTCATAGAAAAAATGATGCGTGTTTTAATGCTAGTACCTTTTTTGATTTTTTTAAGTCTTTTTTCATTGAAATTTCTAAGCAAAAATAATGAAAAAATTTCCATTAAAGCAAATATTCCTTATTTTGCTTTGTGGTTTTTATTTGCTTGTGGTATTAGCTCACTTGAAATATTAAATACAGATTTTGCACTTAATTATATAAAACCAAGCATACAAACTATAGATACACTTTTGCTTTCTATGGCTATGGTAGCTTTGGGAGTAAATATCCATAAAAATGTTTTAAAAAATGCAGGTTTTAAACCATTTTTAATAGCATTGTTGCTTTTTATATGGTTAATCTTTATATCAATTAGCTTAATTTTCCTATTAAATTTATAATATGTTTCATTATGAAACATATTATAGTATTTTATACTTTTTTATTAATTTAATATTTATTTTTTCTACTTTATATTTAAATAATATTATAATTATATTGTAATAAACATCCAAAAAGGAGCTAACATGTTTACGCCTAAAACTAAATGTGAATTAGTTGCTCTTGTTAGAGAAGAGCTTATTGCCTTAGATGAAATCGATGTAAGCTTAATTACGGATATGTCTTATTTATTCTATTATTCCACTAGAACTAACTTTGATGGTATAGAAAAATGGGATGTGTCAAATGTTAAAGATATGTCTTATATGTTTTATTGCTGCAAAAGCTTTAATCATGATATTTCTAAATGGAATGTTAAAAATGTTGAAAACATGGAAGGAATGTTTTTTGATTGTGAATCTTTTGATCAAGACTTATCTTCTTGGAATATGTCAAATGTAAAAGATACTAAATATATGTTTTGTAATTGTCTTAAATTCAACCATAAAGTAGAAAATTGGGATGTGCATAATGCCATTACAATGGCACATATGTTTGAAAATTGCAAACAATTTGATCAAGATTTGTCAAGATGGGATGTACATAATGCTAAAACAATGGCATTTTTATTGCACAATTGTACTAATTTTCACTATGATGTTAAAAAATTAGATATTGATAAAAATTGCAATATCCAAAAAATACTAGGACATGAAGAAATACAAAATAAATATGCTATAAAACATTAATCACAAGGTAAGCTATTGCTTACCTACTTGATTAATCCAAAGTCCCATAGCAATCACAACAATAACTTGCCCTAAAAATCCTTGAAATACGCTAAATAATCTTAGCAAAGAACTAACCGGTGTTACATCACCAAAGCCTATCGTTAGCATAGTAACTCCGCTAAAATAATAACAATCAACCAAACCTTTTATTCTATTTTGAATTTGAGGTTTTAACTCATCATTTAAAGACCAAAAATTATGAATTCCTCTTATAGGTGTTTGAAACTGCACTTCTATAACTTTTTCTTGTAAATCCGCAATATCTAGATTTTCATTTTTTTGAGTAGCAATTAACATTCTATTGTAATTATCTACATCACAAGAAAAATAATACAAATTTCCATACGCAAACCATATCAAAACATATGCATATAAAATAATAAAAAATTTTTCTTTAATATTAATCTTTCCACTAAAAGCAGCCCAAATACTAATAAGCAAAAAAACCATCAATGCCACAGCCACCATAATAGGAATAATATTTAAAATTAAAAATAAAATTTCAGAAGTAATTTTACCTGTTGCATAAATAGCAAGTTCATCAAATAAAAAACTACAAAACAAAGGCACCATAGCAAGCAAAGTCCAAACAAAAAGAAATTGTTTGGTACTTTTGTGATAAATGCTAATATAATGATTTAAAAGTCTATGGTGCAACATTAGCGAATCAGCAATAAAGGTTTTTTAGCCTTAGTTAAAATATCATTTGTCAAACTACCAAATAAAATACTTTTTAACCAGTGATGTGAATAAGCTCCCATAATCAATAAATCTATATCATTTTGCTCACCAAAATCAAATAAAGCCTGAGTAATCTCTCCATTTAAATGCTGAGTTTGCACATTTAAATTTGCTTCTTTAAAAATTTGACTTACTTGAGTTAATAACTCATAAGAAGCTTTTTCATCTTTAGATACATTTACCACATAACGTTTTGCTTCTTTAAAAATAGGTCTTTTAATGGCTTGTTCTATAGCCTTTTTAGCCAAATTACTCCCATCATAAGCCATCATCACACTTTTAATCTCTTTAAAAGCAGAATTTACAAGCAAAATAGGCACATTTAAAGCTCTTACTAATTCTTCTGTATGAATGCCTATTTTATTTTTCTTACCACCGCCTTTTAAACCTGCTATAGCTAATCTTATTTGATCATTATATTCTTTTAAAACTTCTTCCAAATCTCCATCTCTTTGTACACTAAAGCATTCTTTTACGCCTTGTTCTTTTGCATAAGTGCAAAATTCTTCTAAAATTCTTTGCCCTTTTTTGCAAAGATTTTCATTTTTTTGGCTTTGCTCTTCTACTAAATCTTCAATCACACACCCACTAGCACCTATGCCAAAACTACAAGCTAATTCAGCATTAGTAAAATTTGGTTCTATAGTATATAAAAACATTAAAGGTAAATCTAGCTTTTTAGCTAAATACACTCCATAATGCAAACTTTCCCTACAAGGCTCTAAAACATCTACACAAACTAGAATTTTTTCCATTTAATATCCTTTTGTAGTATTAATCTTGTGCTTTTTGCGCTATTAAAACACCTTCTATGATTTTTTTAATATCCCCATCTAAGATATTATCAACCTGCGAAAAAGCTTCATTTGAGCGTGTATCTTTAACTTGTTGATAAGGAAAAAGCACATAAGAGCGGATTTGATGCCCCCAACCTATCTCACTTTTTTCGCTTGAATTTGCTTCATCTTGTTGTTTCATAAGCTCAAGCTCATAAAGGCGTGATTTTAGCATTTTAAAGGCTGTGGCTTTGTTTTTGTGTTGGCTTCTATCGTTTTGACATTGCACTACTATACCACTTGGCATATGAGTTATACGCACCGCTGATTCAGTTTTATTAACATGCTGTCCACCTGCCCCGCTTGCTCTATAATAATCAATCCTTATATCTTTTTCTTCAATTTCTATTTCTATATCATCATCAAGTTCAGGCGAAACCATCACACTAGAAAAACTCGTATGACGACGCCCCGCACTATCAAATGGAGAAGTTCTTACTAAACGATGAATGCCATTTTCAGCTTTTAAATACCCATAAGCATTTTCACCTTTTACTAAAAAGCTAACATCTTTAAGTCCTGCTTCTTCGCCTTCTTGAAAGTCAAGTGTTTCTACTTTAAAACCTTCTCTTTCGCAAAATCTCAAATACATCCTATAAAGCATGCTAGCCCAGTCATTACTCTCCGTTCCACCTGCTCCTGGATGAATGGAAACTATGGCGTTTTTACCATCATTTTCCCCGCTTAAAAGCATAGAAATTTCAAGATTTACGATAAGATCTTCTAGCTTATTTGCATCTTCAAATAAAGCTTCTATAGTATCTAAGTCATTTTCACTATTAGCAAGATCAAAAAGCTCACTTGCATCATTTAAAGCATTATTTGCATTTTCATAATTTTTAAGTAAATTTGAAATTTTAGTTTTTTCTTTACCTATAACGCCTGCTTGTTTTACATCACTCCAAAAAGAAGGAGAATTTTCTAAATTTTCTATTTCTTTTAATCTTGCTTTTATCTCTTCAGGTTTAATGATAGAAGCGATATTTCCAACTTTGTTTTTTAATTTTTTTAAAAGTTCGCTGTATTCGTAATTATCCATAAAAATTTTCTTTCTAATTTTTGATATAATTTAATCTTATAATTTTAGCAAAAAAATAAAACATTTAAAGTGAGAAATATGCCAAAACTTTTTTTAATGTCTTTAGGTTGTAATAAAAATTTAGTTGATAGTGAAATCATGCTTGGAAGATTAAGTGATTATGAAATTTGCAATGAGCCAAGCATAGCTGATGTTTTGATTGTAAATACCTGTGGCTTTATAGATAGTGCTAAAAAAGAAAGCATAAATGCGATTTTAGACTTACACGAGCAAAGAAAAAAAGATTCATTGTTAGTTGTAACAGGATGTTTAATGCAACGCTACCGCGAGGAATTAATGAAAGAACTACCTGAAGTTGATCTTTTTACCGGTGTGGGAGATTATGAAAAAATTGATGAAATGATACTTAAAAAAACTAATCTTTTTTCAAATTCTACTTACTTGCAAGATAAAAATACAAATCGTGTGATCACAGGATCAAACTATCATGCTTTTATCAAAATAGCTGAAGGATGTAATCAAAAATGTTCATTTTGCGCCATACCAAGCTTTAAAGGCAAGCTTAAATCAAGAAGCTTAGAAAGTATTATAAATGAAGTAAAAGAACTTGTTAAAAAAGGCTATAAAGACTTTTCTTTTATCGCTCAAGATACAAGTTCGTATTTATTTGATCAAGGTCAAAAAGATGGACTTTTAAAGCTTATTGAGGCTATAGAAAATATCCAAGGTGTAAAGGCTGCTAGAATTTTATATCTATATCCAACAAGCATTAGTAAAGAAGTGATAGGAAAAATCATTCAATCAAAAGTTTTTGTAAATTATTTTGATATGCCTTTACAACACATCAGCGATAATATGCTTAAAATCATGAAACGCGGAGCTAATAAAGCTAAATTAATCGAGCTTTTAAATTTAATGAAACAAGCTCCAAATTCATTTTTACGCACAGGTTTTATCGTGGGTCACCCAGGAGAGAGCGATGAGGATTTTGAAGAATTATGCGCTTTTATAAAAGAATTTGGTTTTGATAGAATTAGTGTTTTTGCTTATTCTAAAGAAGAAGATACTGCAGCTTTTGACATGGAACAAATTCCTAGTAAAATCATCAATGCAAGATTAAAAGTAATAGAAAAAATTGTTGATGAATGCATAGAAAAAAGCTTTAATCAACAAATTGGTAAAAAAATCTTAGCATTTTGTGAAGGTCAAAGCTCTGAAGGAGAATTTTTCATCGGTGCAAAAGATTTGCGTTGGGATAGAGATATAGATGGAGAAATTCTCATCAATGAAAGTGATTGTGGCGATTTAGAAATGGGTGAGCTTTATGAGTGTGAAATCACACAGAGCTTAGATAAAAAACTCATTGCAAAAGCTTTAAGAAAGCTTGATGATTGATAACAAATATTTAAATCATTTAAAGCAAGGGAGAAATCTTTTAGCGTTTTCTCATGGGAGTGATTCTAGTGCTTTATTTTTCATGCTTTTAGAAAAAAATATAGATTTTGATCTTGCTTTTATAAACTACAAAACTCGCAAAAATAGTGATAAAGAAGAACAAAGTACTAAAGAATTAGCCAAGCGTTTTCATAAAAAAATTTATATCAAAACTACACCCAAAATAACAAAGAATTTCGAAGCTTGCGCAAGAGCTTTGCGTTATGAGTTTTTTGAAGAGCTTTGCAAAAATCACTCTTATGATAATCTTTTACTAGCTCATCATTTAAATGATAAACTAGAATGGTTTTTAATGCAATTTTCTAAAGGTGCAGGGCTTAGAGAATTACTTGGTTTTAAAGATATTGAAAAAAGAAAATATTTTACCATCATAAGACCCTTGCTTGAAATTCCAAAAGAAGAAATTTCAAACTACCTAAAAGAAAACAATATCACTTATTTTCATGATGAGAGTAATGATGATGAAAAATATTTTAGAAATTTCATACGCAAAAATTTTGCTAATGAGTTTTTAAAGCTTTATCCAAATGGAGTAAAAAAAAGCTTTAAATACCTAGAAAAAGACTTAAAAGAAGAAAATATTTGTGAATTTAAAAATATTTACATCACTCATAAAGATGAAAGTTTAATCGCAAAATGTTTTAAAAAGCTTGGAGTGCTTTTAAGCGCCAAACAAAGACAAGAAGCATTAAAAGGCGATGGAGTGATTTCACATAAAATAGGCATTGTTTATATGCAAGAAAAAGTTTTAATTTTTCCTTTTGTAAGTTGTGAGAAAATGCCAAAAGAATTTAAAGAAATTTATAGAAAAGCAAAAATCCCTAAACTCTTAAGAGCATATTTATACACAAAAAATATTGATGTAAAAGAGCTTATGCAAGCTCTTTTATGATTTCTTCAAAAAGTTCTTTTACTCTTGCTTCTAAAAAGTCTTTAAATTTAGCACTTGTAGCTTCGGTGCGCATGATAAGATATGGGCTTGTATTAGAAGCACGCAAAAGCGCCCAGCCTTCTTTAAAGGTAATTCTAACTCCGTCAATTTCATTGCAATCAAGCACATTTTCAAAAGCGTTTGCTTTTACTTTTTCTTTAAATTTTTCTATAATTTGAAATTTATTTTCCTCACTAACCTTAAGCTTAATCTCTTCACTTGCATAAAGTTTTGGTAATTCTTTAACTAATTTTTCTATATCAAAACCATTTACTAAAAGCTCTAAGGTTCTTAAAAATGCATAAATTCCATCATCATAACCAAAATATCTATCTTTAAAGAAAATATGCCCACTAAGCTCTGCTGCTATGTCGATATTTTGCTCTTTCATCATTTTTTTAATGTTAGAATGTCCAGTCTTACCCATCATGATAAAACCAAATTTAGCCACCTCATCGAAAAGATTTTTAGAACATTTTACTTCACCTAAAACTCTAGGATTTTTTATATTTTTAGCAAATAAATAGCAAAGCTCATCACCCTTAAATACATAATCTTTACTTGCGACTACTAAACGATCTCCATCTCCATCAAAAGCAAAGCCCATTTTTGCATTTTCATCTTCTTTTAACGCAACTTGTAATGCGTGTAAATTTTCAAGCTCTGTTGGATCAGGTGCATGATTTGGGAAATTTCCATCAGGATTTTCAAATAAAATTTGCGCATTAAGATTTAATTTTTCCACCAAAGGCTTTATAATCACTCCAGTAGCTCCATTTGCACAATCAATAATAATTTTTTCTTTATAGCCCTTAAGATGTGAAAAATGTTTAGCTAAAAAGTCTATATATAAGCTTTTAACATCATAATTTTCACATCTTAAATCATCATTGATTTCAAGTTCTAAATACTCTTGCACTTTTAAAGAAAGTTTTTTCAAATCAGCACCAAAAAAACTTTCTTTGTTAATCGTGATTTTAAAGCCATTGTATTCTTTTGGATTATGCGAACCTGTTATCATGATATTTGCATCAAAAATTTCATCAAAAAACAAGCTAAAATATCCCATAGGAGTTGGTGCTAAACCTATATTGAAAACTTGCATATTAGCTTTATTTAAACCGCTGATTAAATAGTTAAAAAGTTCATTTGCACTATATCTTGCATCATAGCCTACGCTTACTTTCTCACAACCTCTTGATTTCATTTCTAAACCCAAGGCATAGCCTATGGCTTTTACACTTTTTTCATTTAACTCACTTGGGTAAAGCCCTCTTATGTCATACTCTCTAAAAATCAAATCTAACATTTTAATCCTTTTGTTTTCTAAGTTCTAATTTTGCTTGTTTTAAACTTTCTTCTATGTTTTCATTTTTGTTTGATAAACAAAGTCTAATTTCTAATTTTGCATTTTGCTCTTTCAATTCAAAACTATATTTTTGCATAAAATTTTCAAGCATTTGAAGTTTGCTTTGCACAAAGGCTATATTTTCATTTTCAAATACAATAATAAAATAATCCTTATCATCTTTAAAAACCCTAGCGTGCAAAGCTTTTTTTAAAATCCTAGCAAACTCATGCATTATAAACTCGCCCATTTTTGAGCCTTTTTGATGATAAATTTCATTAATATTTTTTACTTCAATCAAGGCTAAATGAAAATTTTCAAGCCCTTGAGCATATCTTCTTAAAGCTTTTAAATTTGGCAAATTGGTTAAAGTATCAAAAAAGGCTATTTTATAAGCTTTATACGCTAAAAATCCTATCAACACCAAAGAAGCAAATTCATAATAACCCAAATCAACACTATTGTAAAATAAAAACTGCACATTCAAGCCCATATAAGCTAGCAAAAAATGAAAATCATTATTTTTAAAATACGAAAATAATAAAAATATCATTCCTGCCCAAAACACACAAAAACTTAACTCACTAATAGGTTTAAAAAATTGCGTTGAAAGACCAAAAATCTCACTTGTAATGCTTGCATTAAAATTAGTACTTGTGCTAAGTATTAACGCTACAAAACCCATAAAGGCTAAATACGCAAATTTAATGAGATTAATTCTTTCAAACACAAGCTTGCTATCTTGCAAAAATACAAAAAGCACAAAAGAAAAAGGTAAAAATACCGAGATAAACAAATGCGCTTGATACTCACTTGCTACTAAAGATAAAGCCCTAGCACATAAAATCAACAAAAGTAAGAAAAAAATCTTATTTTGCTTAAAAAAATAAGCTAAAAATAAAGCTAAGATATTAAAAACCAAAGTCATACTAGGTAATGTTTTTAACAATAAATACGAAAAATCCAAAATAATAAACCTTTTTTTGTTAAAATTATAGCAAAAATATTTTAAGGATATTAATGGTAGAAGTAAAAAATCTCACTATGCGTTTTGCAAATCAACTTTTATTTGAAGATGTAAATTTAAAATTAAACCGTGGTGAAAGATATGGACTTATAGGTGCAAATGGCGCAGGAAAATCAACCTTTTTAAAAATTCTCTCAGGCGAAATAGAATCAAGCAGTGGAGAAATTTGTATAGATCCAAATTTAAAAATCGCAGTGTTAGGACAAGATCAATTTGCTTTTGAAAACTACACTATCAAAGATGCGGTAATGTGTGCAAATAAAAGATTATATGATGCACTAAAAGAAAAAGAAAAACTTTATATGAGTGAAGAATTTACCGATGAAATCAACGATAGATTAAGCGAGCTTGAAATCATAACAGCAGAAGAAGATCCAAACTATGATTGTGAGCTTAGATGTGAAAAAATTCTTAGTTCTTTAAATATAAAAGATTTTAATGCTCTCATGAGCACTTTGCAAAGTGCGGATAAATTTAAAGTTTTATTAGCACAAGTATTGTTTTTAGGTGCTGATGTGTTGTTTTTAGATGAGCCTACAAACAACCTTGACTTAGAAGCTATTTCTTGGCTTGAAAATGAGCTTTTAAGACATGAGGGAACTTTAGTAGTAATTAGCCATGATAGACATTTTCTAAATAAAGTTTGTACAAGAATTTTAGATGTGGATTTTAAACAAATACGTGATTTTGCTGGAAATTATGATGATTGGTACATGGCTTCAACCTTACTTGCTAAACAAGCTGAACTCAAACGTGATAAAACCTTAAAAGAAAGAGAAGAATTAGAAAATTTCATACGTCGTTTTAGCGCTAATGCCTCAAAAGCCAAACAAGCTACAAGCAGGGCTAAAGCTTTAGAAAAACTTGAACTTGAAGAGATTAAAACTTCAAGCAGGCGTGATCCTAGCATAGTTTTTAGAACAAATAGAGAAATAGGAAATGAAGTTTTAGAATTAAAAGGTGTTAGCAAAGCTTATGATAAAACTTTATTTGAAAATTTAGAATTAAAATTAGAAAAAGGTGATAAAATAGCCCTAATCGGTGCAAATGGTGTTGGAAAAAGCACTTTAGCTAAAATCATCGCATCAAAATTAGAACCTGATAGTGGTCATATTCACCTTGGTGCTACCATAGAAATGGGATATTTTTCACAAGATACAACGAATTTAATTAATGAAGATTTGAAACTTTATGAATGGCTAATGAGTGAAAAATTCAAAGATTTGGATGAAATTCGCAAATGTCTTGGTAGAATGCTTTTTAGTGGAAGTGATCAAGAAAAAATGGCTTCTAGTTTAAGTGGAGGTGAAAAACACCGCTTAATGCTTTCAAAGTTAATGTTAGAACGCGGAAATTTCTTGCTTTTAGATGAACCGGATAATCATTTAGATCTTGAAAGTATCATTGCATTAGGTGAAGCCTTGTATAATTTCAAAGGTTGTGTGATATGCATAAGCCACGATAGAGAGCTAATTAGCGCTTTTGCTAATCGTATATGGTTTTTAGAAGATGGAAAACTAACAGACTTTAAAGGAAGTTATGATGAATTTTTAGGAGGTTTAGAATGAATTCGTTTAAAATAAAATATGCAGCTGGTTTTGGACATTTTACTCAAAATCACAGGGGTTTTGGCCCAACTATTTATGTAGAAGAAAGTATTGATTTTCAAAGCGAAAAAGATTATTTTGACTATGTTGAATTTTATGAAAAATTCAGCAAAGAAGATGATACTTATTTTCACATTTCATTTTTAGAAGATCGCCCTTTAACTTCTCAAGAATTAGAAAGTAGAAATGCTTATAGAAAACTAAGGGATGAGCGCTGCAATAAAGCCAGAGAAGAGTTTATTAAAAACAATGAAATAGAAGCTGAATACTACCCAACTCATGGCGATTAAGGAATGATTTTTGCTTGTTTTTTCCTTGTAATATTTTGAAAGGAGAAAGCATGCAAGTTAACCATGATAATTTATCGGTTAAAGAGTATGGATATGGTCAAAGTAGTGCTTACAAAAGCACTCAAGGAGCTAATGAAGACTTTATGTCTTTACTTAGTCAAAACAATAGTGAAAATTTAAACGAGCAAAGTATAAAACTTGATGAGCTTTTTTCAAAAGCTATGAGTCAAGATCAATTTAGCACAGGAATTTTTAGCTCAAATATGTCAAATATTTATAATTATCGTTTTAGAGGACAAAACGAAACTCCTATGCAAGCTAATATAGAAGAAAAACAAGAACCACAAAAAGATATGGTAAAAGATCTTTTAAGTTCTTTATAAAAATGAAGTAAGCAAACGCTTACTTCCAAACAAGTCCGCTAAATTCAAACTCTTTTGCAAATTTTTTAAATTCCTCCTCTTCTTTTACATTAACACTTAAAACCAGTTCAACATTTTCTTGAAATTTTTTTTCAAATGAAATGTTATTTTTATTTAAAAAATGCTCAAATCTTGCATAAAGATGAAAAGGAATGTTTAAAATTAAAATATTTTTAGCTTCAAATTCTAAAAGCGTTGCATTTAAAATAGCTTCATTTGCGGCTTCACTATAAGCTCTTACAAGACCACCTGTACCAAGTTTAATCCCTCCAAAATAACGCACCACAATCACCGCGCAATTAACAAGCAAAGCTCCTCTTAAGACATTCAAACAAGGCATTGCAGAAGTTCCTTTTGGCTCACCATCATCGCTTTTATCTTCTATAATTTGATCAAATTCATTTAAATACCGATAAGCATATACAAAATGCACGGCTTTTAAATGCTCATTTCTTAGCTTTTGTATTAAAGTTTGAAAATCTTCAAAAGGACATAAAAAAGACAAAAAAGTTGATTTTTTGATTTCTATTTTTGCTTGATAAATTTGATCAATGGTTTTCATATTTTCCTTAATTTAGCTATAATATTTAAATAAAATTATAATCAAAACAACTTATAAAAATTTAAGGATAAACTATGCTTCAAACTTGTATTTTTCCTGCAGCAGGTTATGGTACTAGATTTTTACCAGCTACAAAAACCCTACCTAAAGAAATGCTACCAATTTTGACAAAACCTTTAATTCACTATGGTGTGGATGAAGCTTTAGAAGCTGGTATGGAAACTATGGGCTTTGTTACAGGGCGTGGAAAAAGAGCTTTGGAAGATTATTTTGATATTTCTTATGAACTTGAACACCAAATTGCAGGCACTAAAAAAGAATATCTTTTAAGTGAAATAAGAACACTCATAGATCGTTGTACCTTTACTTTTACAAGACAAAATGAAATGAAAGGCTTAGGAGATGCGGTTTTAAAAGCAAAACCTTTAGTGCAAGATGAAGCTTTTGGGGTAATTTTAGCAGATGATTTATGCGTAAATGAAGATGGGGTAAATGTCCTAGCTCAAATGGTAAAAATTTATGAAAAATACCGCTGCTCTGTTATAGCTGTGATGGAAGTTGAAGCTGATCAAGTCTCAAACTATGGGGTTATAGCTGGAAATGCTGTGGAAGAGGATTTAATCATGGTAAATTCTATGGTAGAAAAACCTGATCCAAAAGATGCTCCAAGTAACTTAGCTATCATAGGAAGATACATTCTAACACCTGATATTTTTGGCATTTTAGAAAATACCAAAGCAGGTAAAAATGGAGAAATTCAACTAACTGATGCCTTACTTTCACAAGCAACTAATAATATGGTTTTAGCTTATAAATTTAAAGGAAAAAGATTTGATTGTGGAAGCGTAGAAGGCTTTGTGGAAGCGACAAATTATTTTTATGAGAAAAGTAAAAATGCTAAATAATACTTTATTTTTTAAAACCCAAGATTTTAAAAAAATCACCGCTTATGCAAATAGAATGAATGATGAGCTAGAAAGTGGCGATATAGGGTATTATCACTTAGTAGATACGAGCTTTGATTTAATCAAAGAAAGTAAAGAATTTATCGCTACTAAAACACATATAGAAAATATCGTTTTAGTGGGCATGGGTGGATCAAGTTGTGGGGTTAAAGCTTTAAAAGAGCTTTTATTTGATCAAGTAGAAGAAAAAAAACTTTTTATTATTGATAATACCTCCTCACATACTTTTACCCAAACTATGCAAAAAATAAATCCCCAAAAAACACTTTTCATCATAGCAAGTAAATCAGGTACAACTATAGAAGTGATTTCTTTATTTAAACTCATCATTGCTCATTTTGATTTTAAAAATGAAAATTTGCATGAAAACTTTGTGTTTATTACTGATTTTGAGTCAAAACTTCACAAACTAGGTGAAGAATTAAACATAAAATGCTTTTTTATACCTAAAAATGTCGGTGGTAGATTTAGTGTTTTATCTGCTATTGGTATTGTTCCTTTGAGCTTTTGTGGGTATGATACTAAAGCCTTATTAGAAGGTGCAAAAGCTTGTTATGTGGATTTTTTTGAGAAAAAATGTGATCAAATTTTACAAAAAGCTTATCATTATTGCACGCATAAAAGTGCACATATTAATGTGCTTTTTTCTTATGGAGATGCTTTTAAAGGTTTTAATGAATGGTATATTCAACTAATTGCTGAAAGTCTAGGTAAAAAACAAGGCTTTAAACGCATAGGTTTAACTCCTATTGCTTTAATTGGCGCTAGAGATCAGCATAGCTTTTTACAACTTATCATGGATGGGCCCAAAGATAAAACTGTTACTTTTTTAAAAATCAAAGATAGTCAAAAATCTCCTAGTATCCCAAATATAAGCTTTAATCATTTACAAAATTGTGATTTTACTAATGAAGTTAATTTGCATGATCTTTTAAACGCGCAATGCGATGCAACCATGCATGCATTAATTGCTGAAAATTTAAGTGTTGATGTCATAGAACTTGAAAAATTAGATGCTTATCATTGTGGGTATTTGATGTATTATTATGAGTTATTTACTTCTGCATGTGGCATTATGCTTGGAATTAATACTTATGATCAACCTGGCGTAGAGGTAGGAAAATTAATACTTAAAAATATGTTAAGTAAATAAATTTGCATTATTGTAAAAAAAGAGTATAATGAAAATATAATAATTACTAACATTAAAATTTATTAGATAATAATTATTATTATTTAAGAATTTTATGTTATAATTTTAAAAATAAAAAAGGAGATAACATGTCAGTAACAAAACAATTATTACAATTACAAGCGGATGCTCATAGTTTATGGATTAAATTTCATAATTATCACTGGAATGTAAAAGGTTTACAGTTTTTCTCAATTCATGAATATACAGAAAAAGCTTATGAAGAAATGGCAGAACTTTTTGATGATTGTGCTGAGAGAGCTTTACAACTAGGAGAAAAAGCTATCGTTTGTTCAAAAACATTACTAGAAAATGCAAAAGCACCTAAGGCTCAAAAAGATTGTTTTACTCCAGTAGAAGTTTTAGAGCTTATTAGAGAAGATTATAAGTATCTTTTGGCTGAATTTAAAAAGTTAAATGAAGAAGCTGAAAAAGCAAGTGATACTACAACAGCAGCATTTGCTCAAGAAAATATTGCAAAATATGAAAAAGTTCTTTGGATGCTTAATTCAACTATCCAAAATACTTGCTCTATGTAAGAATTTATAATGTTTTTTGACTTACAAAGCTTTATTGCTTTAAGTCAAAAAACAAATTTAACTTCCCAAGAAAAACTACTCTTATTAAAACTTCATACTCATTTTGAAAAAAATATCGATTTATTGCAAAAATTATATGATTATAGTTTGGTAGCTTATTGTGCTAATGCATATTTAAATCAAAGCTTAAAAAAAGAAGGCTTGCAAAAACACAAAGCCATTATAAAAGCTTTAACTAATCCTTTTTATAAAAAAGAAAAAATCCCCGTAGGTGGTTTAAACAATGCATTTTTAGCTTTAAAATTTGTAAAAAATTATGAAATACTTGAACACATCAACGAAACACACCCTCAATCTAAAATGGGTTTTAGGGCTAGTTTTATTTATGATAAAAAAAGAAAAAACTATATTTTAGCCTTTGCAGGGAGTGATTTAAATCCTTTGTGTTTTGATTTTAAAGATCTTTATAGTGATTTTTTGATTTTACTTAACAAAACTCCAAAAGGCCAGATTCAATCCATGCAGTATTTTTACAATCAACTTAAACAAAAATACACCATTGATAAAAAGCTCATCATTATAGGACATTCTTTAGGAGGATATCTAGCTCAAGCTTTTGCAAGAACCTTTCCTAGCGCGGTAAAAGAAGTCTATGCCTTTCAAGCACCTGGTTTAAACCAAAACTTTCAAAATCTTTCTTATATAAATTTTCATATAAATACCACCCATAATTTAAATTTCAAAACTTACAAATGGTGGAATTTTAATTTTGTGCAAAAGCTTTATAAGAAAGATAGCAAGGAGATTTTACTACACACAGGAAGCATTAAACATCATCCTAGCGTGTGTATTTATAAACTGCATGAATTATTTAAAATTCTTAACCCATAAGGGCTAAGAATTAATGTAAGTCTTCATTAAGTTTTACAGCCTTTTTATTAAAAGCTGCTATCATCACTCCACTTTGAGAATCTTGTCTAAAATGTAAGCCATTTAATCCTGCTAATTCTAAACCTTTATATATATCTTTATCAAATTTAAAATTAGGGTTGATTTTTTGAAGTTCTTCTTTATTTTTTAAAGCAAATTTAGTCCCTTCTAAAACAGCAATACCCGCATCAACGATACAATTATCCCCTAAAGGAATTCCAGTAACCGAATTTGCACCCAAAAGACAAGCTTTACCGATGCTAATAGCATTACCACTTGTACCACTTAAAACACCAAGTATAGAAGCACCGCCTCCTACATCGCTACCTTCACCCACAACAGCTGAAGAACTAATACGTCCTTCTACCATACAAGCTCCAGTTGTACCTGCATTAAAATTCACATAAGCAGCCCCTGGCATTATAGTAGTACCTGCAGCTAAAACCGCCCCCATTCTCACTTTAGAACTTTCTAAAATTCTAGTATTATCCTCAGGAATAACATGAGCTAAAAATCTTGGAAATTTATCTACATAATCAATCCTTGGATACCTTCCACTCATTTTTAAATCAATCTCATTTTCTCTTAAAAAGTCCAAATCAATAGGCTTATTGTCACTCCATGCAACATTTGGTAAAATCCCAAAAGCGCCTGTTAAATTTAAACTTCTTAAAGGTACTTTTTTATTGGAAAGCAAGTAAAGTTTTAAATACACACTTTCTAAACTTTTTGGTGCCTCATCTTCAAAAATACAAACAAAAGAAAAAGCATTTTCTCTAAAATTTTCCTTTGCTGCTTTGATTGCTTCTATATTTTTATGGCCTTGCTCTTGCAAAAATGGCGCAAAACATTCAAGTGCAAAATCCAAATCTTCTTTAATCAAAGTAGCCACAAACTCACTTTCGTTAAAGTCAACATCAACACCTCTTCTAAAAAAAGCTTCAAACATAACAGCTGCAGCAGCATAATTTTGCTCAAAATTAATCACACCAAAATTGGCTTGAAGTTTTTTACTAGGATCAACTTGACTTAGATCAAGCCTTGCTATAGCAAAAGCTTTAGGTTTTTTATAATTAATCCTTTGTTCGATTTGCTTGATTAAATTTAAAAATTCTTCTTTACTTTCTATTGGCATATTTTCTCCTTATTGCGAGCACGCACTTTTGCCATTCATTATAGGTTGAATAGCTGAATTATCTACTTTACCTTCTTGATTAACCTTTTCTATAAATTCCCAAATTTTTTCAGCAGCTTGCAAATATCTTTTTGAACTTACACTCTCAGGCATATAAAAACTTACAGGCTTACCACTATCTCCACCTTCTCTTACACTCATTTCGATAGGAATTTGAGCTAAAACTTCACATTTATAAGCTTTTGCCATTTCTTCTGTGGTGCCTTTACCAAAGATATCATATTCTTTGCCATTATCAGGACATAAAAAGCCACTCATATTTTCTATAATACCTGCAACAGGAATGTGTAATTTTTCAAACATATCAAGCGCTCTTTTGCTATCATCTAAAGACACTACTTGAGGAGTACTTACACACACACCTGCACTCACTGGCACACTTTGAGCTAGGGTAATTTGTGCATCACCAGTTCCTGGAGGCATATCAAGTAATAATACATCAAGTTCAGGCCAAAGCACATCAGCCAAAAGTTGCTCAATTGCTTTCATAATCATAGAACCACGCCACATCAAACCTTTACCTTCTTCTATTAGCACACCCATACTCATCATATAAACCCCATGAGATAAAATAGGACGAATTTTTTGACCTACAATTTCAGGTTTGCTTTTACTCTCACCTAGCATTCTTGGTATATTTGGCCCATAAATATCCGCATCTAAAAGCCCTACTCTTTTGCCCATTTTAGCTAAAGAAATCGCTAAATTTAAAGTTGTAGTACTTTTACCTACCCCACCTTTACCGCTTGAAATCATAAGGAAATTTTTAATTTGTGGAGCGATATTTTTACCACTTCTTGAATTGCTTTTTTCTTCAGGAATTTTTGGTTGAATGATTTCTAAATTAAGCTCTAAATTTAAATCTTTTAAAGCATTTGCAATATTTAGTCTAAGCTCTTGTGCGATTTGAGCATTAGCTGAAACGATTTCAACTACTATATGAGCTTGATTTTCGTTTGATTCAATTTTTTTTACAAAACCAAAACTAACTATATCTTTTTTAAAACCTGGATATATAACTTGTTTTAGTCTTTCTTCAATTTTTTCCTTCAATTTTTCTCCTTGTTATTTAAAATGATTAATTCTACTAACATAAATATAAATTTTGGCTTTTATGGTGTATAATATCGTAACATTAATAAGAAATTAAGGTGTAACAAATGTTAGATATTTCCTTGATTATGCTATCTGCGGGAGAATCATCAAGATTTAATGCTCCGGTAAAAAAGCAGTTTTTACGACTAGGCGAACAACCTTTATGGCTTTATGCTACTAAAAATTTAAGTTCTTTTTATCCTTTTAAACAAATAGTTGTTACTTCTGGTAATATTTCTTATATGAAAAAATTTGCCCCTGAATATAAATTTGTCCAAGGTGGTACAACTAGAGCACAATCTTTACTCAATGCTTTAAGTATGGTTGAGAGTGAATATGTTTTAGTTAGTGATGTTGCAAGAGTTTTGATTTCTAAAAATCTTTTTAACAATATTATAGAAAATCACGACAAAGCTGATTGTATTACACCTGTTTTAAAAGTAAGCGATACTACAATTTATGCTCAAGAAGCTATTGATAGAGATAAAATCAAACTCATACAAACCCCTCAACTTTCGCGCACAAGTATGCTAAAAAAAGCTTTAGAACAAAGCTCAAACTTCACCGATGATAGCACAGCTATACAAGCTATTGGTGGTAAAATTTGGTATGTGCAAGGTGATGAGTTAGCTAAAAAAATTACCTTTAAAGAAGATTTAAAAAGCTTAAATTTACCAAAACCATCTTGGGATATTTTTAATGGAAATGGCTTTGATGTACATGAATTTGGAGAGCAAAGAGCCTTGCTTTTGGGTGGAGTAAAAGTGCATGAAAATATGGGTTTAAAAGCTCATTCTGATGGAGATGTGCTAGCTCATGCGCTAATTGATGCGCTTTTGGGTGCAGCAGGGCTTGGAGATATTGGCGAACTTTTCCCAGATAATGATATGCAGTACAAAAACGCCGATTCTATGCTTTTATTGCAAAATGCTTATACTTTGGTGCAAAATTATGGTTTTGAGCTTGTAAATGCTGATATTACCATCATAGCCCAAACACCTAAAATGAAAGATTTTAAAGAAGCTATTGCTTTTAATATCGCTAAAACATTAAAAACCACACCAAATAAAATCAATATCAAAGCCACCACTACAGAACATCTAGGTTTTGTAGGAAGGAAAGAAGGGATTGCTGTTTTAGCAAGTGTAAATTTAAAATATTTTGATTGGATGAAATTATGAAAGTTTTAATAGTAGAAAATGAATTTTATTTAGCCCAAAGCATAGGATCAAAGCTTAATTCTATAGGTTATGATTGTGATATTATCGCAAATGTTAATGAGCTGACTCATCATGATTATGAAATCATTTTGCTTTCTACTAGTATGGCTAATTTTGAACATATTATAGAAATTTTTAAGCATAAAATCATTATTTTACTCATATCTTACATAAGTTCAGATACTGTTTTAGCTCCTTTAAAATCTGGTGCTAGTGATTACATACAAAAACCTTTCATGATAGAAGAATTAATGCGCAAGATTAAGCATTTTCAAGAATTTAAAAAAATCACCATGCTAAATAGCACCTATCAAGCATATTTAAAACATAAATTTGAAACAGCAAAACTACCAACTTTTGATTATAAAAAATTCAAACTACCTTTGATTTTAAAAACTAATAATCAAATTTTTGCTGATCATTTTGTATTTAATTATACTAACGAACACAACATCGCAAATGTTTATATAGATCTTTCACACCAGCAAAATTTAGATAAAATTTTCAAAGACAATTCTTTGTATTATTTGGTTAATTTTCAAACCCTAAAACCTTTAGAAAAAGAAAAGGTATTAAATCTTGCTTTAAAAAAGGCTGTTATTATACATACAAGTACGAATATTGAGCATAGCAATTTTCAAATTTTAGAGCTAGGTGAAGATGAAAAAAGTTTTGAAAGTAATGGAATTTTAACCATTGATGATTATGTTAAGCATATTATTATTAGTTATCAAAATATCTTTCCTGATACGGATTTATCCAAAAAATTAGGAATTTCAAGAAAATCTTTATGGGAAAAAAGGAAAAAATATGGCATTACAAAGAAAAAATAGCATTATAATCTCAGAAGAAGAATACGAAGTTTTATGTTTCATTAAAGAAGGAATTTTTGGTTCTTTTACAAAATTGATGAACGAACAAGAAAGAGATGAATTTTTAAAAAATGAAGCAATAAACGGATATAAATTTCCCTACGCCTTAACTTTTGCTCCACACAATGAAAACAAAAAAATCATAGAAAATGCCAAAGTTAAAGACAAAATAGATTTTGTATGTAATGATCAAATAGTAGGCCACATCATCTTAGAAAGTAAATTTAAAAACGATAAAAACATTAATGATATTTTTACACCTAATACATGCTTGATTGATGATTTTGGAGAAATTTGCATTAGTGGTGAATTTGAAATTTATCACAATCGTATCAAGGCTATAAAAGAAGATTTTGAAAAAATCAAAAAAAGATTAAACCCTTCTAATATCACTGCTATTGTTTCAAGCTTTGATCCTTTTCATAGAGCACATGAGAGAATTTTAAGATGGGCTATAGAGCAATCTGATCTAGTAATTATTTTCCTTATAGAATCTTATGAAAGTAATGGTTTAAACCTAAAACTTAAAAAGCGTTGCTTTGATATTTTTGCGCAAAATTATTTACCATCTTCTAGAGTTTTACTCATACCTTTACATAATATCAAAATTTTTGCCTCGCATTTAAATCCGGTGCTTGAGTGTGCTTTGGCTAAAAGTTTTGATTGTAATAAACTGTTTGTAGGACAAAATCACGCAGGGCTTGGAATGTATTTTAATCAAAACAGAGCCTTTACTGTACTTGATGATTTTGCAAAAGATTATAATATAGAAGTAACTATACTTCCTGAATTTGTATTTTGTGATGAGTGTAAAATGATAGTAAGCACCAAATCATGCCCACATGGAGCTCATCATCATATGAAATATCATGGCGATTCTTTAAAAAATTTACTCAGACTTGGTATCATTCCACCAGCAGTTTTTATAAGAAGAGAAATTTCTGCTTTGATTTTATCAGAGCTTTTTCCAAATCGTTTCCATAATAAACAAAATATCTATAGCAATCTTTTCCCTACGCATGGTATTTTAGAATATAGAGGCGATAAAGAATTTTATGAGCAACTTATAAAACTCCATCAAATGTCATATATGGTGTAATCATGCAAAAATTATTTTTAACTTTTTTTTATTCAGGTAGTGTTAATAAAGCTCCAGGAACTTTTGGCACAATAGCAGCGCTAATCCCTGCTTTTTTTATTTTAAGGTATTTGGGTATAGGAACCTTGATCTTACTTGCAATTTTGCTTTTTTTAATCTCTATAAAAATCATCGATCAATACGAAAAACAAACAGGTATACACGATGATAAGCATATTGTAATAGATGAAGTTGTAGGAGTGTTTTTAGCTTTGGCAATTTGCGGGCAAAGCGTTTTTACTTTTTTGCTTTCTTTTGTTTTATTTAGATTTTTTGATATCACAAAACCTTCTATCATAGGTAAAATTGACAAAAAAACCAAAGGCGGTTTGGGTGTAATGCTAGATGATGTTTTAGCAGGAATTTTCGCAGGATTATTTAGTGCTGTGATTTATGGAATTTTACTTAAATTTGATCTTTTATGGTTTGATATAAGTATTATGGAGATATTTTAATTCGTAATTTTTTGATTTAACTTCATTTATGATAAACTTCACAAACTAAAACGAAAAGGATAAAAAATGATTAAAAAACAATGTTTGGTGCTTTAGCATTAATTTCTTTTATAGCATGTGCTAATGGAGTAGATTATAAATATGATCCAAGTAGAGGTTCTAAAGGTGGTTATGATTTATTCATTAAAACTTTAAAAAAAGATTATGGCTCTAATGTTGTGATAAAAAGCCTTAAAGATGTTGATTTAAATGCTTTAAAAGAAAAACACCCTGAAGTAGCTGAAGATTTTGAAGAGATAAAACCGACTCAAAATGAATTAGCTAAAGAAGTTGCAAATGGACAAATACAATATGGCGATGTTGTTTATATCAACTATAAAAATGGCGATTTGAATAAACATAAAATAGTTTATGGCATGTGTGATACAAGAAAATGGAATAAAGAAAGATGTGAAGATCGTGGAGCAATTGTTGATATGACTGAATAAAATCAACCTATCAAATGCAATATAATTTTTCTAAGATAAGATTTACTTAATCTATCTTAGAAAAACCTCAACTACAATTTTCTTATTTTTTATTACAATAAAATAATTTTAATTTTTAAAAAAAGTTAGTATAAAGGGTGAACGCCAAAGGAAAAACCTTTAGCATTAATTTATAAATCCACTTGCAAGCACTAAATCTTTATCGTAAAATACTGCCATTTGTCCGCTAGCAAGCCCATAAACAGGTTCTTGTAAGATGATTTTTGCACTCTTATCTTCATTAATCAAAACTTTACATGGGGTTGATCTTGATCTATAGCGTATTTTTACTTCACAATCTAACTCTTTAGCATCGATAAATAAATTAATATTATCAAGGTTAAATTCACTTATCTTAAGTTCTTCTTTTTTACCTACTATGATTTCATTTTTTTTAGGATCAATTTTTAATACAAAATGTGGCTCATGAGCCCCGCGTACCTCAAAACCTCTTCTTTTACCTATGGTATAGTGCATATAACCTTCGTGTTTTCCTACTTCTTTTCCACTACTATCTCTTACAATACCTGGAATTTTGGTATCCATAAACTGATCTAAAACTTGCACATAAGTATCTTCCACAAAACAAATTTCAGAACTTTCCTTTTGTGTTGCAAAAGATTTTAAAACATCGATTGTAGAAGCAAATTTTTTCACATCTTCTTTTTTCATCTCTCCAAGAGGAAAAATCAAATACTCCAAAGCCTCTTTATCTGCATTTGCTAGAAAATAGCTTTGATCCTTACTCTCATCAACCGCAGTTTTAATCAAACCATTTTCTATCCTTACATAATGACCTGTGGCTAATTTTTCACAACCTAAACTCTTAGCAAATTCTAAAAGCTTGCCAAGCTTGATAAAACGATTACACAAAGCGCAAGGATTTGGCGTTTTACCTTCCTTATAGGTATTAACAAAAGGCATATAAACTTGATTTTTAAAATCTTCTTGTAAGTCTAAAATATGATATTTGATGTCTAAAAATTTAGCAACTTTTTCAACTTTTTGTATATTTTCTTCATGATAATTAGCTTTTCCATGAAGCTTCATATAACAACCTATAATCTCATGTCCTGCTTGTTTTAACTTATAAGCAGTTACAGTACTATCTACACCCCCACTCATTGCAACAAGAATTTTCATCTTTTTCCTTTATCATTCTTATAATTTCATCCAAATCATCACTTATACTATACTTTAACTCATCATTTTTAGATATAGTTCCAAGTCCTAGTAAAGAAGTTTTGATAAATTCATCAAGAGGTTGCCAAAATTTTTGCCCAACTAAAATAATAGGAACATCCTTTTTAAAACTAAGTTGTTTAAGAGTAAGAATTTCAAAAAATTCATCTAATGTTCCAAAGCCGCCTGGGAAAATCACAAAAGCTAGACTCTTTTGAATAAGAGCCATTTTGCGAATGGCTAAGCTCTTAAAAGTGATATTATACTCTAAAAAGTCATTTGCTTTTTGCTCAAATGGTAAATGTATATTAAATCCAAAAGATTTTAAATGTGAAGCTTGACTTTGCATAGCCCCATAATTTGCAGCTTGCATAATACCACCGCCACCACCACTGATGATACTATAACCAAGATCTGCTAATTTTTGGGCTAATTTTGAAGCCAAAATACAATACTCATTATCTTCTTTTAAGCGTGCAGAACCAAAAAAAGTTATGCCTTTTTGAATTTTTTCTAATTCTTTAAGATAGGCAATATCTTCAATAATATATTCTTTCATCTTAGTTGCTCTAATCTTTCTTTTTTAGAGCCTATCTCAGTAATTTGCACTCCAAAGTTTCCATCTACGATAACTACTTCCCCATAAGCGATTTTTTTATCGCCTATTAAAATTTCTAAAGGATCGTTTGCTAATTGATCAAGCTCGATAACCGAACCTATATCCATGGTTAAAACATCTTTTAAAAGCATTTTTTTACTACCTATACGCACTCTTATAGGCAAACGCACATCCATGATCAAACCGATATTTCTTAGCTCTTCTACATTAGCTAAGGCTTTATGATCTTGTGCATGATCTTCATTTGTTGCTACGATTTCTTCTAAGTCAGTTTTGGTTAAAATCTTATAAATTTTTTCATCAAAAACCAAAGAAATTTTTTCTTCTAAATCAGCTATTTTTACATTGTATAAATATAGTTTATGAAAACCACCAAGTTCTAAGCTATCTGCAACAAATTCACAATTTTCTAGACTAAACTCCATTTTTGGAATTTCTTTTTGCGCGCCTAAGGTTGTAGAAAATGCTGAGATGATATTTTGTATAGCTTCTTTAGCAGCGTCCATTTCATCTTCATTAAGCTCACTGTTTTTGGAGATTTCTTCTTCTCCCATCATCCACTCACCAATTGCACTCATTAAAACTGCACTGGCTAGGATTTTAATTTTCATTTCATTATTAACGCTAAAAGTAGCACTAACTAATGGTGGAGTCATAGAATCTTGAGAATTTACATCATACTCATAATACTCACTAAATTCAGCACTTTTTCCTGTTAAACCTTCTATTGTACTTACACATTCATTGACGAATATGCCTAAAAAATCATTGATCATCGTCTTCCTCTTCTAGTTCTTCATTATCATCATACGAATTTGCTTTTGCTCTTCTTTCAT
Organism: Campylobacter sp. 2352 PW; assembly: GCF_024723575.1. Lineage (NCBI taxonomy): Bacteria > Pseudomonadati > Campylobacterota > Epsilonproteobacteria > Campylobacterales > Campylobacteraceae > Campylobacter > Campylobacter sp. 2352 PW. The sequence goes on from NZ_JANQCX010000005.1 coordinate 71,151, forward strand.
CTTCATATTTTTCAAGCATTTCTTTAATCTCATCTTTATCAGTTTTGATAAGTTCTAAGATTTTAATTGACTTTCTAAATCTATGAAGTCCCACTTGAGCTAAAAATACTTCTTTTTTATCAATAGCTACTATAGCTTTATCATCTGCGCTTCTATCAAGCTTTAAAATATCTCCTTGTTTTAAATCTAAAAATTCATTTACATTGATAAAAGTTTTACCAAGCATAGCTTCATAAATTACCTCAGCACGACCGATCAAGGTTTTAAGTTCTTTATTTCTTGATTTTTTAGCCGAAGTTTCACCCATCATAATATCACGATTTGCCAAACGACTCAAAATACTTTCCAAATGCACAACCGGATAGCAAATATTTACCATACCACTTGAATTTCCGATGATAATCTCCATTACCACCATGATAACAATTTCATTTTGAGAAACTATTTGCACAACATTTGGACTTGATTCTTTTGCTTCAACACTTGGATAAATTTCAGTGACATTCATCCAACTTTCTTTAAGTCTTTGCATAATAATACGCAAAATAGAATCAAGCAAATTAAGCTCGATTTCTGTAAGCTCTCTTAAGGTATCAAAACTCTCTCCTTGACCACCTAAAAGTCTATCTATCATAGGAAAAGCAATACTTGGATTAATCTCTAAAACGCAGTTTCCATCTAAAGGTTTAATTGAAAAAACGTTAAAGCTTGTTGGCGAAGGCAAAGACATCAAAAACTCACCATAAGTCATTTGATCCACCGAGTGAAGTTTAATCTCAACTATACTTCTCATCATAGATGAAATTTGCGAAGCAAGATTTCTTGCTAATTTATCATGAATCCCTTTAATAGAACGAAGTTGTTCTTTAGAAACCCTGTTTGGACGCTTAAAATCATATACTACTATATCTCTTTTATCTTCTAGCTCTTCTAATTTCGAAGAAGCTGCACTTTCATCACTATCATCATCAACAACTTCTAAAAGAGCATCAATTTCTTCTTGGGAAAGTATCTCAGCCATTAAACTAGCCTTTCTCGAATCTTCTTAAGCAAACGCTTATGAATTTGTGAAATTCTTGACTCGCTAATCTCTAAAATCTCTGCGATTTCTTTTAAATTTAATTCTTCATAATAATAAAGCTGTATTACAAGCTTTTCTCTTTCTTTAAATTCTTCTAAAACTGCATTGATTTTTTCTATTAATTCTTCTTTTTCTATTTGTTCTATGATATTGCTATCATTAAAGCAATTTAGCTGTTCATCCAAAGGCATAACAAGCGATATAGCATGAGCTGCTCTTGCTTCTTTTACCTTTTCTACTTCTAAATTTAGTCTTTGTGCTAAATACTCATCATCGGGTTCTTTTTCATTTTCTTGATAAAACTCATCTATAATAGCATCAATATCTTTGATAATTTTTCTATTGCTTCTACTCATTACATCAAGGCTTCTTAGATAATCAAGCATAGCTCCATTAACTCTTTTTCTTGCAAAGCCCCAGAAATTATCATTTTGTTCTTTATCATAACGGCGTGAGAGTTTGATCATTTCCTCTACACCAATACTAATTAAATCATTTACATCAATACTTGCAGGCAAACGCTCTTTAAGTCTAAAAGCCATAGCTCTTAATGCCGGCATATAAGAGATAACTAAGTCATCTTGCTCTTTTTTTAGCGTAGAAGCATAGGCATTATGCGGCTGCATGTTTTACTTTTCTTTTTGAAGAGCTTTCAAGTTTTTTAAGGTCTTCACGCTCTTCTTGAAGTTTTTCAAGCAAGTAATCCATTTTCTTTTCTCTTGCGGCTAATTCTGCTATAAAACTATTATTTTCATTTTCATATTTTTCTTTATTAAAGCTTCTACCGCTAATTTTATTAACATCTACAAAAATCATAATTACTATATGGATTAACACATAAAATACAAAAGTAATCAAACAAGTATATACAACTATCTCTACTGCATCTTCTATATTAACTATGGTAAACATTAATCCTATAAAAAAACCACAAACAGTAAAAAAAGCAACAAAATTCTCTGGTCTCATCTTTTTCCCTCAATCTAAAAACGATCCAAAAGCTTTTTGAAAAAACTCATAATGCTTTTATCTCCCACATTATTAAGCACTTTTTGTTCCAACCTATATAAAAGCTTAGAAGCTATGGTTTTTAGCTCATCACTTGCATTAGTGTCATCATCACTAAATAAAGTTCTTTTTTTAATGCTAGAACTAATATCTTTACTTTGACCTAAAAATCCTAAAAATTCTAAATTTAAATTATGCTTAATGTTAATATCTGCTACTTTTTTAATATTATCAAAAATTCTCAAAGCCTCATTTTCATTTTTAACAACATTAAACACCATTAATAAATTCTCTTTAGTCTTTGAAGTAGTTTTTATAGTAGCATAAGCATCGGTAATCGCAGCAGGATCAGGCACAGTTATGACAATAACCTCATCAGACATTTCTAAGAAATTTCCTATATTACCACCTATACCTGCTCCTGTATCAATGATTAAAAAGTCTAAATCATCTAAAATACTTGTTTGATTTAAAAATCTCTCATAAATGTTTTTATCATTATATTTTAAAATTTCATCGCCACTTTCACCTGGGATAAGCCATAAATTTGGTTTTACTTCTATTAAAATATCTTCTAGTGAGCATTCACCCTTTAAAACATGTAAAAGGTTTTTTTCTACACGCACATTTAAAATCACATCTAAATTTGCAAGCCCAATATCTGCATCAAAAAGCCCTACTTTATAACCATTTTTAGCTAGGATGTTGCCCAAATTTGCGCTAAAAGTACTTTTTCCAACCCCACCTTTACCGCTAGTAACTGCGATAAAATGAGTATGTTTTACATTTGAGTTTTCATTTTTTACTAGATCTTTTAATTTTTCTGCTTGATTACTCATTTTCATCCCTTCTAAAACCTTCTAACACACAACGCACTAAAAAGTCACTATTAGCCACTTCTATATCATCAGGCACTTCTTGACCTATGGAAAAAAAGCTCATCGGAGTGCTAGTTTCATAAAGCAAAGAAAATACATTTCCAAATACTTTTGTTTCATCAAATTTTGTAATGATTAAAGTGTCTATATTTAAAAATGAAAAATTATTGTAAGTTTCTAATAAATCTTCATATTTTGTATTTGCTGAAAGCACTAAATTCACATCAATTTGTGCATTAGAATGCGATAAAAATTCTTTTGTTTTTTCAAGTTTTGCCTTATCATACTGTGAATTTCCGGTTGTATCTACTAAAATAACCTCACAAGTATTTAAACTTCTAATCGCATCATCTAAGTCATTTGGCTCTATACTATCAATAATAGGAAGTTTCATCATCTTAGCATATTGAAAAAGTTGCTCTACTGCACCTATTCTATAAGTATCAAGAGTTATAATACCGGTTTTATAGCGTCTATCTCCATAAGCATAGCGAAAAGCAAGTTTAGCTAAAGTAGTAGTTTTGCCCACTCCTGTTGGGCCTACTAACATCATGATTTTTTGCTTTTTAATTTCACTTTCTAAACGACATGGAAGCATATTACGCAAAAGTGAGTAAAAATACCTTTGCACTGCTTCTTGATTTGCTTTCATAGTGCTTGGCATATTTTCAATAGTTGCTTTCATAATCGCTTCTAAATGCGCTTCTTGCATACCACTTGCCTTAGCTTGCTTATAAATACTTGCAAACTCAGGTGGTATAGCTAGTTCTTTGCGTAAATCTGCCTTATCATCCCACATCATATCCACAAGCAAATTCATTTTATCATTAAGCTTGTTCATTTGTTTTTCAAAGGCTTCAATTTTTTTATCATAATTTGGATTTGGCATAGAAAAATCTTGATAGTTTGAAACCTTGCTAATTTCTGAACTAACCTGAGAAAGTTTATTTTTTAAATTTAAAAAATTATCATCTTTTTTGCTTGTATTTAAATAAGGATTAATAGGTTTTTGCTTAGCTTTTGAAGAAAAATCAAGCACTACATCTTCTTCTTTTTTTTCATCTTCAAGTTTTGGAGCTTGAATTTTAGCCTCAGGAAAACTTGCTGTGTTTGGTTTTTTCTTTGGTGGCATAGGCAAATTATTTTGTTTTAAATGCTCTTCATAATCAGCTTCTTCAATCGCTACTATAACCTCATACAAAGGCTTTTGATTGATAGTTTTTGGACGAATTTGCTTATTAGTTACTATCAAAGCCTTATCGCCATAATCTTGCTTAACCTTAGGTATAATCTCATCTGTGCTTTCAACTGTAAAAGTATGAATCAATTGTCCCATATTTTTCCTTATCTTAACAAGCCCAAAGGCAAAGTTACGCTAATTCTATCATTTACCCCCACATGAGGCACTGTGCAATACTCATCTTTACGCGCTTTTTTTGAAAAATATAACAAATCCAAATCAAGCGTTCTAGGAGCATTTTTAAAAGTTCTTTTTCTTTTGAATTTAAACTCATAAAAAAACAAAACTTTTAAAAGTGCTCTTGCATGCAAACTTGTACTTACAACCATCACTGCATTAGTAAAGTCTTTTTGCTCTTCAAAGCCAAAAGCTTTATTAATCAAAAATGGCGATGTTTGCAATACTTGCAAGCGTTTATCTTGCATTAAAAGCCTAAATAAACCCCGAAAGCGTTTTTTTTCATCTTCTATATTGCTTCCAAGTCCTATAATGGCTATGTATTTTCCTTTTTTATCTGCCTTTGAATAAAAAGGAAAAAAACGAATTTTTTCTAACCTTCTAGCTCCTTTAACCAGCAAATTATAACACCACTGCCTTTTCTTTATCAAGATAGACCATATCTTCTATCCTAATGCCTAGTTTATCTTTGATATAAATTCCAGGTTCAATGGTAAATACCATACCTTCTTTTAGCTCATAATCACTTCTTGGACTAATGTTTGGTAACTCATGTATATCAAGTCCCACTCCATGTCCTAAACTATGAATAAATTCTTTTTCAAAACCTGCGTTTTTAATCACTTCTCTTGCGATAAAATCAAGCTCACTTACCATCATACCAACGCGTGCTTTTTCTATAGCTTGAAGCTGAGCTTGTTTAACCACCTCATAAATTTGTATAATTTCTTTGTCTTTAAAATTTGGCTTATTTTTATCAAACACTATGCCACTCTCATCAAAACAAGCCGTTCTTGTGCGATCAGAACAATACCTTTGATAAACCACACCCGCATCAACTAATAACAAAGCTCCATATTCTAAACATTTATCACTAGGTAAAGCATGTGCTTTAGCCGCATTTTCATTAATAGCCACAATAGGTGAAAAAGAAAGTCCTAAAGCACCTTTTTTTTGAAAAATTTCACATGCTTTAAAATGTAATTCTTTTTCGCTTTTTCCATGGCCTTCTTGGCTGATAAATTTAGCAAATTCTTCAAAGCATTCTTTGCCAAAATTTACAGCCTTTTGCAAAAGTTGTAATTCCTTAGCATTTTTTATAATGCGCTTGTTTTTACTCAAGTCTAATTTTTCTTCAAAAACGATATTTGCACTTTTACTAAGTTCTTTAAATTCAAAATAGCTAAAGTCTTTTGGGTCAAAACACACCCTATCAATTCCTGCTTTTTCTAAAAGCTCTCTAGCACTAGCAAAAAGATCTTGTGCTAAAACTACCTTAGCATTTTTTATCATTTCGCTAGCTTCAAAGTTATATCTTGCATCAGTGATGAAAAATGCTTCATCTTCAAGTTTTAAAAACAAAGCATTATCGCAAGAATAGCCACACTCATAAAAAAGTGCATTTTCGTTTTTTAAGATAAAATTCATTGATTTACTTGTTGTGCTTTTGCTTGAGCTGCTTTATATGCATTGATTTGATCAAAAATTTGGAAAAGTCCCATTAAAGCCATATGATAGCCAAAAGGACCAAAACCTACCACACTACCTGCGCAAACTGGTGCTATCATGCTTTTTTGTCTGAATTCTTCTCTTCTATAAGTATTGCTAATATGCACTTCAATCACAGGCATATTAATCGCTGCAATCGCATCGCGGATTGCTATAGAAGTGTGTGCATAAGCAGCTGCATTAATAATCACTCCATCTACACTACCTAAGCATTCTTGAATTTTATCAACTAACTCACCTTCAAAATTACTTTGAAAAAACTCAATCTCTACATTAGCTTGTTTTGCAGCTTGTCTCATTTGCTCATGGATATCTTCCATTTTCATATTGCCATAAATATGAGTTTCTCTTACACCAAGCATATTGATGTTTGGTCCTTGTATCACCATAACTTTCATAATCTAACCTTTATTTAGTAAAATTTACTATATTATAGCATTTTAAAGCTAAATTTTAGCTACAATTTCCCTTTTTAAAGGAGGTAAAATGTTTATAATAGCACCCAAAATCATCTTAACTTGCGATGATGATTTTAATATTTTAGAAAACAAAGCAGTTCTTTTTGATGATAATATTTTAGAAATTGATAGCTTAGAAAATTTACAAAAATCCTACCCACAAGCTAAGCTTATACCAACTCCAAAAGATACCTTACTTTTACCTGCTTTTATCAATCCACACACGCATTTGGAATTTAGTGCAAATAATGGAAATTTAGTCTTTGGAGACTTTTTAAAATGGCTTGATAGTGTTTTTAATAACCGCGAGCAATTAAACGAAAAAGCCAAAGAAAAATTAATCTCACAAAATATCCATAAAATGCTAAAAAGTGGCACTGCTACCATAGGAGAAATTTCAAGCTTTGGAAGCGATTTAAACCCTTGTGTCAATTCACAAGCTAGAGTGGTATTTTTTAATGAAATTTTAGGTTCAAGTGAAAATTTTATCCAAGCTAAAAAAGAAGAATTTTTAACTCGTTATGAAAAAAGTATGAGTTTTAAAACTTCTAAATTTATCCCTGCTATTTCAGTACATGCACCCTACTCAACTCACCCAGAGCTTGCCAAATTTGCTATAAAACTTGCTAGAGAAAATGATCATTTACTAAGCACGCATTTTCTTGAAAGTAATCAAGAAAACAACTGGCTAAGGTTTAAAAAAGGTGGTTTTAAAAAGAGCTTGGCTAAATTTAACAAAAACCCTATGCCATTTTACACCCCACAAAGCTTTTTAGAGCTTTTTAAAGATCAAAGGACTTTATTTACACATTGTGTGTATTTTAAAGAATGGGATTTGCTAGATAAAAATTTACACTCGATCACGCATTGTGCTTTTTCAAACAGACTTTTGAGTAAAAATACTTTTAAATTAAAATCTGCTTTAAAAAATGGTGTTAATATCCATCTAGGAACCGATGGCTTAAGCTCAAATACTTCTTTAAGTATGCTTGATGAAATGAGAGCAAATTTACTTATACATGATGATTTTGAGTTAGAAAATTTTGCTAAAATATTGCTTTTAATGGCAACAAACAAAGCCGCAAAAGCTTTAAATTTAAACCTAGGCCAAATTCAAAAAGGCAAAATAGCAGATTTTAGTCTTTTTGTTTTACCAAATAGTGTAAATTTAAAACAACTTCCTTTGCAATTTATCTTACAAAGCAAAGAAGTGTTAAAACTTTTTATAGAAGGAAAAGAATGCAAATTATAAAATCATTTTTTAAAGGAATTGGAAAAATCATCTCTTATATCAACACTTATTTTAAAACCTTTGTGTTTTTGTTTATCGTGTTTTTAATCCTTGCTCCAAGCGGGGATAATGCCAAGCTTTCTAATGCAAACTTAGCTCAAATTAATCTTAAAGGCGAAATTAGCGATGCGAGCAATCTTTTAGAACAAATTTACAAAGTCAAAGATGATAAAGCTATCAAAGGGGTTTTGCTTTTTATAGATAGCCCTGGGGGAGCTTTTGCACCAAGTATGGAAATAGCTTTAGCTATACAAGATCTTAAAGCTAAAAAACCTGTGGTAGTCTATGCAGGTGGAACTATAGCAAGCGGAAGCTACCTAAGCGCGGTGGGAGCTGATATGATCATCGCTAATCCTGCTAGCTTTATAGGATCTATTGGGGTAATTATGCAAGGCTTTGAAGTAAGTGAGCTTGCACAAAAACTTGGTATAAATGAGCAAACTATCAAAGCAGGAAGCTATAAAGAAGCAGGGACTTTCATGCGTAAATGGAGCGAAGATGAAAAAGACTTTTTACAAAATTTAGCTAATCAAAGTTATGAGCTTTTCACACAATTTGTCGCTAAAAATCGCAAGCTAGACTTAAACCAAACAAGCTCATGGGCTGATGCGAAAGTATTTTTAGCAAACGAGGCTTTAAAATTAAAACTCATTGATAAAATAGGCAATTACGAGCAAGCTAAAAAAGAGTTAGAAAAGTTAGCTAAAGTACAAAATCCTATCTGGCAAAAAGAAGATGCCATAGATAAGTTTTTAAAACGATTAGAAGAGCAAAGTGCTAGCTTTTTTGCTAACACTTTAGCGCAATTTTTCACACAAATAAGCTCACAAAAAATCTACTAAGATTTAATAATCTCATAAAATCCATAAGTATCATTTTCTAAAAAGCCTTTGTATAAAGGCTTTAGCTTTAAATCTAACTTAACATTTTCAAAGGTATTTAAATTTGAGTTTGAAAAAATCAAAAGCATATCTAACTCATCTTTAAAGGTTTTTAAAAAATTCTCCCCGCCCTCATACATGATGAGCTTTGCTTCACTAGGAATGCTTGTAAAAATTTCTCTTTCAGCTACGCTAAATAAAGGAATGTTTGGATCAAAGCTTTCTAAATTTTGACGGCTTAGTATGCATAAATTTGGTGCTTTAGCTTGAGCTAGCCTTGCATCTAAAATAGGCCTATCATGCCTTATAGTTTCTCCGCCCACTACAAGCAAATCAAGCTTTGAGCGTAATGCATGAGCATAGGTTCTACTTGCTTTAGAACTTACGATTTTACCATAAGCAGAGCCGTTTAAAGAAAGGGCTAGTTTAAAAAATTTAAAGCTTGATTTTTGCCATTTTAAAAAAGGCTTTAAAAGCTCTTTAGCTCTTTGTTCACAAATTCCCATGTGAACTTTTATGCCTTGATCTTTTAAAAACTCTGCTCCACCGCTTGCGAGCTTATGCTCATCTTTAGTGGCGATAAAAACTTCGCTAAAACCAAGCATACTAAAAAGCTTTGCACAAGGTGGGGTTTTGCCATGATGATTGCAAGGTTCTAAACTCACATAAGCACTAGCACCTTTTAATAACCCCTGATGATTTTGACAAATAAACTCATGCAAATCATTTGCATTTTGTGGTAAATCTAAATTTGGATTAAGCACTTTTAAGGCTTTACTCACTGCTTCAAGCTCTGCGTGAGCCTTACCTGCTTCTTTGTGTGCTTCTATGCTTAAAATTTTGCCATTTTTATCTAAGATCACACAGCCTACGGCTGGATTAGGGTAGGTTAAAAGCTGATATTTCCAAGCTTCATCTATGGCTAAATTCATATAAAATTCGTGATTCATATTACTTCCTAAAAAGGCAAAGGTGCAAAAAATACCTTAAGCTTTACATGTTCATCGCAAGCTTTTAAAAAACCTTGTGCTAAAAACTTAATATCTTTAGTCTTTAACTTCTCTTTTAAATCAAAAGTTCTCTCACATAGAGGATAAATAAGATAAATTTCCTTTATCTCGTATTTATTTGCATAAGCAAACATTTGATATAAATCGCTTTGCGATATACCATGCTTTTTCTCATCTTCACTATCATCTGGAATTTTCCATTTGGTATCTAAGATCATTTTATTTTCTATATATAAATCAGGCTTTAACATAAAACATTTTTCATCATTTTTTGAGATTAAATACTTTCCACTACTTTGGGCTTTTATATTTTTGCTAGGATTAGCAAGTTTAAACATATAAGCTACATAGTTTTCAAAAAGTTTTTCCATAGGAAAAAGCAAAGCAAAGGCTTCTTTTTTACCTTTATATGGAGCAAAGCTTTGATTTTGTAGAAATACCTTACACCAAGAAAGTATATTTTCATAATAATCAAAATGTCTTGAAATTTTAAAACTAAAATCTTTTTCATAATTTTTAGAAAATTCTACCTCATCAAGCATTTGCATAGCTTTGATGATTTTAAATTTACTCAAGCTTGTTTTGGATTTTAAAAAATTTAGCGTTGATTTTATCAAACGATTTGGTGCTATGTCTAAAACAAACTCATCGCTACTTGTGAAAAATCTTTCTTTGTGTATTAAATTTGATTTTATATGCTCATTAAATAGTAATTTTCCTTTTAAAAAAGTTCTGTTTTCTTCGCTACTTACATAAGATCTCATCAAACCTTTTTTATACACACTATCAAATTCATCTAAAAACATCGTGATAAACACTTCAAACAAAGGCATTTTGGCAATTTGCAAAGATGAAATTTGAGATTTTTTAAAGGGAGAATTTTTTAAGGTTTTTAGCATGTTGATTAAAAGATTTTTGGGGTTGAAATTTATCTCTTTTATACTATACCATTTCTTTACTTTAATGTTTTTCACAATTTTATATTCTTGAAAATAGCTAAAATTAGTATATAATTTATTATCATTACTTATTGTATAGGCGTAATTTAACTTACTCTTTGAAACTTTCAAAGATTTATCTTTTTTTTCCTTATAGCTATCCAAATTCGTACATTTTGGCAAGATCTCCAAAACACCGCTTTTAGTCTGTATAATGCCGACATAATTTTTAGCTTTTAAAGTGTTTTTGTTTTTAAAGCCTAGAAGACTTTCATTATTTTTTGCAAAGTCTTCTAGCTCTTTATAAAATATTTCAGCTTTTTCTTTGAAAATTTCTTTTAAATCTTCTTTAGAAAAAGCTTGATGCTCGATAATAGAAAAGGTATTATTGTTTATCATTTTCATATATTTTTATAAAAGTGCTTTTATTCCAATCTTTGCTATTACTAAATTTATAAATACCATTATCTCTTTCTATAAAATCTTTCATATTTTTCAAATAATCACTATTTATATCTTGTTTTTCTAACATACCATTTTTGTTTAAAACCGCATCAATCAATGCATAATCATTATAAAAATACTCTTGCAATAATGGGATAATTTTATTTTGAAAAACATTTTTTAATTTCTCTAAACTATCAATGCCTATAAAAAATGCATGTCCTATAGTCTTTTCTCTATCTAGCAAGTATTCTATACGCGTATTGATAAATTCTAGTAATTTTTGCAAATTTACACCTTTGCAATTATCAGACAAAACATTAAGTTTAGGCATCATCTCGACAAATTCAAAGCGTCTTCGCAAAGCTGTATCAAGAGAAGTTATACTTCTATCAGCTGTATTCATAGTGCCGATGATATAAACATTTTTAGGCACTCCAAATTCATCTTTACTATAAGGCAAAATTACTTTTAACTCTTCATCAGCACCTATTCTTTTGCTAGGCTCTATCAAGGTTATAAGCTCACCAAAAATCTTACTTACATTTCCACGATTAATCTCATCTATGATGATTATGTAAGGTTTTAAATCCGGCTTTTTACTAGAATTATTATCTACTTTATAATCTTGTTCTCGTTCTATAAATAATTTAACTAGCTGAAAATAATAACTATCAATTTGTCTTCTATGTTTATGATTTAAAATTTGTTTAATGCTTCTTCCGTTTATAATCTTATCTTTATTTTCCAAAAGCGTTTTAAAAATTTCTAAATTTAAATACAAATTTGCATTAGTATCATCTGTGATAATTCTATATTTTTCATTATATTCTTCTAATTTAAATCCACCACTTTGAGTTTTTTCTATAAATTTTTGTTGATCTACTAATTCATCTAAAAAAAATTCTATTTTGTTTTCTAAATCTTCACTCTTTACAAATTCTTCTTGTGTTAATAAAGATGCTTTGTAATTATCCAAAGCTTTTTGACAAAGTTCTTTAAAAATTCCATCTTTTATTTCATACTCTACTTCCTTAGAATTTTCTTTGCTATCTATACGAGGCTTTATACCTTCTACAAATTCTTCATATCCATAGCTTTGATGAAAAGTAGTAAAAATTATTTGCCCATTTTTTACATACTCATCAAATTTTGTTTTTTTCTCATCTCTATCTTTATTTGCTAAATTTTCACCCAAGATTTCCAAAGCTTTATCTATAGTATGATAAGTTTTTCCTGTCCCTGGAGGCCCATAAAGAATTTGATTTAAAGGTGGATTTTCTACATTCAATCCTTTATTTGTTTCTTTGTTATTATAAAACTCTTTATCAGAAGAATTAATCAGAAAATCTCTATAATATTTTATAGCACTTGAATATCTATTTTTATTTGTAGAATTCTGATCTAAATATTTTTTATTATTTTCTAATTCTTTACATTTAAGATCAAATTGTTTTATATCACATTTATATAGATTTACATTCAAATATTTGGTAGAAATTCGAGAAATATCTTCTATATAATTTTCTTTAGTTCCTTCACTTAGTTTGCTACCATCTTTTTTAGTAACTTTATTTAAGTATATAGAAAAATTAATTTTATTTTGTTCGATTGTTTTAGTATTCAAATTTGAATAATGCTCCCATAATGGAACCGAAACCTCATTTCTCATACTATCGAGTGTATAAATTTTATCTTTTAACAACTTTTTATGTAATTCATAAATTTCTAAATTGCTTTCAAATTCATTTTTACATATTGCTTCTAATATATCTTTTTTAAATATATTAACAATCTTAATATCATTTGGATTTTGATAATGAAATGCTATCTTCCATTTTAAACCAAAAGGTAAAATTTCATTTAAAATTTCTTTATCAATGCATTTTAAATTATTATTTTGCGAATATTCTATAACTTTAACTATTTCTTTTTTTACTTTTTCAAAAACTTCATCTTTAGTATTTCCAAGATTTTTTCTCCAAGCATATCTATTATCATACAAATAATCATCTTTTTTAGGTGGTTTTTTATAACGATAAATTCCAAATTTTCCAGCATCATTTCCTCCAAATCCTGCATATTCTTTTAATAAAACATCTAACCAATAACAATAATAATTTGGGTTTTCATGTTTAAGATTTGTATATTCTTCAAGACTCATACTTTTAACTTTTTCTAAAGTCCAAATTCTTTGAAATTCTAAAAATTTATTACTTTCTTTTTGTTTCTCATCTAAATTAATATTCATATCTAAATCCTATTTTATTTTATAATAAATTACAAAATAATGTATTTAAATTTAATTATATAAAAAATAAGTAAAAATTCAGATTTCTAAATTTTTACCATTGTATGAAGGTTTTAGCTTTTCTTATGTCGCTAAAATTTATAGTAGTCTTTTCTTGAGTTTCTAAATTTTCTAAAGTGATATTTTCATCATCTACGGCGATGATTTTTGCTTCGATTTTTTCTTTTTCACTAGTTGTGATTTTTACAAGCTCATTAATGCTTTTTGCAAAATGCTCGATTTTACTAAGTTTTCTTTCAAGCCCACAGCTTGATACTTCTAAAAAATACTCCCCACTCACAGGTGGCTCTACATCAAAAATAGGCGATAAAATCTCACTAAGCCTAGCACAATCATCAAGATTTACCCCGCCTTCTTTTTGCACATAAATTCTATAAATCTTTCTACCATTTTCACTTACTAGCTCATCATCATAAAAGCTAAGCTCTGCTTCTTTACAAAGTGCTTCAAGATTCATTTTGTTCCTTTTTGATTTTTTCAAATAAAGCATCCATATGGTTTTGATACTCTAATCTATCATCAAATTTAAAGTGAAAATTCGGACACCTATACCACCCTTGCTCGCTCATGCAGTAATTTTGCAAAGCACGGGCAGCTTTTTTAAGTTGATTAAGTATGATTTCTTGGTCTTGAGTGTTAAAAAACATTTTATCTAAATACACAAAAGCATCATATCTGCCTTTTTTACACTCCACATCCACTACGCACAAATTTTTTAAAGCTTCGTTGTCTAAATTTGCTAAAGCTTCTGGTATAAGTTCTTTTAAAATGCTTTCTGTGCGTAGCTTTTTGATTTCAGCTGTGTTCATAGGCTTACTTGTTCCTCAACTTCTTTGTAACTTTCTATATAATCCCCCACTCTCATATCATTACAACCTTCTATGCCTACACCGCATTCATAGCCTTTTGCAACTTCTCTTACATCATCTTTAAAGCGTTTGAGTGAGCTTACATTACCTTCAAATACCACAACCCCATCTCTAATGAGCCTGATTTTCGCACCACGATTGATCGTACCTTCTGTTACCATACAACCTGCGATTTGTCCTAGTTTTGGCACATTGATCACTTGACGAATTTCAGCTTGACCAAGTTGTTCTTCAGAGATGATAGGACTCATCATACCACCTAACAAGGCTTTTACATCATCAAGCAAATTGTAAATAACATTATAAGTTTTTATCTCTACGCCTTTATCTTTAGCGCGTTCTTTGATCTCACCAGTTGGGCGTATATTAAAGCCTAAAACGATAGAGTTTTCACTAGCACTTGCAAGCTCTATATCGCTTTGAGTAATCCCACCTACTCCACTATGGATGATATTAACCTTAATCTCATCGTTTTTGAGTTTTTCTAAACTCGCCTTAATCGCTTCAAGTGAACCTTGTACATCTGCTTTTAAGATCACAGGAAGGGCTTTTAAATTACCTTCTTTAATTTTTGCACCAAGCTCATCTATGCTTACTTTAGTGGATTTGCTTAGTTCTTTTTGGCGGTTGTATTCATGGCGTTTATTAGCATATTCTCTTGCTTGTTTATCGCTATCTACGGCTATTAAAGTTTCTCCTGCATCAGCTACTTCACTAAGACCTATGATTACCCCGCACTCACCTGGGCCTATTTCTTTTAAAGCTTTGCCTTGATCATCACTCATAGCACGCACTTTACCATAAGCTTCCCCTGCTACGACTGTATTTCCCACTCTTAAAGTACCATTTTGTACGATGATAGTAGCCACAGGACCTCTACCTTTTTGCACTGAAGATTCTATAATACTTGCTTTAGCATGAGCTTTTGGGTTTGCTTTAAGCTCTAAAATATCAGCTTGTAATAATACAATTTCAAGTAAATCCTCTATACCATCACCCTTTTTAGCTGAAACTGGTACAAACTCATGACTTCCACCCCATTCTACTGGCATGATGTCCATTTCTGCTAGCTGGGTTTTTACCATGTCAGGATTTGCGTTTTCTTTATCCATTTTATTAATAGCAATGATGATAGGTACATTAGCTGCTTTTGCATGATTAATCGCTTCTTTAGTTTGTGGTTTTACCCCATCATCTGCAGCTACTACGATAATAACAATATCCGTTATACTAGCTCCCCTTGCACGCATAGCAGTAAATGCCTCATGGCCTGGAGTATCGATAAAAGTGATTTTTCTACCATTTTTTTCCACCATGTAAGCACCAACATGCTGAGTGATCCCACCTGCTTCACCACTTGCAATGCGTGATTTTCTTATATAATCAAGCAAAGAAGTCTTACCATGATCCACATGCCCCATGATAGTGATAACTGGAGCTCTTTGGCTTAAATTTTCTTCTGTTTGATTTTCATCATAGTCTTTTACATAATCAAACTCATCAGCCTCATCAATGATATTAATCTCCACGCCAAATTCAGCTGCAAGAATTTCTATAGCATCCTCATCCAAAAAGTCATTTTTAGTCGTCATCATGCCAAGCATGAAAAGTTTAGAGATAACTTCTCCGGTGTTTTTACCAAGTTTTTCAGCAAATTCATACACACGAATTTCTTTAGGTATACTTACGCTTGTGATCGCTTCGCTTTCTTTTTTCTCTACCTTTTTAGGTGGCTTTTTACGACTTCTTCTTTGTATACCACCCTCGCCAAATGGATTGATAGAATTATTTAAAGATTGCTTTAAGATATTTGGTTGTTTTTTGTTTGCTGGTTGTGCTGGTTTGTTTTCTTTTACACTAAAATCAGGTAAAACCACCATATCATCATCTTCTAAAGAAATATCAGCAAAGTCTTTATCTCCCAAAAGATCCATTTTAGTAGTACTTTCTTTTTTGCTTGCTACAGGATGATTTTTCTTTTCTTTTTTCTTTCTTTTTAAATTCTCATCTGAATTTGAAAAAATCATACTAAGGCTTAAACCTTGAGTAGCTTGTGTACTAACTTTTTCTTCTTTGTTTATTTGAGTTTCTTTGCTTTCTTCTTTTTTCTTTTTAACGATGACCAAGCCTCTTCTTTTGGCTAAATTTAAATTAGAACCTAGCTTTTCATCAAGTTTAATTTCTTCTTTTTTCTCTTCTAATACTTCATTTTTTATAGGATTTTCAGGTTGTTTTTCTTCTTTTTTTATTTCATCTTTTTTTTCACTTACTGCTTTAGTAAGGCTTTTACTTTCTTTTTTAGTAGTAGTTTTTTTCTCTTCTTTTTTACTTTCTTCTTTTTTAGTAGTTTTTTTTGCCGTACTTTCTTTTTTAGGTTTGGCTACTTTTTTTACTACATCTAGTATTTCACCAGATTGAACGTATTGATAAATCGCTTCTGCGATTTCAGAAGATACTTTTTTGTTAGGGGATTTGATATCTTCTAAGCCCATTTCATTAGCTTTTTCTATAATTTCTTTACTTGTATATCCTAACTCTTGAGCGATCTCGCTAATCTTTACATCTGCCATTAAAAAATATCTCCTTTAAATCCTGCTGATTTATATTACCATGAAAATTGCCTTTGCAAGCTCTCATAAAAGCCCTTTGCAACGTTTTTTCATCTTTATCAAAACATGAATTACAAATATACAAACTCCTACCAAATTCCACTTTAGTGATAATTTGAGAATTTTTTATTTGGAATTGATGCAAACTTTGCTTTTCATAACGGCCTTTGCAAACAATGCACATTCTAATGGGTATATGATTTTTCAAAATTATATCTTTTTTTTGGAATTTTTAGCAAATTTTAAAGCCCTCATCATCAAATTCTAAAAGTTCAACTCTAAATTTAGCAAATTTATTTTTGATTTTTTCTTTGATTTTTTTGGCATCATCTTTATAAGCTAGAGTGAAAAAACTTGAGCCTGAGCCTGAAAGCGTGCTCATGAGAGCATTGTTATCTAAAGCTAGTTTTTGCACCTCAAAAAGTTCTGGCAAAAGCTTCATTCTTTGATTTTGATGAAGTTTATCCAAACTTGCATATTTTAATAAATCATATTTTTTCTCTAAAAAACAAGCAGTTAAAAATGAAGCATGGCAAAGATTAAAAACACTATCTTCTAGGTTGATTTTTTTAGCTAAAACTGCTCTTGATTTTTGAGTATTCATCGCTACATTTGGTATGGTTATAACAGCTTGTAAGTCTTTGTCCACTTCTTTTTTTATAGCTAAAACTTTTTCATTATGAGTTAATGCACACACAAAACCCCCAAGAGCTGCTGGAGCTATGTTATCTGGATGGTTTTCATATTTTAAGGCTTCATTTAAAATGGTATTTTTATCCGCTTTAAATCCACTTAATTCATAAGCACAAGCAATAGCTCCAACTATCACAGCAGAAGAACTTCCCATGCCTCTAGCTAAAGGGATATTATTTTGAAAAACAAAGCGGAAATTATCTTTTTTACCACTAAGTCTTTGATAAATTTCATAAAAAATATTGACAAAACTATTGTTTTTTTTAAGATAGATATTATTTTCACCTTCTCCGTGTATGCTAATGCTAAAAAATTTAGATTTTTCAACTATAGTTTGATTAAAATATTTTAAACTCAAACCCAAACAATCAAAACCAGGACCTAAATTTGCACTTGTAGCAGGAACTAAAATCTTCATTTTTTACCTTAATTAATCGCATCTAAAACATAAAAAGGTGTATTTTCTTTACTGAAATTTAAACCTTTTAAACTTTGGGGCATAAAAAAACTTCCCGCTTGTGTCTTTTCTAAAACAATCTCATCATCTTTTTTTACAAAACACAAATGCTTGTTAGCGGCTATAGGAGCGTTATCATTTAGTTCAAAAGCACTAATAGCTTTTAAAGGTATATTTTTAACTATGGCTAGGGTTTTAAAAGAAACATAAGAAATTTTTATACCCATGTAAGAGCCTGGTCCATGCACATAAATAAGCTTTTCAAACTCATATTGTGAAAGTAAATCTTGCAATATTTTTGGCAAAACTTCACTAACTTTTAAATCATTCTCAATGGTTTTTATCAATACATCATTTTCATAAATACCAAGCATTAAAGGTTTTGCTATGGCATTTAAAAGTAAAGTAACCTTTTTTATGCAAAAACCTTTTCATAAACTTTATATGCACTTTTTTCTAAACTTATCACTTCATAAGCACTAGGATCTTTTAAAAGTTCTTTGGTTAAAAGATGATTAAGTTTGTGCGAACCTGCATAAGAAGTATAGTCTCCAAAAACTCTACATCCAAGCAAGGTTAAATCACCTATGGCATCTAAAATTTTATGACGCACAAATTCATCTTTAAAACGCAAACCTTCAGGGTTTAAAATACGATTATCATCAATTACAACAGCATTTTCTAAGCTTCCACCAAGACCTAAATTCATAGCTCTTAAAGCTTGAACATCCTTTAAAAAGCCAAAGGTTCTTGCTCTTGCTATTTGCTCTATGTAGTTTTGTTTGCTAAATTCAAAACAATAATTTTGCTTACCTATAATAGGATTATCAAATTCGATTGTATAGTTTATAATAGGCATATCCGTAGGACTTAAACGCACAAATTTATTACCTTCTTTTACTTCTACAATTTTTTTAATCACTAAAATTTTTTTAGCCACGTCAAGCTCTTTTATGCCTGCTTCTTCAAGCATCATACAAAAGCCTATGCTGCTACCATCCATTACAGGAGTTTCATTAGCATCTAAAACTATACGCACATTGTCAATACCATAAGCATTAATTGCACTCATTAAATGCTCTATAGTAGAAACATAACCCCTATGATCGCCTATTACAGTAGCCATTTGCGTATCGATGACATTTTCAGGCTTTGCTTCATAAGAAATTCCCAAATCACTTCTATAAAACACTACACCACTGCCAGCTTCTAATGGCTCTAATTTTATGCTAATAGGCTCACCCTTATGCAAACCTATGCCAACACCTTTAACTTCTTTTGCTATTGTTGTTTGATTCATTTTTATTCACTCAAAATTCTTTTTTTGCTTGACTCTAATACATTATAGATATTTTCTTTTATCCATTTTGCATCTTGCCATTGCTCAGGACGCACTTCAACACCTTGCACCAAAATACCAAAATGCACATGATCTCCAAGTGCTAAGCCTGTAGTGCCTGTAGTGCCTATAACATCACCTGCTCTAACTCTATCGCCCACATTTACATCCACATTAGTGCAGTGTCCATAAAGAGTATAAATACCAAAGCCATGATAAATAATAATATTTAATCCATAAATTCCATTTTCTTGTACAAATACCACTTCACCATCGTTATTACTAATAATAGGTGCTTCTTTTATGCTTGCTAAATCAAGCCCCATATGATAAGAGCTACTAAATGCTTGATTATTATAAGAATAAAATCTATGATCAGCATAATCAGCTACTTTTTGGCCATTTTTTAAAGGCTTGAAAAGATTAACTTTAAAATTATTAATCATAGTATCAGGAACTTTGCTTGTAATATCATGAATGATAACTTCATTAGAAGCTCTTAAATCTTCATTCACAAATTTAAATTTTTCAAGCCTACTTAATTCTCTATCTTTTGGAGCATATTTTTGTGCTAAAAATTCAATCTTGCCATCTAAAAATCTATCACTTACTTTTATATTTGATACACGGTATTTTTTATTAGTAAAATAATATCTAATTCTTTGTTTGTTTACATTACCTGCTTTATCTACTGCCACCACATAAGCTCTAAAGTGCTCATCAGTCGCCTCCCAAGGAATCAAAGCAGCATAATATCCTTCTTTCACATAAGGAGTTGCTTTAAAAATTTTATCTTTATCGGTTATGATATAAACTTCTTGTAAATTCTCATCACTTGCTTTAAATACCACACTACCTACTCCACCTTGTTCGATTTGGTAAGAATTGTCTAAAATTTCTACAAGTGGTTTTTTGGTATCAATAATAACTTTTACTTCTTTAAGCGCTTGATTTCCTAAAAAGAAATTCCAAAAACTACTATCGCTTGCTTCTATTACAAGTTTATAAGAATCGACTTTTTCTTTATAAGCTGGTTTTGGTAATTTTAAGTCAAAATGAATGCTTTTTTTATTGCCTTTAACATGTTCATTAACAAGTATTTCACCATTTAACTCATTTGCCTTAAATAGTGTGACTTTAACATCTTTTAAAGCACTTTCATCGCTTATTTCTATAGATATAGGGTCTGTTAGATTACTATAAATTACATCTGATTTTGTTTGAATTAACGGAGGATTTTTTTCAAACAACTTTGTATTTAAAACAAACACCACAAAGGCTAAAAGTATTAAAAAAACTACAAAAATCCATTTTTTATTTGATCTTTTACGCGCAAAAACCATATTTTCACTTTCAATCTATTTTTTTAAAAATATATTATTCTTTAGCAAATTAAGAGTAAATTATAAAAAATTTTATAGAATTTCTCTTAATTTATTTGCACTTTTAATCCAAGTTTCAAGCTCATTTATATCACATTTTTCTATCATTTTTTTACATTCTTGTAATTCTTTTTGAAATAAATCAATAGAATTTAATAAATTTTGTTTATTTTGCTCAAAAATACCACTCCACATTTGAGGGTTTGACTTAGCAATCCTGCACATATCTTTAAAAGAAGGACCTCCTAAGTGAGCTATATTTTTTTTATTTTCTTCTTTCATCACAAAATTTGCCAAAGAAAAACTAATCACATGAGGTAAGTGTGAAATGATAGAAGCATGGTGATCATGCGCGATACTATCCATAAATACAAGCTTCATTCCTAAATCTGAAAAAATTTCTATAGCTCTTTTTTGATGAATATGATCAGCATTTTGCACATCACACAAAACACAAACTGCATTTTTATATAAGTCTTTTATAGCTGCATTTGGACCACTATTTTCAGTTCCTGCCATAGGATGAGCTGCGATAAATTGACTTTTCAAATAAGAAGGTAAATTTTTAATAATTTCTTCTTTTGTGCTTCCAAGCTCGATGATAGTACAATCTTTAGAAATACCTTGAAATTCTTTTAAAATTTTTACAATAGCTCTTACAGGAATAGCTAAAAAAATCACATCACATTTTTTTAATTCTTCAAAAGAAACAATTTTATCTATTAATTTTCGCTCTAGTGCGATTTGCTCAAATTCTTTGTTTATATCATATCCACAAACTAAATCTATTAATTTATTCTCTCTTAAGCTAAGACCCAAAGATCCACCTATTAAGCCAAGTCCGATTATACCTACTTTCATAAATTTTCCTTAAAAAGCATTAGTTAAAAATATTTTGGTATTATAACGATTTTGTATATAAAAATTTAGGTAGATTTGATGAAAAAATGGTTTGTTTTCTTTGCACTCTCAAGTTCTTTATGTGCAGCTACGATTAAAGATATAAAATTTGAAGGCTTATCGCAACTTTCTAAAGAAAGTGCTATTGCGATTTCTAAATTAAAAATAGGACAAAAAATTGATCCTGCTAGTATAGATACAGCGATTAAAAATCTTTTTGATAGAAATTATTTTAAAGACATAGTAGTAGAAGAAAAAAATGGGGTGCTGATTTTTAAAGTAGTAGAAAAACCTTCCATTGGAAAAATAGATATTCAAGGTATAGCAAGTAACGATAGAAAACAAATAGAAAGCCTTGTTGGCTTAAAACCTGGAATTTTATATGATGAAAATTCAGCTAAAGAAGCTGCTGAAAAAATCAAACTTTTTTATCAAGCCAAAGGTTTTTATGATACTGTTGTAGAAATCAAAGATGAAAAATTAAGCAATTCAAGTTCATTAAAACTTACTTTTGTTGTAAATCGTGGGGAAAATATCATCATAGAAAAAGTGCATTTAAGTGGTGCAAAAAAATTAAGCTATTCAGATATTGAACCTGCGGTAGCAAATAAACAAAGAGAAGCCCTAGGCTGGATGTGGGGTTTTAACGATGGTAAGCTTAAAATCTTTGATTTAGCAAATGATAGCTCAAGAATTTCAGATGTATATTTAAAAGAAGGTTATCTTGATGTAAGCGTATCTCCTGCTTTTTTAAATACTTACACAGATACTTATCAAGCTGATTTGACTTATTTTATCAACGAGGGTGAGGTTTATAAAGTTAAAGGGATTAAAATTTTTAATCCAATTTTTAGTGATGAAGAAAATGAAGCTTTGGCAAATGATTTAAAATTAAGTATTGGAAAAATAGTTAATATAGAAAAACTAAGAGAAGATATAAAGACTATAGAAACTAAAACAGCAGATTTAGGCTATGCTTTTGTACAAGTTATACCTGATATACAAAAAGATAAAGAAAATCATGAAGCTATGATTATTTTTAAAGTCATACCTAATGAAAAAGTATATGTTAGAAATGTTGAAATTTCAGGCAATACCAAAACAGTTGATAGAGTTATTCGTAGAGAGCTTTACCTAACCGAAGGTAATCTTTACAATAGAACTGATTTAATAGACTCAAGAAATGCCTTAAGAAGAACTGCATATTTTGAAAATGTAGATATTAAAGAACAAAGAGTAGATGATACGCATA
This sequence comes from Campylobacter sp. 2352 PW, assembly GCF_024723575.1. Taxonomy (NCBI): domain Bacteria; kingdom Pseudomonadati; phylum Campylobacterota; class Epsilonproteobacteria; order Campylobacterales; family Campylobacteraceae; genus Campylobacter; species Campylobacter sp. 2352 PW. The sequence goes on from NZ_JANQCX010000005.1 coordinate 93,878, forward strand.
TTGATTTGATAGTAGAAGTCAAGGAAGCTTCAACTGGAGCCATTTCAGGTGGTATTGGCTATGGAACTAGTGATGGAATTTTACTTAGCGCTTCATTATCTGATGCAAATATCTTAGGCTCTGGTATGAAAGGAAGTGTGAGTATAGACAAAGGTGATGATACACTTTCTGGTAGAGTATCTTTAAGAAATCCTAGAGTAAATGATAGTGATTATTCTCTTGGAGGATCATTATATTCAGATCGTTTAGAATGGGATAGCTATGATGAGAGAAACTATGGTTTTGACATAAGCGTTGGTAAAACTTTAGGAAGATATACAAGCATAGATTTAACTTATAATCTTGAACAAAGTGATATTTATCATTTAAGTGATCGCTTAATCGCTCAAGGATATAAACTTGGAAAAACTTATAAAAGTTCCATCACTCCTTCGATAGTGTTTAACAATACAGATGATTATTATTTGCCAAGATCAGGTTTTATCGCCTCAACTTCGCTTGAATATGCAGGCTTAGGTGGGGATCAAGAATTTATAAGCTCTACTACTAAATTTAATTATTATCAAGGCTTGGAAGAGTTTATAGGTTGGGATTTGATTTATCGTTATAAAGCAAGTTTTTATAAAGTATGGGATCAAGGTTATTTACCTATCAATGAAAAATTATATCTTGGTGGTATAGGAACTATTAGAGGTTTTGATAGAAGAAGCGTGAGTCCTAAAAATGAATGGGGTGATGAAACAGGTGGTACAGTGGCTTTTGCAAATTCTGTAGAACTTAGCTTTCCAATCTTTGATAGAATCAAACTTAGAGGTAGTGTATTTTTTGATTATGGTGCTATAGGAGAGAGTTCTTTAAGTCAAATTCAAAGATGGAGCACAGGCGTTGGCTTTGAGTGGTTAACCCCGCTAGGTGCTTTAAATTTAGTTTTTGCTAAGCCATTTAATACTAGCTCAAAAGACGATTTGAGCAAATTTGAGTTTATGTTGGGTGCAAGATTTTAAAAGCAATAAAATCTTGCTATAATTTTGAAATTTTATTTTAGGTAGAGATAATGAATTTTTTAGATATTTTTTCTAGTATAAGACGCAAGCAAGCCGCTCCAAGTGAAGCTCCAAATCACTGGGTAAAATGTAATTCTTGTCATGCGTTAATGTATTATAAAGAAATAGAAACTTGTTATAATGTTTGTCCTAAATGTAATTTTCATATGAGATTAAACCCTCTAAAACGCATTGAATTACTTAGCGATGAAGGCTCTTTTGTGGAAATGGATAAAGACTTACATGCAATCGATCCACTTAAATTTGTAGATAGCAAATCGTATAAAAAAAGATTAGCAGAAAATGAAGAAAAAACAGGTAGAAAAAGCGCCATAATAAGCGGGGAATGCACCATAGATGGGATAAAAACTCAATTAGTTGTTTTTGATTTTTCTTTCATGGGTGGAAGCTTAGGATCAGTAGAAGGTGAAAAAATTCTTAGAGCTATTGAAAGAGCTATTGAGAAAAAAACCCCTGTTGTTATAGTGAGTGCAAGTGGTGGAGCTAGAATGCAAGAAAGCACTTATTCTTTAATGCAAATGAGCAAAACAAGTGCAGCGTTAAAGCTATTAGCAGAAGAAAAACTTCCTTATATTTCAGTCTTAACTGATCCAACTATGGGTGGAGTAAGCGCATCTTTTGCTTGGCTTGGAGATATCATCATGGCTGAACCTGGTGCTTTAGTAGGCTTTGCAGGAGCTAGGGTAATTAAACAAACCATAGGAGCTGATTTACCAGAAGGCTTTCAAAAGGCTGAATTTTTACTTGAACATGGGTTGATTGATGCGATTGTAGAAAGAAGTGAACATAAAAAATTTATAGCAGACTTTTTAAGATTTTTTTCTAAAAACTAAAAATGCAAATTAATCTTTTGAGCATTCAAAAAAATAATAATGATGAATTTAGCAAGATAGATGAGTATTATACTAAGCTTATTAAGAAATTTTGTAGTTTTAATGATATATATGTTTTTAATAACAAAATTAATCAAGCACAAAACACTAACGCCATAGAAGCAAAAAAATCTTATACAAATGCACTAAGTCCTTATAAAAAAGGTTTTTGTATAGCATTAGACGAAAAGGGTAAAGAATTTACAAGTGTAGAATTTGCAAAATTATTGCAAGATAAAAATGAAATTACATTTTTTATAGGCGGTGCTTATGGATTTGAGCAAGAATTTATCGCACATATGCATACAAGTATAGCTCTTAGCAAAATGACCTTGGTACATAAATTTGCTAAAACTATGCTTTTAGAGCAAATTTATCGTGCATTTTGCATTAATACAAATCACCCATATCACAAATAGGAGCGTTTATGCAAGAATTAAATCTTGAAGAATTTAAAAATATATTACTTCAAAGACAAAAAGAAATTTTACAAGAACTTCAAGGCAATATAGACAATATCCATAATCTACAAGATAGTGAACCTAGGGATGAAGTTGATTTACAGCAAATTGACAATAGCTCTCATATCGACTTTAAAATCAATGAAAATTTAAAAGCTGAACTAGAAGAAATTAAACATTCATTAAGCAAAATAGATAACAATACTTATGGTATTTGTGAATATTGTGAAGATGATATTCATCCTGAAAGACTTAAGGTTAAACCTCACGCAAAATATTGCATAAATTGTCGTGAAAATTTAGAAAAAAGGAAAGAGCTATGAAAATTAGATTATTTTTCTTTGCAAGTTTAGTTTATCTTCTAATCATCGCAGCTTTAGTTTATAATCTAAATTTAGGAAATTATACTTTTACAATTTCCACTTTTGAATTAAATTTGCCTATTAGCTTATGGGTTGTTTTGCCTGCTTTATTTTTGATGATACTAGCTTTAGCACATATGAGTTTTTATGGCTTTTTAAAACATTTACAATATAAAAATCTAATTAAAGATAGTAAAAATTATGAAAATTTTATTATTGATATTTTTTTAAAAAAAGCAAGCAAGGTTAAATTTAAAACTCAAGAATTTCAAAATATAGCAAAAGATACGCAAGCTCTTTGTTTTAAAGAAAAAATTCAAAATCCTAAAATAGATGAAATTATTGATATTTTTGAACACTTAGAAAAAAAAGAATTTGTAGAATTAAAAAAATACAAATTAGATTCAAATAATGAAATTTTCATTTTAAATGAAAAAAATCGCTTTCAAAATGATAGCAATTATGCTTTTTCTTTTATCAAAAACAAAGATACCTTAGCTAGTGAGCTAGAAATTTTTGCTTATAAAATGGTATTAGAAAATGCGCCTTATAGTCAGATTAAAACACTAAAAGCTCAAAAAAACCAAGATGATATTTTATTGCTTTTGGATAGATTTGAAAGAGAAAACTTAGAATTAAATCACGCTGAAATCGAAGTTTTACTTAGTATGAATACTTTAGATGATAAGTCATATTTACGCTGTGCTAAAATACTTTGTAAAAAAATAGAACCTCAAGTATTAATTGCTTTATTTAAAAAGTTAAAAGATAATTATTCTCAAGCTTTAAGAGCTTATTTTTATACTTTGGCAGAATTTGGTATGTATGATGAATTGCTTAATGAATTAGGAAATGATCAAAATGAACATAAAGACTTTAGACTCTTGCTCTTTTTAAGAGAACATAATAAAAAAATAGAACTTGAAAAATTAATACAATGATAGATTTTAGTAAAAAGCCTTTATTTTTAGCTCCTATGGCAGGTTTTTCAGACTTGCCTTTGAGAAATTTAGTTAAACAATTTGGGGCTGATGTAACTATTAGTGAAATGATAAGTTCCAATGCCTTAGTATATGAGAGCTCAAAAACTCTTAAAATGCTAGAAAAAGCTGAACTTGAAAATCCTTACATAGTTCAAATTGCAGGCTCAGATGAAAGTGTAATTTGCAAAGCGGTAGAAATTTTAAATCGTTTTGATTTTATAGATGGGATTGATTTTAATTGTGGTTGTCCTGTAAATAAGGTTATAAAACAATGTGCAGGTAGTGCTCTTTTACAAGATCTTGATAAATTACAAAGAATTTTAGAACTTATCAAAAAAACAAGCAACAAAAAACTAACTAGTGTCAAAGTAAGATTAGGATTTGATAAAAAAGATCCCATCGCCATCGCTAAAGCGTGTGAAAATGCTGGAGTAGATTTTATCAGTATGCATGGTCGCACTAGAAAACAAATGTATAGTGGAAATGCTGATTATGAAGCCATAGCTTTAGCCAAAAAAAATATCAAAATTCCTTTAGTTGCAAATGGTGATATTAGTGAAGATAATGCCAAAGAGGTGTTTAAAATAACAAATTGTGATGCTTTGATGATAGGGCGTGCAAGTGTAGGAAAACCTTGGATATTTTATGAGATAAAAACTGGCAAAAAAATCGAAAAGGCTATGAAAAATAAAATCATTTTTGCACATTTTGAAGAAATGTTAAAGCATTATAAAGAACAAGGCATAAGCATCTTTAGAAAACACTTACATGAGTATTCTAAGGGCTATGATGATGCTTCTAATTTTAGAGATTGTGTTAATCGCATTAATGATGCAGAAATTATGCGAAAATATATTCAAGAATTTTTCAATAAGGAATGATTTTTGCTTGTAAACTATCAAGCAATATGAATGAAGAGATACCATAAAACAAGGAAGGTTCATGGCAGCTCATATCAATTCAAAAGGGATTTACAAAGCATTAGGTGGCATTAGAACAAGTGCAAATAATTTAGCAGCACATGCTTCAAAGCTTAACAATCAAAGTTTAAATTTCGAGCAAGTTTTACAACAAACCCAACCAAAATGTATAAAAACTTGTTTACAAAATTCTCAAAAAGAACTTGAAAATTTGCTTGAAAATATTAAAAATAGCCAAGATACTATCACAAAAAATATACACAAAGATAGTGCAAATATCATTGCAAGATTAAGACAAGAAGTCATTATGATGTATGATATTACCCTTAAAAACCCTCTTTGATAATTTTATATAAATTATCAATATATTCATCGCTAAAATGCGATGAATTAAAACTCCTATATAATTTTACAAGATCTTTAGCATTAAACTCATAACCAAAAGCACATTTTTTATGAGCGGGTAAAAAAGCTCTTACTAGTACAACATTTTTTTGAATATACTCATCACAATAAAAACATACAAAACTTTTATGCAAACGCCCTTCAAAATCTAAAATTTTTAAATAAGCATCCACTATAACACGTTTGCAATCTTGCTTTTCAAAACGCTTAGCACAGTCTTCTAAAAGTTCAAAGTAAAAACTATCAATTTCTTCAACATCTTTTAAATGCAAATAAAAAAGTCTAATAAATTCCTGCCAAAAAAACATTCTCTCTCTATCTAAAATCCAAGAAAAACCAATATGTAAAACATCTTTTAAACGTGGTAAAAATCTCGAACTTTCTTCAAGCTCAAAATCAATCTTATACCCACTTAGTATATTAGAATGACGCATGCCATAAAATCTATAACTTTTAATAACTTTTTTAGTACTTAAAAGATAAACGATTAAATCCTCATCTTTTACACTCTGAGTGTGTAAAATATACCCTTGCATTTTATAAAAGTTCTATGCCATAAGCTTGTAAAATTTCATATGCACTATTTTCCAAAGACCTACTAAAACTCGCTGTTGCATTTTTATGTAATATAATTTTTGAGTTAATGCTAGCGCTTTGAGCTAAAATAATATTACTAAATACACACATATGTGAAACAAGACCACAAAATTCTATACTTTCATAATAATTTTGTTTTAAAAAATTGGCTAATTCTAAGCTACCAAAAGCATTCTTATAAAATATTTTTTTTGCATTTTTTAAATACACATCAAAATCACCTGGCATTTGCCAACCTAAAGTATCTCTAATGCAATGATAAGTAGGTAAATTTTTTCCTTCTTGAGTTTTTAAATAATTTTCATCATGCGTATCAAAAGTAAAAACAATATCACCTTGATGATTTTTTAAAAGAGCAAGAATATTATCTTTTATCTTGGTAGCTTCTTCAAAGCCCAAGCTACCATCGATAAAATCATTTTGATAATCAACAACAACTAAAAGATTAGCCATTATCCTTGACCATAAAAAAAGCTATCCGTGTGGATATTTTCAAATGCAGTTTTTAAACTTGTAAATAATTTTGGATTTTCTTTTTCTAAATTTGCTAAAAGCTGCTTAGCTTCTTCTCTTGCATGAGGAAATTTTACATTTTTTTCACTTAATTTCATGCCAGGACAAAATTCATTACCAATTACTTCTAATTCATTATTAATAGCATTTTCTCTTAATTGTCTTTCTCTTACAAAAATCAAAGGACGAATAACCTCTACACCTCTTTTGCTTTTATACTTGGGAGCTAGACTCCTAAGAGAGCCATTATAAATAAAATTCATAAAAAAACTCTCTACCGCATCATCTAAATGGTGAGCTATAGCTAATTTATTAAAACCATTTTCCAAAGCATAAGTATATAAAGCACCGCGCCTCATTCTTGAAAAATAGCTACAAAAACTTGAATTTTTTCTAATCGTATCACCTGAAATTTCATAAATATTAGAATCAATCACTTCATGATCAATATCATGTTCTTTGCAGTGATTATGGAGTTTGGTATAATCTTCACCCATGCCATAGCTTAAAGTTACTGCTTTAAGTTCAAATTTAAAAGGCGCATGTGCTTGCATACGCTTTAAAAGATGTGCTAAGGCAAGCGAATCTTTCCCACCGCTAAGCCCTAATAAAACTTTATCATTGTCTCCTATTAAAGAAAATTTAGCATTAGCTTTAGCTACTTCTCTGATTAGTTTTTTACTAAGATTTATCATAATTTCTCACAAATTTTTAAAACAAAATTAGCTGAAATTTTAGCTGATTTTTCTACAAACTCATCAAAGTCAAATTCAGCTTTCTCACCTGCTTTATCACTCATAGATCTTAAAATCAAACATGGAATTTTTAAAGCATCGCACACCAAAGCCACACTAGCTCCTTCCATTTCACAAGCATCTGCATTAAAAATTTCTCTAATTTTTACTTTTTTATTCTCATCACAAATAAACTCATCACCTGTAGCGATAACACCTGGTTGTAATTTAACACCAAGTTCTTTAGCAACTTCTATGGCAAGATTATTTAGCTTATCATCTGTTTTTATAAAAATTTCATTACCAGGAACATAGCCAAGCGGATGTCCAAAAGCTGTGATATCTAAATCATATTGAGCTAATTTTGTAGCATAGATTAAATCCCCTATTTCTAAACTAGGATTAAAAGCACCGGCCACACCTGTAAAGAGTAAAAGCTCAGCTTTAAATTTTTCTATCATAATAGTCGCGCTAAGAGTGGAATTTACTTTCCCTATCTTAGAATAAGCAATAATTAATTCATGATTTTTATATTTTGCAAGATAATAAGTATTATTTGCATATTCTATCGTTTGATACTCTTTTAATGTTTCTAGTAAAGGAGTAACCTCTTCAGGCATAGCTCCTAAAATAGCTATTTTCATTTAATTACCTTTAAAATTTCATCAATGTCTTCTATTTTACTTAAGGCATAAGTTTCTTTTTGAGTGATTTTTTTATTTAATCCCTTTAACACACTTGCACCAAATTCTATATAAAAATCTACTTCTTCATCTATTGCTTTAATGCTTTGTTTATAAAGAACAGGCTTGATGAGTTGCTCGCTTAAAAGCGTTAGAGCTTGATTTTTATCATTATACACTTTTGCATTAACATTTGACACTACGCTTTTAAAGCCCTCTTTTAAAATAGGTTCTAATTCTTTTGTAAGTTTCAAAGACGCATTTTTTAATAATGGACAATGACTTGCAACGCTCATGTTCAAAAGCATAGCTCTTTTAGCTCCTGCATTTTTAAACTCACTCTCATAAGAAGCTAAATCAGGCTTTAAACCTGCTACTACAATTTGTCCATCACAATTATAATTAGCCGCAAAAATGTTTTTTTTCTCACTCAATGCTTTTTGACAAAGTTCTTCTACCACTTTATCTTCAAGTCCTAAAATCACCATCATACCAGCTTCTATTTTAGAGCAATCTTCTTGCATAAACTTACCGCGTTTATTAACAAGCGCTATAACATCTAAAAAGCTAAATGCATCTTGGGTTGCTAAAGCACTGAATTCTCCTAGCGAATGACCTAAGCTGTACTTAGCTTCTATATCAACTTGCTCTTTCAAAGCTTCATAAGCCATTAGTGAGTTTAATACTATGGCCATTTGTGTAAATTCGCTTTTATTTAAATTTTCATTTTCCTTAAAAAGCAAATTTTTAAAATCAATTTTACAAAAATCACTAGCATTATCTAATAATTCTTTTGCTTTTTTAGAATTATCATAAAAACTCAAACCCATGCCAACACTTTGAGAGCCTTGACCTGGGAAAATAAATGCGCTATTCATTAATGACCACCACAGCAACCGCCGCCACCATGCCCATGGCCACCACAACATCCACCACCACCATGTCCGTGATGATGATCATGATGATGTCCTCCACCACCACATCCACAACTTCTACTACCTGCAATAATTCCTGTTAAAATTTCATCTTCGCTTGCAGCTCTAACATCTACGATATTGATTGAAAACAACAAGTCTTTTCCTGCATAAGCATGATTGTAGTCAATAGTAACTTCATTTTCAGTAATTTCTCTAACAATTACTCTTACCGTATTACCATCTTCACCTTCGCCAAAAAGCTCCATACCAACTTGCAAATCAATCCCTGCAAACTGCTCTTTTGGTAAAGTTTGTAATGCATTGGCATCATATTCACCCAAAGCATTTTCTTTTTTTATCATAATATCAGCATTACAAGGAGCATTAAGCTTTTGAATTTCTTCTTCTAATCCTTCTAAAATTTGACCCTTACCTAAAATAAAAGAAATAGGTTCAGCATAAATATTTGATTCTAAAACTTCATTAGTATTTACATCTTTTAACTCATAAAACATTGAAACTACACTATTTTTCTCTATAGCCATTTTATCTCCTTCGTTATTTTCTATCTGGTGAAACTTTTGCTTCAGGACTATCAGGATAAGCTGTCTTTAAAGCTTTATAAAATTTATTTGCATTTTTTGGATCCCCAACCTTATCTAAGCTAATAGCTGTATGATAAAGTAATTTTGGTACATAATCGCCTTTAGTGCTTATAGCAGAACTTTTCTTATAAAATCCCAAAGCACCTGCGTAATCTTGCTGTTTATATCTTATCTCTCCAAGCCAAAAAGTAGATCTAGCAGGTTTGTAGTGAATACTTATTAGATGTTCAAATTTTTCTTTTGCATCCTCAAATTGATTTTTATTAGTTTCTTCTATCGCTTTTTTCAAAATTTCACTAGATTGCAATTTTTTCCAACTATCATCTTTTACTTCAATCACTTCATCTTGAGTTTCATTTACATCTTGAATGATTTCTTCGGTTTTATTATCATCACTTACAACAGGAACAACCGGAGTAATTTTTGTCTGATTTTGCACTCTAGCTATTTCAGACTGAAAGAAGGTTATGGTTTTATTCATATCTTCTTTTGAAATATAATCATCATTGATTTTATTAATCAAAGTTGTAATTTCACTTAAAACTTTTTGAATTTCTTGATGATTTTTTTCTTGAATTTGCCTATTTTCCTCCACATAAGCTCTTAAATTTTGAATTTCTTGAGTTATGTTTGCGTCAAAATTTTGATAAGTTTCTTCTAATGAAAGCAATTTTGTGTTAGCTTTTGAATATTGAGCATTCAAACCCTCTGTTACACTTTGCAATCCTTCTATATTCTCTACTGCTGTATTTATTTTACTTGTTAAATTTGTATAATATTCATTCAGTGCTCTTAGGCGTTCTTGATTTTCATACTGTAATTTTTCATTTTGAGTTAAACCATAAGGTGTTTTTGTATCTACTTTTCCTGCATCAAAAGCTGAAATTTCAGCGTGTAAAAAAGTAGCTCCTAAAAGAGCTACTGATAATAATTTTAATTTCATTTATTTAAAACTTATTTTGATAATTTAAATTCTGCACGGCGATTTTGAGCATCACAAGTTTTTGTTCTTTCAGTACATACAGGATTAGTTTCTCCGTAGCTTTTAACGCTAATTCTATCTGCGCTAACACCTTGAGCTACTAAAGATTCTTTTACTGCTTTAGCTCTTTTTAAACCTAAAGCTTGATTATACTCATCAGTCCCCCACTCATCGCAGTTTCCTTCAACTACTATTGCAGCATTAGCAGCTTCTTTATTAAAGATTTCAGCATTATTTGCAATAACCTTTTGCATATCTGATCTAACATTAAATTTATCAAAATCAAAATATACATTTGCTACAGAATTTAAAGATTCAAGATTTTCAAATCTATCAGATCCACCGCTACCTTTTGAGCCATCTACACTACTTGAACTACTAACGCTAGTGTTTTTAGTAGCACAACCACTTACAATAACAGCAAATGCAGTAATTGAAGCAAAAATGATTTTTTTCATTGATTTCCCCTTTTGTTTATTTAAAAATCATAATTTAATTATAACAAAAAAAATATGATTTTAGTATTTTACCAATCAATTGATTGAATTTTACCCACTTTTAAGCCATAATGAAAAGCTTTATTTGCATTAATTCGAATAACACCTAAAGCACTTTGAGAGCCTAAGTACTTAATAAACACAACACTTTCTCCATCACTTGAAAATCTTGGAAAAAGATTTTTACCATTTGCAGTGAGTTGTCTTATGTAATCGCTTTGGGTTGACATTAAATAAAGATTAAAAACTCCGCTTTGATTTACTTCTCTACTAGAATAAACCATGTAGTGTTTATAAGTAGAAACCGAAGAATTATTTTTACCATGAAAAACAACTTGTTCTGTTAAATTTGAATCTAAATTTTGCATAAAAATATTTGGATAGCCTAAGCGATCAGACACAAATACAATTTTTTTATCACCATCAACAAAATTGCCATTTACATCAATACCCATATAGTTTGTAATTTGTGTCAGATTTTTTGAATCTGCATCATACAAGTATACATCAGGTTGGTCTTTTGGAGCCATGGTAAGTAAAATTTTTTTACCATCATCACTCACATCAGAAGCAACCATCATACCTTTGCTAGCAATAATTTTTGTTATATTTTTATTTTTCATATTATATTTATAAAGAGTTGGAATCTCATCTTCATAGGCAGTAAAATAAAATGCATTTTGTTCTTTATTTGCCCATTTAGGAAACAAATTTAAACCTTTTGAAATCAATACTTTTTGGTAAGTTAAAGTATAATCTGCTAATAAAATATCACTTTGCTTACTACCTTGTGTTCTAGCTATTAAAATTTTATGATCCATCCAATCAACCGGAGCAAAACCTAACTTTTTATTCATTTGAGCAACACTTCTATGTGCTAAAAATGGATACTCTTCGATGGAAAGAATTTGTTCATAAAATCTTGTTTTAGTTTCATTTGCAGCTAAGATTTCAACATCAATATCTAAAAGTTTGCCGTTTTTATTTAATATATAAGAAAAAATATAATCACCTTGTTTTTCATCTTGAGTTATCTCAAAATTTGAACTTACTTTTATATCATTAACAAGCATGTTATAAAAACTTTTTTTAAGATCTAAATCATTCAATTTAGACTGATCTTTAATATAAATTTTTGGCAATTGCATACCTTTATTAACAACAGATATTGTTGCATCTTGTCCAAATAATACTGAACAAAAAAATAAAAATACTAGTATTTTTTTCATTGTTTCTCCGTTTTAAACTCAATTATATCACTAAGTTGCATTTTAATTTTTCTTATTTTACCATTTGGAGGTAAAGTTATGTATTTTCCTTCTAAATTTTGTAAAAATTCTTTTGCTTTTTTATCAAAATTATCACTATGTGCACTAGTAGTGTTTAACAGGTAAAAATAACCATTATTATCAATTACAAATTCTACTTCTATACTTAAGTTACCACTAGGATTATAAATCCTCCATCTATCTTCAAGATATTTTCTAACAGCGCCTAAGAATTGATCATAAACCCCTACTTTTTGCTCCATGACAGATTGACCTAATTCTTGATTTATTTTTAAATTTTCATTGAGTTGCTTAGAAAAATCATTGATTTTTTCTCTTTGGGCAAAAGTAGGTTTTTTTGAAGGCATAGAAGATTGCACTTTAGTCGTTTTTTCTTCTTGATAGTCTTCTATTTTACCAAACAACTCATTAAAAACACTTGCTTGTTGTTCTATATTTTGGGTGTTAACGCTTTTATTGGTAGTGTATTTTTGTAGAAGATTTTCTTCAAATAAACTTTGTAGATTTTCTTTTTGTAATTCTTGTATCATATTTACTTGATTTTGATTTATGCTATCTCCAAGTTCTATATTGATAAAACTATTAGGATCATCAGTATATTCAATGGCTTTTGGTTTATACTCAACCAACTTAAAAAATACCAAAAAAACAACAAAAAAATAAACTAAAGTTGCATAAATAAAAGCTTTAAGATTATGTGTAGAATTTTCTTCCATTTTTTACTCAGTTTGCAAAGCAACTTTTTGGAAACCTAAATGTTTCATTGTTCTTAAAACACTCATTACATCATCATATTTTAGATTCTTATCCGCTCTGATAAAAACTGTCTCTTGAGTATTATACTGAACTTTTAAAGCATTCATATTATCCGCAAAACTTATAAAATCAAATTTATCTTTTCCTATAAAAATTTCTTTTTTTGCATTAATTGTTATAATCAAACTTTTAATATTTGGCGCACTTGAAGTTTTTTGCGAACCTTGAGGAAGTTGAACTTTTTCTTCATATGTGATACTTGGTGCTGTTACCATTAAAATAGCAAGCAACACAAGCATAATATCTACCAAAGGTGTAATATTGAGTTCAGGTTTTTCTTCTAAAAACATAAATTAAGCCTTTATAGAACTTACCAGCACCTTGATTTCACTATCTAAGATATTAATCAACTCATAAGCTTTGCGTTTGATAATCAAATGAAAGCTATATGCAGGGATTGCCACTAAAATTCCACAACCTGTAGCCACTAAAGCTTCACTGATTTTAGGAGCTATAATGCTTAAAGAATTTTGCATCTCTAAGCCACCAAAAGTTTCAAGTATAGAAATAACCGTGCCAAAAAGACCTATAAAAGGAGAGGTTGAAGCGATAATACTAAGCCAAGTTAATCCTATTGTGGCTTTTTTTTCTACAGAATTTTTATAAATATTCATCTTTGTTTCATCAACTTCAACACATTTTTTTAAAATTGATGCACTTTGACTTAAATCTTTTTCGCCTCTCATTAAAGCTTCTAAAGCTTGGCTTTCATTTTGAGTCCATTTATTAATAAGCATCAACCTTGAAAATAATATACTAAAACTAAGTATAAAATACACCGAAAGCCAAGCTAATACTATATAAGTGATTAAGCTTGTATTTTCAAAAAAATGAAAAATTGCTTGAAAATCCACTATTTTTGCCTTACATTATTATCCATTTTAGCAAAAGTAGAAGCAAGTGCAATACTATCACTGCTCATAGATTTAATTAAATCTTTTGCTTCTTCTAATCTTTTTGCTATTTCACTATCACTATTTCCTCCAACCCATACAGCGCCTTTTGCTAAAACACTTACTTTAGTTTCAGAAACTTTTGCATGACCTGAATCAATAGCAACTAATTCATGAGTTGAATCTGATTTTTCTATATCTATAATTCCTGCTTTTAAAGAAGAGATTAAAGATGCATGTCCTTTTAAAACACCAAATTCACCCTCACTTCCAGGAAGAACTACCAATCTTGCATCCCCTTGATAAATCATACCAAGAGGTGTAATGATTTCTAAAGATATTAAATCTTGCATAAATTAACCTTTTTTAGCCTTATCCACTTTACAATTATCTAAACAAACGTCTTTTCTGCTAACTTCTTTAAGTGTTTCAGCTTTTGCTATAGCTTCATCTATATTACCAACCATATAAAAAGCATTTTCTGGTAAATCATCATATTTACCTTCTAAAATACCTTTAAATCCTGCAATTGTATCTTCTAAGCTGATATATTTTCCAGGGCTACCTGTGAAAACTTCAGCAACGAAGAATGGTTGAGATAGGAATTTTTCAATTTTTCTTGCTCTTTCAACAATCAATTTATCTTCTTCGCTTAACTCATCCATACCCAAAATAGCAATAATATCTTGCAAATCTTTATATTTTTGTAATACTGATTGTACTCCACGTGCTACTTTATAGTGCTCTTCACCAATAATTTGTGGATCAAGCATTCTTGAAGTAGAATCAAGTGGATCAACAGCTGGATAAATACCTTTTTCAGCAATTGATCTATTTAAAACTGTTGTTGCATCCAAGTGTGCAAAAACTGTTGCTGGTGCAGGGTCTGTTAAGTCATCTGCTGGTACATAAACTGCTTGAACTGAAGTAATAGATCCTTTTTTGGTTGAAGTAATTCTTTCTTGGAACTTACCCATTTCGCTAGCTAGGGTTGGCTGATAACCAACAGCTGAAGGAATTCTTCCTAAAAGCGCTGACATTTCTGAACCTGATTGAGAAAATCTAAAAATATTATCAATAAACATTAAAACATCAAGTCCCATTTCATCTCTAAAATACTCAGCCATAGTAAGACCTGTTAACGCAATACGATTTCTTGCTCCTGGTGGTTCATTCATTTGACCATAGCACAATGCAACTTTATCCAATACGTTACTTTCTTTCATTTCATTATAAAGGTCATTACCCTCACGAGTTCTTTCGCCAACACCTGCAAAAACCGAATATCCGCTGTGTTTAAATGCAACGTTGTGAATTAACTCCATAATAATAACGGTTTTGCCAACACCTGCACCACCAAAAAGACCAACTTTACCACCCTTAGCATAAGGAGCTAGCAAATCAACAACCTTTATACCTGTTTCAAAGATTTCACTTTTTGTACTTTGCTCTTCAAATGGAGGCGGATCTCTATGAATTGACCAGTGTTTATCAAAATTGATTTCTTCGCCCTCATCAATCAAATCACCCGTTACATTAAAAATTCTTCCAAGAACTTTTTCGCCTACTGGAACGCTAATTGGATTTCCAGTTGCAACAGCTGTTAAACCTCTAACAAGACCATCCGTCATATCCATAGCGATGGTTCTTACTTTATTATCACCTAAATGTGCAGCTACTTCAAGAACTAGCTTGCATTCTTTTCCTTCTAATTCATAATTAACAATAATAGCTTCATTAATTTGTGGAAGATAGTCTTTAAATTCAACATCAACCACTGGTCCTAAAACTTGAGAAATAAAACCTTGCATCATCACTCCTAAATTTATTTCATTGACTCAACACCGCTGATGATTTCTATCAACTCGGTGGTAATAGATTCTTGTCTTGCTTTATTATAAGCTAAATTAAGTTGCTTAACTCTAGCTTTTGCATTGTTGGTTGCATTATCCATGGCTTGCATTCTAGCACTATGTTCAGCTGCCAAAGAATCAACTAAAGAAAAATACATGTTATATTCAAAATAAGTTTTTAACAAATCGTTTAAAATTTCTTCATCTTCTGGTTCTAAGTCCATTAAAGATTCAGACTTTTGTTCTTCTTTGCCAACAATAGCTTCTACTGGCAACAACTCATTAATACGAATTTCTTGAGAAATCATATTTTTATAACCATTGTGAATGATTACAATTTTATCTGTCACACCATTTACAAAATCATCAACAGCTTTTTGGATAATAGCACAAGCCTTATCATAATCTGGACTTGAACTTGTATCTAAATATTTTTCCAAAATTTCTATATTTTGAAAATTAAAATATTCTATACCTGTTTTACCAATAGCTCTTAATCTTACCTTGATTTTTTTTGTTTTGCAATCTTCAAGCATTTCATTTACGGCTTTAATGGTTTTAATATTAAATCCACCACACAAACCCTTATCGGCTGTGACAAAAATAATATCCATTTTTTCTATATTATCTTTTTTTCTAAAAAATGGAAGTTTGTCATCAAGCCCATCGTATTGATTGATCTTGAACGCAATTTCTGATAAAACTTCATCGATTTTTTGAGCAAAAACCTTTGATTTTTTAGCTGCCTCTTCTGCTTTTCTTAGTTTAGCAGTAGAGACAAGCTTCATCGCATTGGTTGTCTTTTGTGTATTGTGAACACTTTTTATTTTTCTTTTAATTTCTTTTAAATTAGACATTTAAAAACCTTATATATGGTTTGCTTTAAACTCACTCAATGCTTTAGCTAGTTTTTCTTCTAAATCTTTATCTAAAGCTTTTTTAGTTCTAATTTGCTCAAAAATTTCTGGATACTTAGCCTCAATAAATGGATATAAAGCTGCTTCAAATTCTCCAATTTTCGAAACTGCAACATCATCTAAATAACCTTTAGTGCCTGCAAAAATAATCACAACTTGATTTTCTGGTGAAAGAGGAGAATATGGAGGTTGCTTTAAAACTTCAACCATTCTTTGTCCACGCTCAAGTTGTTTTCTACTAGCTTCATCCAAATCACTTGCAAATTGTGCAAAAGCTTGCAATTCTCTATACTGAGCTAAATCAAGTCTTAATGTACCTGAAACTTGCTTTGTTGCTTTAATTTGCGCAGCACCACCAACACGAGATACAGATAAACCAACATTAATCGCAGGACGAATACCTGAGTTAAATAAATCTGTTTCTAAGAAAATTTGACCATCTGTAATTGAAATAACATTGGTTGGAATATAAGCTGAAACATCCCCTGCTTGAGTTTCAATAATAGGAAGTGCAGTCAAGCTTCCCGCGCCAAGCTCATCACTTAACTTACTTGCTCTTTCAAGCAATCTTGAATGTAGATAGAACACATCTCCTGGATAAGCTTCACGACCTGGAGGACGACGTAAAATCAAAGACATTTCACGATATGCAACAGCATGTTTACTTAAATCATCATAAACGATCAATGCATGTCTTGAATTATCTCTAAAATATTCACCCATAGTTACCCCAGCATATGGCGCAAGATACTGTAACGCAGCAGGATCTGATGCACCCGCATTTACCACTATAGTATAATCCATTGCACCATATTCTTCAAGCTTTTTAACTACTTGAGCTACAGTACTTTGTTTTTGACCAATTGCAACATAAATACAAATAACATCTTTACCTTTTTGACTAATAATTGTATCAATTGCTACAGTTGTTTTACCTGTTTGTCTATCACCGATGATTAATTCTCTTTGTCCTCTACCAATTGGAACTAAAGCATCAATAGCTTTAATACCCGTATGTAATGGCTCATGAACGCTTTTTCTAGCCATAATACCTTTTGCTTTTTCTTCTACAAAACGATATTCGCTCGCTTCAATTACGCCTTTAGCATCAATTGGCTCTCCTAAAGCATTTACAACACGTCCTATTAACGCATCTCCAACTGGAACTTTTAAAAGTTTTTTTAATCTTTTTACAGAACTTCCTTCTTTAAGTCTAAGTCCTTTACCTAAGATAACAATACCAACACTTGATTCTTCAAGGTTAAGAACCATTCCTTTTTCGCCATTTTCAAATTCAACCATCTCTCCAGCCATAGCATTTTTAAGGCCATATACCTTAGCAACACCATCGGCAACTGAAATAATTTTACCGGTTTCTTCTATTTCAAGATTAAAGTCAAATTTTTCAATTCTTTCTTTTATAATAGAACTAATTTCATCTGCTTTAAATTTCATCAAATCTCCTTAAATTGCTTTTAATATATAATCATTCATCTTAGCTTTTAAGCTTTGCATTGAAAATGAAATTTCATATCCAAGTCCATCTAAGCTAATTTTTACACTGTCATTATCACTTATTTTACTATCTAATCTAATTTTTGCATTAAATTTAAGACTAAGTTTTTCCTCTAAATTTTTAATTTCTTCTTCGCTTAATTTTTCTTTTGAGTAAACCTGTCCTAAAAATGTATTTTCTTTTGATGCTTTTTGTTCACTTAATTCTTTAGTGATTTCTGGAATTAACATTTCTCTTTTATTATCCACAATCAAATTTATAAAATTTTTAAAAGCATCACTTGGATTATTCAATAATGAAAGTATTAACTCTAATTTTTTGTCTTGCTTTGTTTCGTATGAATTTAAAATATCTATAAATTTATTAGATGCAAAAGCTGAGCTTAACTCTAACAAATTAGAATAAAAATTTTCAAAATCATTTCTTTCTAATATTGCCTTTGCATATGTTTTAGCAATTACTTTTTCCATCAAGATACCTTTTTCATCATGATATTTAAAATTTCTTTTTGTTGTAGCTGTAAATTTTGATCTTCAAAAATTTCTTCTAAAACTGCTTGCACAACTTCTTTTTCCATTTTTCTTATTTCATATTCTTTGTGCTCTTCGTAAGTTTTTTCTAGAGCTTTAATTTCCATTTTTGTTTCATTCTCGATTTTTTCAGTAATAATTTCTGCCTCTTTTTTTGCAAAAGCAATTGCATTAACAGCTTCTTGCTTGGCTAAATCTAATTTTTTCATCATTTCTAATTTATGATTTTTACTTGCAATAAGTTTTTCTTGAATTTCATTCATTCTAGATGCAATCTTTGCAATTCTACCATTGTAGAAATTTTTCAAAGGTGTTGCTATGAAATAATACAAAATAGCAGCAAATAAAACAAAATTCACCGCTCTTGGAATAATATCATACTCACCACTTCCATTACCTGCTGCAAAAGCATAAAAAGGAAGTACTGATAACAATGCAATTTTTTTCAACATTTATCTTCCTTAAATTTTACTCAAGCTGTCTTTAAAGCTTTGTTTAAATTCTGGCATTTTTAAACGCATTTCTTCTTTTAATTCTTTTTCTTTTTCTCTTAGACTTTTAAGAAAAACAAGCATTTGATCTTCTAATTCTCTTTTTCTTGTTGATAATTCTTTTTCTTGTTTTATTTTAGCTTCTTCTATTGCTTTTGCTTTGATTTGATTGATTTCATCTCTTGTTTGGATATGAATTTTTTCTAATTCACTTTCTACATTTGAAACATCATCAGAATTTTTTTTCATTTTTTCTTCATCATTTTTTATGGTTAAATCTCTAGAATCCATAAATTTAATCAAAGGTTTATAGAGCATAGAATTTAAAATCGCTATCATAAGCAAAAAAATGACACCGGTGGCTATCATGATGGAAAAATGTACATCATTAAACATTAATACTCCTAAATAAATCTAAATAAAACGCGAAATTATAGCAAAACATACCTAAAAACATATTTAATTTAATGTCTTTAGAAATTCCCTAACCTCATCTTCATTTTCAAAATTTATAGTAATTTTTAATTCTTTTGCATTTACTTTTAAGCCTAAAGATTCAATTTTTTCTTTTAAATTTATTATAGATTGATATTGTTTGTTTGAAGTTGCGTTTTTTTCTAATTGGTTTGTGTTTTTAAAATTTTTAATTAACTTTTCGGTATCTCTTACATTGAGTTTTTGCCCTATGATAGTATCAACTATCATTTTTTCTTCTTCTTTTTCAAGTCCCACTAAAACTTTTGCATGACCTTGTGAAATTTTACCTTCTATAATGAAATTTTGCGTTTGCTCATTTAAATTTAAAAGTCTTAAGGTATTAGCAATTTGAGGTCTTGATTTGTGAATAAGATCGGCTAATTTTTCTTGAGTGATATCATGAATTTCTAATAACTCTTTATAAGAATGTGCTAATTCTATAGGGTTTAAATTTTCTCTTTGAATATTTTCTATTAAAGCAAGCTCACGTAATTTTATATCATCTACGTTTAAAACTACAGCTTTAATTTGTTCTTTTTCTAAAAGCTTACACGCTCTAAATCTTCTCTCACCTGCTATCAAAATATAATCAAATTCATCTTTTTTAAAAACCACAACAGGCTGAATCAAACCATATTCTTTAATAGAACCTGCAAGTTCTTCTAGAGCTTGGGTATCAAAATTTTTTCTTGGCTGATAAGGGTTTGGACTAATTAAATCTATATCAATTTCTTCTATTCTACCTTCATTAGAGCCTAATTCTTTTTCATAAACCTCATCAATATCAGCCAAAATGCTACTTAAACCTCTTCCTAATGCACTTTTTTTTGCCATTTTTTATCCTAATATAGAATGTGCTAAATTTTGATATGCCACTGAACCTGGAGATTTTATATCATAAAGTATAATAGGCTTTCCATAGCTTGGACTTTCAGCAAGTTTTACATTTCTTGGTATGATGATGAAATCATCTTCATTATCACCTGTTCTAAATAGCTTTTGTTTGAAATTTTGCTTTAAATCTTCCACAGTATCTTTTGAAAGATTATTTTGTGAGCTATACATAGTTGGCAAAAAGCCTTTTATTTTTAGTTTTGGATTGATAGTTTTTTTCACAAATTTAATAGTGTTTAAAACCATCGCAACACCCTCAAGCGCATAAAACTCACATTGTATAGGGATAATAACACTATCGCTTGCCGCAAAAGCATTTACCGTAATGCTTCCAAGCGCAGGAGGTGAGTCAATGATAATAAAATCATAATCTTTGGCAATTTCTTTGATTTTTTCTCTTAAAATTGTTCTATATTCTCCGCTTTCTTTTACTACTTCTTGCTCAATTCCAACCAAAGAAATATTCGATGGAGCTAAATATAATTGCGGAAGCTCAGTTTTTAAAATAATTTCAGAAAGTTTTTTCCTACCTATAAAAACATGGTAAATATTATATTCATAATTACTTCTATTAAAACCAAGTCCTGTTGTAGCATTAGCTTGTGGATCAATATCTATCAAAAGAACCTTTTTTTCAGCTACTGCCAAAGAAGCCGCTAGATTAATAGCGGTAGTAGTTTTACCTACCCCACCTTTTTGATTTGCAATAGTTATTATCTCACTCATCTTAAACTATATATCCTTTTATTATCTAACAATATAGAACCATCTTTATACAACAAAGCATCTTTTAAAGATAAAATCTTACCTTCATTATGTATAAAAAAATTTCTTGATTTTTCAAATTCTAGCATATACTTGCTAAAAATATTCTTCCATAAAATTTTCTCATCTACATAAGAAAAATACTCATTTAAAAGTTTTGCTATATCCACTTCTATATCTAAAATTTCAGCATTAAATGGGGCGTATTTAAGATTAATCCCCATTCCTACAACCAAAAAATCATTGATTTTAGAACTCATCAATCCGCCTATTTTTTTATCTTCTATATAAAAATCATTAGGCCATTTAATCCATACTTTTGAATTTTGTCTTTGCAATACTTCTTTCATTAAAAATGCAAAGTATATACTAGCAGAAGCCAAAGGAAGGTCTCGTGTTAATTCTTGAGTTTTTATGCAAAAAGATACATGCAAATTTCCTTGCTTACTTTGCCAAGTATTATCTCTACTGCCTATACCAGCACTTTGGATAAAAGCACAAATGGCTGTATTGTTAATAATCTCTCCACTGCGAATTTTATCACTTAAATAAACTTGAGTTGATTCAAGTTCATCAAAATAAACTATCTCCAAGTTTTAACCTTTTTCCATTTAAATAAGTCTTAGCGTCTAAAACTTTTTTTCCACTTTCTTGTAAAGTTTTAATCCTTAAAATACCTTTTGTACATGAAAGCAAAAAGCTTTCCTTTTCTATTTGTAAAATCACACCTGGTTTTTGAGTTTTTTCACTATCAACTAATTCTATGTCTAAAAATTTCAAACCATTTTCTAAAAAAATTCCAGGCCAAGGTGCAAAAGCTAGAAATTTTTGATAAATTTCACTTGCATTATTTAAAGCAATCAAGCCATCTTCTTTTTTAATTTTTTTACAATGTGTAACTAAACTTTCATCTTGCTTTTTTGGGACAATTTTTTCAAAATTCAAAAGTGTAGAAATAGTAAGCTTGGCTGCTAAATCTGAAAGCATAATAAAAACTTCAGTTGAATTTTTACCTGCGATATCACATTCTATACTTTCTAAAATAGCACCACTATCAAGGCCTTCTTCCATAAGCATAGTACAAACCCCGCTTATTTTATCCCCATTTAAAATAGCACTTTGTATAGGCGAAGCGCCACGATATTTAGGAAGCAAGGAAGCATGTAAATTGATACAAGGAGCAATATCTAAAATTTCTTTTGGTAAAATCTTCCCATAAGCAGCAACAACTATAAAGTCAGGTTTTAAGCTTTTTATTCCATTGATTGTGTTTTCATCTTTTAAGCTTTTTGGAGTGAAAATTTCTATATTTAAATTATTTTCTAAAACAAACTTTTTAGTATCACTTGGAGTTAAAATTTGCTTTCTTCCCACAGGTTTATCAGGCTGGGTAAATAAAGCTTGGACATTAAACCCTTTATCAACAAGCTCTTTTAAAATACATGTTGCATAAGAGGGAGTTCCCATAAAAATGATATTTTTCATAATGCTACTATCCTTTTTTGGTAGGTTTTTATAGTTTTTTGATGTAAAAACCATGTTCTTTAGTAAAGAAATTAATACACCAAACCTTTAAAATTGGACTTGATATATTCTTGGATAAAATCTATAGCTAAATTTTCACTCATCAAAGATTATTTTGATTTCTAATTTTTTTAACTTCTTCTAAAAGCATAAATTTAAGCTCTTTAAGTCCAGTTTTTTCAAGGCTTGATACTTTAACAAAAAAGCTTTGTGGATTATTTTGACTTTGTAAATAAGCTTTTAACTCATTATAATCATCTTCCATTTTTTGTGCAAATTCCTCACCCAAATTTACACTATCACTTTTTGAAAGCATTAAGCCAAAATTTCTTGCATAAAGCTTGCTTGAAAATTTTTCCAATTCTTTTCTTAAAATGCAAAATTGCTCTTTTAAACTCATATCTCTTAATGGATCAAGTACAAAAAGTAAAAAAGAAGTTCTTTCTATGTGTCTTAAAAACTCAAGTCCCAAACCCCTACCATCGCTTGCACCTTCTATAATACCTGGGATATCTGCCATTACAAAAGAATTATAATCATCTACTTCAACCATACCAAGTTTTGGAGTTAAAGTAGTAAATTCATAATTAGCTATTTCAGGTCTTGCATTAGACACTACGCTTATAAGAGTGGATTTTCCTACATTTGGAAAGCCTACAAGCCCAACATCTGCTATGAGTTTTAACTCTAAACGCACGCTTAAGGTTTTTCCTGCCACGCCTGGTTGGGCATAATCTGGGCGCTGATTAGTAGAGTTTTTAAAGTGAGTATTACCAAGACCACCTTTACCACCTTTTAAAAAGAGTTCTTTTTGACCTTCTACTAACATATCAAGTAAAACTTCCCCACTTTGTGCATCAATTACTTGGGTGCCTTGAGGGACAATCAACTCTAAACTTTCCCCTCTTTTGCCATTTTTGTTACGGCCCAAACCCGGCTGGCCATTTTGTGCTTTAAGTTCTTTTTTACCTTTAAAGTGCACTAGGGTATGAGTATTATTATCGCATATAAAATACACATCGCCACCATTTCCACCATCGCCACCATCAGGTCCACCAAGTGGAACATGTTTTTCACGGCGAAAACTCACAGCACCTTTGCCACCATTACCTGAACTTAAAACTAATTTTACATTATCTATAAACATACAATCACCAAAGTATAAATTTTTAAAATGATATTATATTTTTTTTAATATATTAAGATTAAAAAGAAGAAAAAGGCTACAAAGTAGCCTTTAAATTATGCAGGATAAACAGAAACTTTTTTTCTATTTTTATCTTTTCTTTCAAATTTTACAAAACCATCAATTAAAGCAAAAATTGTATGGTCTTTTCCCATGCCTACGTTATTACCTGCATGAGTTGCTGTTCCTCTTTGGCGAATGATGATGTTGCCAGCGCGAACAAATTCTCCACCAAATTTTTTAACACCTAGACGACGACCTATAGAATCACGATTATTCTGAGTTGAACCTTGACCTTTCTTGTGTGCCATTCTTTACTCCTTAAGCTTTAATATCTACTACTCTAACGCGAGTAAATTGTCTTCTAAAACCGCGTTTTAATTTTGAGTCTTTTCTACGTCTTTTTTTATAAATCACAACTTTTTTGTCTTTTCCATGAGCAATCACTTCTAAAACAACTTTTGCACCCGCAACAAACGGCGCACCTACCTTTAATTCTTTATCACATACAGCAAGAACTTCACTTACTTCTACGCTTGATTTTACTTCAGCTTCAAAACGATCTAGTTTAAGCTCATCACCTTGGCTTACTCTGTATTGTTTTCCACTGTGTTTTATAATAGCATACATACAGCTATCCTTTCTTAAAATATTTTGGTAGCACCATAAAGCATTATGCATAAAACATAAATTTAAAAAGCTTTAGTGGTTAAAACTTGAGATTATACTCAAAATAATTTTAAATTTAGGTTAATTACCAACCTAAATTTACCGTACCATTTGGATTTACACTATGTTGTTTTTCCACGCCCATATTAGCTTCATCTAAAGGCCTACAAACATCATCTTTTTTAACACTTCCTTCAAGAATTTTAGCATATGATAGTTTTGGTGTTGAGCGGATAATTTGAACCTTTCCACTTTTTGTTTCTATTCTTGCTGTATTTTCTTTAGTATAAGCATCCTTTATCACTTCACCTAAAGAATAACACTCATAGATTTCATCATTACTCAAAGTTTGCGAGAAGACTACTTCATTATTACTAACTTGTGCAACTTTTAAAGGATAAATAGCATTTAAAATATCATCTGAAATTTTCTTTGCAATTTTTTCACTTAGCTTTTCACTAGCTACTAAAGAATCACCTTTAACAAAGGCTGACATGGTTAAAGTATTTGAAAATTTAATTTGTCTGGTGGCAAATAAAAGCACGCGATAATCCACCACAACATCTATTTTATTTTTATTTCCTTTGGTTTTAAGATCTACTCCACCTACATGAAATAACAAAATATAATCAGTAGCTAAAACATTCTTAAGTTTGTAAATTTCATCTTTATGCGTATTAGATGAATTTATCAAAGCTTTCTCCATTTCATAATAACCTTTAGAATCTCTATCTAAAACATTAAATTTCCTACTTTGAAGTAAATCTGTGATAATTTTTTGCTGTAAAATATTTCCAAGCTCTTGGTATTTAGAAGAGGTATTAAATACCGTAATACTTCTTCTACCATCTGGCTTATAACCTGGTATTTGATATTTTTTATGAGTAGTAGTTTTAAAAATGGTTACATTTGCTATGTATTTATCGTTTTCTTGAACCACACTATCAATTTCATATGCATCAACTCTGCCTTTTGTAGCTTTTATGATTTGCTCTTTATAGCTATCTTCTATATTAGTCTTTTTATTATTTGAATTTACCCCGACAAAAGACTGCTTGGTTGAGTCAATATTAACACCATTTAATTTACCAATAGCTTCTATTATGGCATTATTTATTGCCTCTTCTCTGCTAGCTCCTATACCCTCGCCCGTACTTGAATTGGTAGTGCTTGTGGTGATTATTTTGGCATATAAACTCAAATGAAAACATAAAATCAAAATACAAATTTGTAATATCTTCATAAATTTTTCCTAAAAATCATCTATATCATTTACAACATTAGAACTTCTTTGTATATTAGAAGACTTTTTAGGTTCAGTTTTTGGGACACTAGTGTTTGAATTTGATTTTAAAGCTTCGTTAATATTTGCCACATTATCATAAGAATAAAATCTTACAACACCTACATGTTCTATACCATTTTCGCTTGTATAATTCCATCTTTTAAGTGTTCCTATGCCTTTGATTTTTCCGCTAGCACTTGCTTTTATTTTTGTATTGATTTTTTCTACAATATTTGTGAAATCTTGAATTTGTTCTTGAGTAGTGTTGTCATTGATATTTAAGCTTTGCTTGATGATTTCTTCATAACTTTCACCTGTATTTTTTCATCTTTTAAACTTAAATTTGTATTGATAAATTCAATTATAGCTGCATCAGCCATAGTTGAAGCTGTATCTTTAGCCCTATCTTCTAATATATTTGTCTTCTTGGCATTATTTGCATCAGCAATATAACCCCAATTTCCATAGCTTAAAATAACCGGTGAACCTTTTTCATCATAAACTAAGCGAATACCATATTCATTAAGAAAGCCTTTATTGTCTTTTGGTAAATACTCGTTGATATTTTTTCCTTTACCTTTGATGTTACTTTGACGCGCTAAAGACATATCTTTAGCAAGTTGACGAGTTTTTTTAGAAACAACTGCAATTACACCAATATCATATTGCCCTCTTCTTTGCGTAACTATAGTTTGCACAGGAATTAAACCGCTCATTGAACCAACTGCACTAGTAATTGTTTTATTAAGAAACTCTTCTTTTAATAAAATCTTTTTTCTTTCCTCTGTTAAACCTTCTACATTAATACCCAAATCTCTCAAAGCTTTATCTAATTTTGCACCACTTAATTGAACCAGTTTATCAAAAATTTGCCCTACAACACTTCCTTTTGGTAGTTCTTCAAATTCTTTTGCATTAGTAGAATTATCAGCTTCGTAATTTTGAATTTTACTCACTGCCATTCTTCCAAAGGCATCTTCAATAAAATCAGACTGTAAATTAAGCATAGCTTTTGGTAAGCATTTTGCAAAGCTTGAGCAAATTGAGGATCGCTATCGCTTAGCGCAACTACACTTCTACCTGTATAAAAGGTTTTTCCATCTTTTGTAATACCATATTCTATACCAAAATTATCTGCAAATTCTTCAAAAAAATCATCTAAAGACTTTGGAGTAATATCTTTAGAGCTAGCATCTGACATTTCATTTTGAATTTTAATATCTTCTTGAGTAATTTCAACTTGTGGAGTTGCTTGAGCATAAAGAAAACTCGCTACCAATAATGATCCAATAACAAATCTTTTTTTCATCATATATTTCCTTGTTGTTTTATATTACCAGCTTACAGTTTTACTAGATCCTAGTTTATTGATTCTATTAGTTTTTTGCCATACTACCAAACCACTGCCCTTTTCAGCTAATTTCATAACAAAAAAGTATTCAACCTGGGTTTTACCATTACTTAATTTTATATTTTGCTGACCAATTCTTCCCTGTAAAGTCAAAGATGCACTAATTTGCGTATGATTTTTAGATACCGTAGCTTTATCATATCTATCATCATCTTTATCGCTCATTACATCATCCATATTATTTTGAGTAGCACTATCATTGCCCTGAGTAGCTGAAGCTGCAAATTTACCTGAATTTATAAGTTCTTCTACCATCAAATCAGTCAAATTTCTAGTATCTATTCTTAAAGCTGTATCATTTACCACATCATAAACTGCCACAATAGCCTTACCTGAATTTCCTATTTTATTCACAACATAACTTGAATTAAACAAACTATTTAACATCTCTTTAGCTGTATTGTCAAAATCTTCACCAGTTAAAGCCATGCTTAAAGAATCGCCTTGTTTTACTTTTGCCGCAGTTCCATCTACATAAGTAGGTTGTTGCATACACGCACTAAATAAAACACCTATAGCCACTACACTTGTTAAAATTTTAATTTTTTGCATTTTTTATCCTTTTTTATTTAATATATATTTTATATTTTTTTGCTTCCTTATTACTAGCTATATTTTGTATAATATACCCTTGTTTAGCTAATAATCTTATATTTTTATAGTTTTTATCAATAGTATTTTTTATAACAAACCCATCCTTATCAAACCATTCTATTTTATAAGAAAGCTTTTTATCAACAGAACTATAAAAAATAATCTGCACTTCTAATAATCCTGCATTATTTATTCTTTCTTTTATACTTTTTACATTTGTATGTTTAAAATTTGCATCAAGAGCATCTTGTGAAACCAATAACATACAATTTAATAATAATAAAAAAATTAACTTTTTCATTTTTCTATGATATTTATACTTGGAGCAATATTAGGTGCAAAAGAACGCACTACAACCAATACATTTTTCTTTGGATTAATCTGTCTTTCAAATAACACATCATCACTTGGAGTTTTAATAATAATTTTACCTGTATTTTTAATCATAACAACTCCTATACTTTGTGGCAATCCTCTCCAAGATCTAACATCAGCTTGAGTAGTTGCTGCATTCATGATACCACTAGCAAGGCTTAAAAAACCTCCCGTTGAGTCATTGTTAACTACTGCTGCATTGATAGTAGTTTTTAAGATAGCTGAAACTATTGCTTTGGTAACTATTGATGGTTGCTCGAACTTAAACTCGCTTGCTACAACATTATCCAAATCAACTAATTTTGTAGTATTAGTATCATTTACACTTAAATACTCAAAAGACTGGCTTCTTTTTTTTAGCTTAGGTAGAGCAATAGAAGTTGTCGTAAGAGTGTCATTTAAAATCAAAGGCAGAGTTAATTTAAACTCATCCTTTATCACACCAAAACCATTCTCATAAACAATAAAAACATATTTATTTTTTGATTTAGCATTGCTAATTGCTTTCCACTCTTTATTAATTTCTTTATTTTTTGGGTTTAAAATCTTTATTTCTTTAAATAAATCTTTAGCTAAAGTATAATCTTTACTCATATAATAAAAAATCGAAGCTAAGTAAGTTGCATAAGGATTGGTAAAATTTTTACTTGTTGAAAATTCTTCAAACAAAGCTTCATATTGAGCATTTATTTGTTTTGTTGATTCACTAAAATTTTTATTAAAATTTGGATCTTCTTTTTTGGCCTTTTCTAATTCTGCTTTATTTTTAGCAATTTGAGCTTTAAAATAATCTTTTGCTCTATCTTGACGCAATAAAGCTCTTTTAAACTCCACTCTTGCGTTGTTATAATCACCCTCACTCATAAAATTTAAACCCTTATATGTATTTACCATTATTCTTTCATATAAAGAGCCATCATAGTCTAATATGGAATCATTTATTAATGTAGTTACAGCTGTTTTAGCAATTTTTTGAGCGCCACTTCTTAAATCCACATCAACTTGATAAGATTCCTCAACCTTATCAAAAAATTCATTACTAAGATTAAAATCACCACAATTTTTTGCGATTAAACCTGCATTTAATCCTACATATACTGGATCATCTTTTTTATCCACCTTAGTCATTTCTTGGGCAAAAAATTCATCAGAACATATCTTTTGGGTTAACTTTTGCTCTAATTCATTGTTTACTTTTGCATGATTAGCGCACGCACTAAATAAAATAGCTGTTAATGCAATCACACTAAATAAAATTTTATTTTTCATAGCCAATTCCTAATTAAAAATTAAGAATGTATTATATATAAAAATAAACAAAAAACAACATTCCCTAAAGAAATATCTTTAGGGAAAATTTGATTAAAGCTCTGGTTTTGGAGTTTTTTCAGTAGCTTTTGGAAGTTGAGGATAAGTAATGCTTGGTTTTTTACCTGTTAGAGCATGTAAGAAAGTTTCTATAGAAGCTGCTTCTTTGTCAGAAATTTCTATGCCAAGTTGCACACTACCCATTTCTTTAATAGCATCTTGTAAAGACCAAATAGCGCCATTATGGAAGTATGGAGCTGTTTCAGCAATATTTCTTAAAGTTGGAGTTTTAACTAAACCATTTGCATCACCTTTAAAATCACCTACATTTGCAAATTTATATTTAGCTGCCACTTGGAAAGCTTGCATACTACCACCTAAATTTACTCCTGTATGACAAGCTGTACAGCCTTTATCGATGAAAGTTTTTAAACCTTCTTTTTCTTTTTTGCTTAAAGCTTTTGTATCACCTTCTAAGAATTTATCAAATTTAGATGGAGTTAAAAGTGTTCTTTCAAATGTAGCAATAGCATCTGCTATATTATCAAAAGTTACCCCATCATTACCATATATTTTTTTAAATTCTTTAACATATTCTGGCATAGAAGAAATTTTTTCTACTGCTAACTTAGCAGGAGTTGCCATTTCAGGCTCTGCCTCGATTGGTCCTTTTGCTTGATCTGCTAAAGTACCTGCTCTACCATCCCAAAATTGAGTTGAATTTAAAACAGAGTTATAAACTGTTGGCGAATTTAAATGATGAGGATTAGCAGTCCATTTGTGTCCTACAGCTGCTGCTATACCATCAGCACCACCCATACCTAAGTTGTGACAGGTATTACAAGAAATCAAACCACTTTTAGAAAGTCTTGGTTCAAAATACAGCTTTTTACCAAGATTAGCTTTTTCTTTAGAAAACTTACTAGCTTTAACGCCCATTTCTTTTAATAGTTTTTCAACGCCTGCTTGATCCTTTGGCAAAGGTGCTAAACCTGCTGCTTTTGCTTCATCAAGCAAAGCTTTATCGTTAGCAAAAGCAGTTGATGCAACTAATAATGATGATGCAACTAATAATGAAATTTTTTTCATTATTCACTCCTAAATAAGATAAAATAAAGCCTATTTAAAATAAACTTATTGAAAATATATCTATAATTTTCTTTAAATAAAATAAAAAATTTCTATTTAAAAATAAAAATTATTATAGGATAAAATATCTCTTAAATATTTATTTCAGAGTTTTTTGCTATCATTATTATAAATCTTTATAGAATTAGGATAAAAAGTAAATGGAAAATTTAATAATTTATCTTTTAGCTTATCTTATAGGTGCTATACCTTTTGGTCTTTTACTAGCTCAAATTTTTGCCAAAACAAATATCAAAAATGCAGGCAGTAAAAGCATAGGTGCTACCAATGTTTTAAGAGTAGTAAAAGAAAGCGATCCTAAGCTTGCTAAAACACTTGCTGTTGCAACAATTGTCTTAGATGCACTTAAAGGAATTGTACCTATATTAGTAGCAAAAATTTTAGGCTATGATGAAAATATCTTATGGACTATGGCGGTTTT
>NZ_JANQCX010000006.1:0-119201 GCF_024723575.1 Campylobacter sp. 2352 PW
TTATCAATTTTATAATCTTTTTGTCTTTTGTGGAATTTTAAAATTATACAAAAAGTAAATATAAATTTTTAAAAAATAAACAATAAAAGCAATAATAAACACTACAAACATCAAATACCTACCAAAAAAGCATTATATTTATAAAATGAATATCAATATTCTAATTTATTTTATATATTTTTATTGATTTTTGATAAATTCAGAAAAATTTATGAAACTTTTATAAAAAATTGTTATATAATACTCAATAAGTTTATAAACAAAACTTAAATAAAACCCACAAGGAGTACATCATGGGAACAAGAAAAGAACACGACTTTATTGGCGAGTTGGAAATTTCTGACGAGGTTTATTATGGAGTGCAAACTTTTAGAGCACTAGAAAACTTCCATATGAGTGGCAGAAGATTACAAGATTATCCTTATTTTGTAAAAGCTTTCGCTCAAGTTAAAAAAGCAGCTGCTCTTGCTAACAAAGAAGTTGGGGTTCTTGATGCTGACAAAGCTGATGCTATTGCTAAAGCTTGCGATAGATTGATTGCTGGTGAATTTTTAGATCAATTCGTAGTAGATATGATCCAAGGTGGTGCTGGTACTAGTACAAACATGAACACCAACGAAGTTATCACTAATATCGCTCTTGAAAGTATGGGACGCAAAAAAGGTGAGTACCAATATCTTCATCCAAATGATCATACAAACTTAGGTCAATCTACAAATGATACTTATCCAAGTTCAATCAAAGTAGCTACCTATGCAAAACTTACTGATCTTTTAAAAGCTATGGAACTTTTAAAAACTGAATTAGAAGCTAAAGCTAAAGAATACAAAGATATCATTAAAATGGGTAGAACAGAGCTTGAAGATGCGGTTCCTACTACTTTAGGAAATACTTTCAACGCTTTTGCTAGCTATATTAAAAGTGATATTGAAAAAATCACAGCAGCTCGTGAGTCAATGAGTTATTTAAATCTTGGTGCAACAGCTATTGGTACAGGAATTAACTGCCACCCTGATTACAAATTTGTGGTTGAGAAAAAATTAAAAGAAATTACTGGTGTTGAATTTAAACCAGCTGAAGATTTTATCGCTGCTACTCAAGATACAGCTGACTTTGTACATGTAAGTGGCGCGTTAAAAACTGCGGCAGTGAGATTATCTAAAATTGCAAACGACTTAAGATTAATGAATTCAGGCCCAAGATGTGGTTTAGGTGAAATTAATCTACCAAAAATGCAACCAGGTAGCTCTATCATGCCAGGTAAAGTAAATCCAGTAATTTGTGAAGCAGTAGGTGAAGCTTGCTATGAAGTTATAGGAAATGATGTTACTATTATGCTTTGCTCTGAAAGAGGAGAATTTGAACTTAATGCATTTGAACCAGGTATTGCTTATGGATTATTTAACTCTATAGTATTACTTGAAAATGCAATGAAATCTCTAGCTGAAAAAGCTGTAAGAGGCTTAACAGCAAATCCTGAAGCATGCAAACAATCTGTACTTAACTCAATCGGTATTGTTACAGCATTTAATCCTGTTTTAGGATATGAAAAATCTGCAAGTATTGCTAAAGAGGCTTTAGAAACTGGTAAAGCAGTTGGCGATATTTGTCTTGAAAGAGGATATCTTCCAAAAGAAGAAATTGAAAGAATTTTAACACCAGAAAATATGTTAAATCCTCATATGACAGAGAAAAGAAAAGCTTAATAACTTAGGAGTTTAATCATGGATATTATGATTATTTTACAACTTGTTGTCTTTCTTGGGGCAATATTCATAGGTATCCGCCTCGGTGGCATAGCAATAGGCTATGCCGGAGGTTTGGGTGTAGTTATTTTAGGTCTTGTTTTAGGTATGAAACCAGGTAATATTCCTTGGGATGTTATCTTAATCATTGCTGCAGCAATTGCTGCGATTTCTGCTATGCAACAAGCAGGTGGTTTGGATTATATGGTAAAAGTTACCGAAAGAATTTTACGTAAACATCCAAGATTTATCAATTACCTTGCACCAGCTTGCGGTTGGTTACTTACTATTTTAGCAGGTACTGGTAATGCGGTATTTTCATTAATGCCTGTTGTTATTGATGTTGCAAAATCACAAAACATCAAACCATCAGCTCCACTTTCATTAATGGTTGTTGCTTCACAAATTGGTATTACAGCTTCTCCTGTTAGTGCCGCTGTTGTTTATATGACTGGTGTATTAGAACCACTCGGTTGGAATTATCCTGCATTAATTGGTATTTGGATTGTAACTACTTTTGCTGCTTGTATGATTACAGCTTTCATTGTAAGTTTAATCACTCCAATGGATCTTAGCAAAGACCCTGTATATCAAGAACGCTTAAAAGCTGGTCTTGTAAAAAGCGCTTCTGATGTTTTACAAAGCGAAGACAAACCAGGCGCAAAACTTTCAGTTGCTATTTTCTTATTCACAGTATTAGCGGTTGTTCTTTATGCTACAGCAATTTCTAATAATATCAAATGGATTGATCCAGTAGTTATCCCAAGAGATGCTGCAATTATGAGTTTCTTATTAACAGCTGCAACTTTAATTACATTCTTATGCAAAGTTGAACCTGCAAAAATTTTAGATACAAGTGTATTTAAATCAGGTATGACAGCTTGTGTATGTGTATTTGGTGTTGCTTGGCTTGGAAATACTTTCGTTGCGGGTCATGAAGCAGGTATTAAAGAAGTAGCAGGTGAATGGGTTAAACAAACTCCAGCTATGCTTGCAGTTGCATTCTTCTTTGCTAGTATGCTTTTATACTCTCAAGCAGCTACTGCAAAAGCTATTGTTCCAGTTATCATCGCTGCATTAGGAATTTCAGCTACAAATCCTGCAGATTCTTATATGCTAGTTGCTTGTTTTGCTGCTGTTTCAGCGCTTTTCGTTCTACCAACTTACCCTACTTTATTAGGTGCAGTTCAAATGGATGATACAGGTACAACAAGAATTGGAAAATTCATATTTAACCACGCATTCTTTATCCCTGGTGTATTAGCTATAGCTATAGCTGTTGCTCTAGGCTTCTTAGCAGTAGGAATGCTTTAATACTTCAACTTTCCACGTTTAAAGTGGAAAGTTCTCTTTTTACTTATTAACCAATTTTAAGTAGAATATTTTTTTAATTTTAAAGAATCAAAATGACAAAATTATCCTTAGATAGAAAAAATATAAGAATTTTATTTATAGGTTATATCCTAGTTGCACTTTTTGGTACCTTTATTTTAATGCTTCCTATTATGCACACTAAGCCCATATCTTTTCTAGATGCATTTTTTACTAGTGCCTCAGCTGTAAGCATGACAGGACTTATTGTATTAAACACTTCATTAGATTTTAGCTTTTATGGGCAACTTGTTATCTTATTGCTTATTCAAATAGGTGGCTTAGGTTATATGAGTATAGCTATGGCTTTATATATTTTAGTGCGCAAAAAGATGAGTTTTGGAGAAAAAAATCTTTTAAGAGAATCCTTGATCTATCCTGAAGCTGATGGCCTTGTAGGATTTTTAAAAAAGGTTTTGTTTTTTGCATTTGCTATTGAGCTTTTAGGTGCTCTATTGTTATTTTTAAGATTTAAGCTTGATATGAATTTAAGCGAAGCTCTATGGGCTAGTGCTTTTCACTCTATTTCTGCTTTTAATAATGCAGGATTTAGTATATTTGAAAGTGGTTTAATGCCTTATAGAGATGATTTTTGGATTAATTTTGTTATCACATCTTTAATTATCATTGGAGGTTTAGGGTATTTTGTATTATTAGAATTATACTTTTTTTCTAAAAAACGTTTTGCAAGCTTAAGTTTGCATACAAAACTTGTTTTAATTTCTACTGTTATATTGATTGTTTTTGCAAGCTTGGTAGTCTTTTTATTTGAATACCATAATCCAAAAAGCATAGGAGAATTTTCACTTTT
Organism: Campylobacter sp. 2352 PW; assembly: GCF_024723575.1. Classification (NCBI taxonomy): domain Bacteria; kingdom Pseudomonadati; phylum Campylobacterota; class Epsilonproteobacteria; order Campylobacterales; family Campylobacteraceae; genus Campylobacter; species Campylobacter sp. 2352 PW. The sequence goes on from NZ_JANQCX010000006.1 coordinate 3,928, forward strand.
TGATAAAATTATGAGTGCATATTTTACAGCGGTAAATTACCGAACAGCAGGGTTTAATACTCTTGATCTTAGCGCCTTTAAAGATGCAAGTTTATTTTTTGGATCTTTATTTATGATTGTAGGTGGTGCACCTGGTGGAACAGCTGGGGGTATTAAGGTAACTACAATTGCTGTATTGCTAATCTATGCTTATTGGAGTATCAAAGATAGTAATGCAAGAATTTTCAACTTTGAAATTCCCACAGAAACTATCAATAAAGCTTTTATTATAGCGGTAAGTTCTATTGTATATATCATCACTTGTGTATTAATTTTATCCTTAATTGAAGATGATAAAAGCTTTTTACCCTTGCTTTTTGAAACAAGTTCAGCGTTTGCTACAGTAGGAGTTTCAGTAGGAGATGGTGGGACTTTATCGCTTAGTGCACTTTTTAACTCTGAAAGTAAATTACTTATTATATTGTTAATGCTTAGTGGTAGAGTGGGTGTGCTTGCATTTTTATTTAGTATATTTTTTAAAGAAAAAGAAAAATATTTGAATTATCCAAAAGGAAAGATAATATTATGAAAAAAGAAACTTATGGTATTATAGGACTTGGAAGGTTTGGTTCAGTTTTAGCAAAAGAGCTTATTGATCAAGGTAAAAGAGTTATTGTTTCTGATATTGATGAAGAAGCGGTTAAGGAATTACAAGATCATGCAGATTTTGCTTATATTTTAGATTCTACTCATACTATAGCCTTAAAAGAAGCAGGTTATGCAAATGCTGATGTTGTCATACTTAGCATAGGTGAAAATTTAGAATCAAGCATACTCACTTTCATGGCTTTAAAAGAAATAGGAGTAAAAAATATCATTGCCAAGGCAAACTCTTCAACACATGGGCAAATTCTTTCAAAACTTGGGGTTAATAAAGTCATCTATCCTGAAAAAGAATCAGCAAAGCGTTTGGCTAAAATTCTTATCACTAATCCAAATTTTGAGATTATAGATCTTTCAGCCAATACTATCAAAGTAGCAAAACTTTTAGTGGATGAAAACTTAGCAGGAAAAACTTTGCAATCTATTGGTCAAAACTTAAAAGTCATTGCGCACAAACAGCATGATACTTGGAGTATTATGCCAAATTTAGAAACTACCGCTTATTTGAATGATATACTAATGCTACTTGGCACTCAAGAAGAATTAAATCAATATGAATATTAATAATTTAAAGCTTATTTTTAAGCTTTAAATTTACACTTAAACCACCTTTCATCTTCCATTAAACATTCCATATATTATTTTACCTATTACCTAATTTATAAAAACACATAAACTATAATTAAATATATTTTTTTAATAAGTTATTTTAAGATTATAACAACTATTATCAAATTTATATAAAAACTCTATATTATAATTATTTAAAGAATATAATAAGATATTTATACTCTTTGTTTATTACTATATATAAGTTTAGTATTTATACTTTATATACCAAATATAATAAATACAATTTATATGCTTATATAAATACTATTTTTTCATATCTACAAACACATTAAACAATATAATAAAGTATAAATATAAAAGCTATAAAAGTCTATTAGTCCATTGTCTTAAAAAAGTAAATAAAAGTAATTTTTTGTTTTATGTAAATAATAATAAATATATATGTATTTTTTTAATAAAAAATAAAAGTAATTTTGATTATAGTTTATAAATAATTATTATATTTGATAGTTTTTTGGCTATTTTTTAATCTTTTTATAACTTTTTTATCACTTTTGTATTTTTTGTGTTATCATATTCTCATCACAGATAAAAATTAAATGTAGGTTATGGGGGGGGGATATGAAAAAAACATTTTTACTTGTTTTACTCATTCACACTTTTCTTTTTTCTCAAATAATGATTTTAAAAAATCAAGATAAAATCATTATAGATAATAATCAGGTTCTTGCGCTTAATTATGTAAACCATGATCAAAAGCAAATACTTAAAGAGTATAATAATAGTATTGACCCAAGAGTCAAAAAGCTATTAGAAGAAAAACCAAATAAAGATTCTAATCTTAGTAAAGAAGATGAAGCATTATCTAATAAGGTTATTAATACTATTCAAACCATAGGTAATGTATATAATGCCAAAGATGATAAAGAAAGAGATGAACTTATAAGAGATTTAGCAAGCAATTATTTAAGCTTACAAGCTAATACTTTAATACAAGAATATTTACACTCTCTTAATCACTCCATTAGTAGTGAGTTTAATCTAAACTATAATGACAGAGGTGGTTTAAGTGGTAATGCCAAAGTTCTTTTACCTATTATGAGTGAAGATAACCCAAAAATATCTTATTTTTTACAAAGCGGTATAGGTGGATATGATAATAATAGAATCATAGGTCACTTTGGTGGTGGTATAAGATATTATCCTAATGCACTAGCATTAGATAATTCAGGTAATATCATGCTAGGATTAAATTTAGTTTATGATCATGATTTTAGTAGAGAGCATAAAAGAATGTCTTTGGGCTTTGAAAGTATGTTAGATACATTAGCTTTTCATGCTAATATTTATCAAAGACTAAGTGATTGGATTAATAGTTATGATTTTGATAAAGATTATATATTAGAACGTCCTGCTAATGGTTGGGATATGGGTGTTAAATATGCTTTTCCTTCTATGAGCAATGTAGCTGTTTTTGCTAATATGAGTAAATGGTATGGAGAAAAGGTTGCTCCATTTGGTAATGTAGGCTGCTTTGAAGATTTAGAAAAAAATCCTTTAGTGTATGAAGGAGGTATTACTTATTCACCTTGTCCAGCATTAACTTTTTCATTAAGCCATAAAAGAAGTAATGAAAGTGATAAACAAGGCACAAATATAGCTATGAATTTTAATATACCTTTAGATAAAGATGCCCTCAAACATGCTTTTGATCCTAAATTTGCAGGTATAAATAATACTATTGAAGGCTCTAGAACTCATTTTATAGATAGAGATTATTCTATGGTACTTGAATATAAAGCCATTAATAATGCTTATCATATTTCTTATTGTGGAAATTTAGGAGATAATACTCATTGTATTATGCTAAAAAATGGTTTTAACCAAGCAGTTAAAAATGTTGCTATGAGTGTAACTCCTGAACAAAAAAGTGTAATCTTAAAAAATGGAAATCATTATATTACTAATGATAGTGGAAAGGTTTTTGTAAAAATAATCCATGCTTATGGAGTCCATCAAACCAATTTAATTGCTAAAGCAGGGAATGCTCAAGAAAGTTTCCCTATTACTATTATAGCTCCAAAAGAAGACTTTAGGATATTTGCCAAACCTTCTAATATACAAAGATATGAAAAATCTCTAATCACATTTGCAGGAAGTGATTTGGCAAGTGATTTAGATATAAATTGGAAATTAATTGGCAAAGGAAGCTTAGAAAAAACTCCAAATTCAGATAAAACAGATAAAGATGGAAATTCAAACATTATCTATAAGCCTGATGCAAATATGAAAGATAAAGAAAAAGCAACAATCATTGCTAATGTATTAGGAGTTACTTTAAAAGCCTTTGTTCAAATAGCAATTTATGGAGATAATGATATTATCTTAGATAAAACTACTATAGGTAATAAAGAAAAAGCTCATGCAAGCTATAAAAACTTAAAAGCTAATTCTACAAAAGTTAAATGGAGTATACAAGGAGATAATGCTTTATTTATAGATAAAGATAAAACTACCAAAGAGCTTAATTTAATAGCTGATGAAAATGGTGAAAGTAATGTAGAAATCATAGGACTTAGTGGAAATGAAAAAGTAAAAATCATTGCTAAGAATATGAGTGATGAATTAGTAAAAGAAAAAAGTAAAGTTTTAGAAGTTAAAAATTATACAGCTACTATGGAGCTTCCTACTGGAAAAGATCCTGTGACTCATCAAGACTTTGAAAAGGGAATGATTGATTATAAAAGTAACTTTGAAGTAAAACTTAAAGGTTTAATGCCAAAAACAAAAGTTTTATGGAAGGCTAAAGATATACAAAGCAATAAAACTTTAAGAATTAGTAATGACAAAGAAAGTACAGCTGATGATAAAGGTGAAAGTAAGGTAGTATTTGAAGGAGTAAAAGATTTTAATATTAAAAGATTACAAATCATTGCTACTTATAATCAAAGCACAGCTAGCACTCAAGAAGTAAGTGGAGAGATCAAACTCCACCAATACACCCCAAGTATTAGTTTTAGTAAAGATAAAATCCATGCTTATGAAAGTGAAAACATCAAAGCTTTAAAAGATTCAAAACTTGATCATGTAGAAGTAACTTTAAAAGGGGGTAAACCTAATGAGAAAATAGAATGGAACTTAAGCGGAGACGCTACTTTAAGTAATCAAGAAGCAGTATTTAATGCTAGTGGTGAAGTTAAAGCAGTTATTACTTCTAAGACTCCATTTAAAGCTAATCCTACAATTAATGTTAACACCCTGGGTCAAAACCTAAGTAAAACTATTATTTATGATGTAAAAACATATACACCTAGTGTAACTTACCCAAGCTTTAAAGCTCAAGAAAAAACTATAGATTATATAGATAATTTTAATATTAAAGTAAGTGGTTTATTACCAAATTCAACCATTGATAATATCAGTGGAAGTAAAGGAGTAAAAGCTAAAAAAGAAAGCTTTAATGTAAATGATAAAGGTGAAGCTACTTTAGAGTTTGAAGGTATTAGTGATTATAGTGTTAAAGAACTTACTATTAAGTTTAGTTATATCAAACAGGGTAGCGTTAAAGAGGAACTTAATTTAGATAAAATCAAACTTTATCAATACAATTTACAAATACAATCAAACCGAACATGGTTTTACAATAAACTCGATGAACAATCTGAAATAAAAATTACTGGTGGACGTTTAAATTCTGAAATCACATGGAACATCCAAGGAGATGGGATAATAATCAATAAAGATAGCAAATTCAATTCTCAGGGTGAAGCTAGAGCAACTATTACTTCTAAGGCTCCATTTGAAAATGAAATAACAATAAATGCTTCAACACTAGGAAAAAAAATGGATCAAAAAATTTCCTATAAATGGGAAAAATTTTTCTTGCCAAAAATTATGTTTCCTTATGGTTTATTATATCCATATGAAGTTTATTATGTAAAACATTTTCCGGTAACAATAACTCATTTAAAGCCAGGATTTATTAAAGTTATACTGCCAGATGGAGTTAAAAGTGAAAAAGATCTTAGCAGATTATACACCAATGGAGAAACAACCATAAATCTATATGTTGATGACCCACATCTTAGATATTTTAGAATAGAACTTGAATGTGAATATAGAGAAAGTACAAGTGAATTAAAAAAATTTAAATCTGATGACGTTAAAGTACTGTTCCCAGAAGTTGATTTAGATAGAAAAGAGTGGAGAGTAGGATACAATCCTATGTCTCTTTTTTCACAATTTTCTTTAAAATTTAAAGATAAAGACATAAAAAATCCTCCAGATTGCAGGATAACTTCGTATGAATTAAAAAAATATATGTCCAGTGTATCAAGTGGAGGTATAGGATTTAATTTCATTACCTTTGTTAATAATGACGCTGCGGGACACTATGATGAAGGTAAAATCAACTTCTCTTGTTTTGGCGGAGAACGAAATTTTGAATTTACTGTACAAGGAATATAAAATTTGCCATTTTACAATTTTATGCAATTTCTATCTCTGTTGGCTCAGCTTTCAGAGGTAGATATTAAAACTCTTATGGAATATAAAGATTTATTGTTAAAAGCATTGTCATCTTTAAATGAATCAAAAACATTTGATGTAAAAGAATGTACACGACTTATCAGTACTCTTGAAGAAACTTTTTTAGATAAACTCCAAATAGAAGAAAGCAAAAAGAAAGAAATTTGCAAAAATATCATCAAAATACTAAAAAATCATTGGAAAATGTTTTTTGAAAGCTAGATGGTGTCAAGGGGGAGACTTGAACTCCCGACCTCCGGCTTATGAGACCAGCGCTCTAGCCAGCTGAGCTACCCTGACATAAAAAGAAGTTAAAATTATACTTTATTTTGCTTAACATTTTATAAAACATTTATTTTATAAATTTTTCAACTTTTTTGTGATAAAAATATGAAATTATATTAGAAAGGATTTTTATGCAAATAAGCTCAAGTTATAGCAATGCTTTTTATACACAAAATCCTTATCAAAACAAAGACAAAGAAGAAATCAAAGAAAACATTTCTGAAAAAGAAAATCCACAGCAAACAAAAGAAGATAAAAACGATCAAGAAAAAGAAGAAAAAACTCAAAAAGTCAACGGCAAAGACTTAAATGCTGAAGAGGTAAAACAAGTACGAGAACTTGAAAAAATCGACAGAGAAGTAAGAGCTCATGAAGCAGCTCACCAAGCAGCTGGTGGAGCTTTGGCTGGTGCTGCGAGCTTTGGCTATACAAGAGGTCCTGATAATAAAATGTATGCAGTCGAAGGAGAAGTGCCTATAAGAATGCAAAAAGGCAATACTCCTGAAGAAACTATAGCAAATGCCATGCAAGTAATTGCTGCAGCTATGGCGCCAGCTGATCCTAGTCCACAAGATTACAAAGTAGCAGCCAATGCTATGCAAATGCAAAATGACGCGCGCGCCGAACAAGCTAAAATAAAGGCAGAAGAGTTAAAAGCACAAAATGAAAAAAGCGAAAATGAGAATGAGGAAAAAACAAATTCAAATTCCAAAGCTATAAAATCATACACACAAAATGTATCACAAGATTACATAGGAAGTCAGTATAACAAAAGCGCATAGTGGCAGAGAGGAAGGGATTCGAACCCTCGGTGAGTTGCCACACACACGCGTTCCAGGCGTGCTCCTTCGACCGCTCGGACACCTCTCTAAAATTAAAAATTATAACTTATTTTTTTAAATTTATAATAAAAATTTTATAGACTTTCTGGGTATTTAATCTTGAGTATAAAATTTACAGTCAAGATATGATTAAACTTTATAATGTTAAAATAAAAATAAAATATTTATTTTATTATTTAAAAACAAAAAGAGAATAGTTATGATAAAAAAACTACTTATACTTTTTTTAAGTCTTGTTTATACTTATCAAGCACATGCTGTTTTAAACAAAGAAAGTCTTGGAGAAGGCTTTGGAAATACAAGAAGCGAAGCGATTAAAAACGCTATTAATGACGCTTTGGGGAAAACAGAAGGTTTAAAACAAGTCAAATTGAAAAAATTTGAGTTTAATTTTAATGGAAATTTTAATATAGGCTATGATGAAGAACTTGACTTTGTCAGCAATGGTGTTTTTAATAGTTATGATATAAAGTCTCTAACCCAAACAAATCAAAATGAATTTCACGTAAAAGTTTTAATCTATAAAAAACTTTATAGCGACAAAAGTCTTGAAAATAAAAGCTCTCTAATCATCATTAATAGAATCAAAACTGGACTTTCAGCCAAATTTGAACAAGAGCTTTTAAGTGTTTTACTTCAGAATAAAAAATTTAAAATCTTAGACAAAACAAATCTTGATCTTTATAATCAGGAAAAATTTTTACTTTCTAAAAATTCAAGCGATGAAGAACTTGTAAAGCTTTATAAGACTTTAGAAGCTGATTTTTTACTCATTTTAAACCCAAAAATAAAACAAATACAAAATGAAAACAACACTCAATCTTATGATATTATCATTGATTATCGCTTAATAGAATTTGCTACAAATGAAAGCAAATCTTCTAATACATTAGAGTTTAAAATGAGCTCTACAAGTAGTTCAAGCAGACAAAAAGCTCTTAGAGGTATTGCTACAAAAATTACTGAAGATATTTTTAAACATTCTAAAGACAATCAAGAAGAAACAAAACAAGACTTGGATACAAATCATCAAATCAACGATGAAGATGAAGTTAATTTAGGTTTTTAGCCTCTAAAAACTCACACCTTTTACAAAGCTCAGCTTTTAAAATTCCTTGTTTAAAACCTTCTTTTAGTTCTATATATAAAGAGGAATTTAAAAGCTCATTAAAATCTTCTTCAAAGCAATTTCCAAGTTTTATATCCCCTTTAGTATCCAAACAACAAGACACTAAAGTCCCATCACTTAAAATAGCAATTTGCCCATTTAAAGCATGACAATATCCATTCTCTCTAACAATCTCATCTTTCAAAGAAGGCCATTTAAAAAGTCTAGCTTGGTGTAAGATAATATGCCTTTCTAAGCGATTTTTAGCTTTTTGCTTTTGAATTTTTATTTTAAAAATTTGCTCTAAAAAAGCATAAATTTTCTCATTTTCTAAAGGCGGGTTGAAATTTTTATCTAAATTCCAAAGTCTTAAGTTGATAAAAGAATTATTTTTATTTTCCAAGTGTAAAAAAATAAGTTTCAAAATAGGTTCAAAATATTCTTTTAAACTCATTTTACTTTGAGATAAAAAAGCACCTAAGGAAATATTGATTTGTCGTACGTTTTTAGAGTCTAAAATGAGTTTTATCTTCTCACCATCAAAATAAAACCCACTTGTAGTAAGCTCTATTTGCATATTAAATTTTAAAGCTATTTTTAGATACTCTGTTAAATTTAAAATCCTTAAAGGATCTCCAAGCACGTGAAAAGTAAAAAGCTTGGCATGATTGTGCACGCTTTTGCAAACTTTTTCAAAATTTTCAAGGCTCATTTGTTTTCTTTGGGCTTTTTGACTAGGACAAAAATCACATTTTAATCCACAAATATCACTTAATTCTATATAAATTTTCTCAAAATACATAATCACTCTTTTTAAAAAGCTCAAGTGTTTTTAGAGCAAGTTTTGAAAGAGCAAGATGCTCTAAGTCTTTATAAGAAAACGCTTTTGCTTTTAAATCTTCAAAATCATTATCTTTTAAAAAATACACCTTAGCATTAATTTTATATTTAGTATAAGAATGTTTAAATTCTCCTATAAATTTTGCTTTTTTTTGATTTTTATATTCTAAAAAATTATACATATTAAAATATAATTTTTCCTCACTTTTAACAAGCAAGAATTGCTCGTTTTTTTGCACTATAAGTATTTTTAAAACAATGTTTTCATATTGAATTTTTTTAGATGAGTTAAATTTTTCATATTCATTTTTTCCAGCGCAAAAACACCTTAAAGGACAAATTTCACATTTTACATTTTTAGGCAAGCAAACCAAAGCCCCTATATCTAACAAAGCTTGGTTATGATCAAATGCATTGTCATAGTTTAAAAATTCTTTTGCCTTTTGTGTTAAAAGTTTAGAATTTGGATTTTGCAAACTATAAAATCTACTCAAAACTCTTTTAATATTTGCGTCCACAAAAGACTTAGCTTGCAAAAAACCAAAGCAAGCTATAGCGCCAGCTGTATATTCTCCAATACCAGGAAGTTTTTGAAGCTCTTTAGTATTAAATGGTAATTTTGCATCAAATTCTTGCATGCAAATTTTTGCGCATTTGTGCATATTTCTAGCTCTAGTATAATACCCAAGTCCTTGCCAAGCTTTTAAAACCTCATCTTCACTTGCCATAGAAAGTGCTTTTAAAGAAGGAAATTTAACTAAAAACTGAAAATAATAATTTTGCAAAACACTTTTTACCTGAGTTTGCTGAAGCATAATCTCACTAACATAAACAGCATAAGCAATATCAATATTTTTTAGTTTTTTTAAATCATCCTCGCTACCATATTTTCTATACTCTTCGTGTAAAATACGCCAAGGAAGGCTTTTTCTGCCATTTTGTTCATACCATTTTAAAATACTTTTATGAATTTTTTGCATTAAGACTTTCTTTATTTTTTAAAAATTATACAATCTATTCTTAAAGGCTTTATGTTAAAATTAAAAAAATATTTTCAAAAAGGAGCAACAATGAAAAGTTTTTTAAAAGGCTTAGGCTTAGGACTACTTTGTTTAGTATTATTTGTGCTAGGAGTGGTTTTTAACACTGAATTTTTAGGCTTAAAAAATCACGATAAACAAAATATAGAATTTTCAAGAAGCATAGAAGTATCCAATGAAATCATGCCAAATATCTTTAATGCTACTTTAAATTTTAGTGCCAGCGAAGAACTTAGTAAAAAAACTATTGTTTCTAGTGAAGAAAAAAATCATATTGCTAAAACATTTAAAGAAATCTCAGATCGTATTGCTAAAGAAAATTATTGCAAAGGTGGAAGTTATACTTTAGAACCAAGTTATAATTACTATCAAGGAGTAAAAACATTAAATGGATATAGATTACACTCTAATTTTACTTGTCAAATCCCGCAAAACAAAAATAAAGACTATGAAAATCTTATAAAAGATATAGAAAATATTAGCGCTACCAATGCTTTAATTTCTTTTAACACCAAAGCCTTACAAGCTGGCTTTGATGAGGCTATTTTAGAAGCAAACAAAGAAGATTTATATGATCTTGCATTTAAAAAAGCTTTTGAAAAGGCTCAATATTATTCTAAAACTCTAACAAAAACTTGCATGATAAAAAATATTCATTTTGATAGTTGCAATATTAAATACAACTCCCCAAATTTAGCAGCTAGTGCAGATAATGTTGTATTGCCTATTATTAAAAGTGAAAAACAAAACTTAAAAGCTAATGTACTTTTTGTTTGTCAATAAATTTCATTTTGGCTTTATTTTGAACTTTTATAATTTCTCATCATTAATTTAAAGGAGAAACAATGAAAAAAATTGTAAGTTTATTTATCGTGGGTTCTTTGGCTGCTTCATTTGCCCTAGGAGATGATTTTTCTAAAAAAAGTAATGATGAGATTTTAAATCTTGCAAAAAGCGTAAAAGCGCAAAATCAAGCTGATTTAGTTATTGAGATGAAAAAAAGAATGAATGAAATGAAATACAAAGATGCAAAAGATTTTCATCAACAATTTAGAGCTAATTTACACGAAAACATCTCTAAACTTTCTACTCAAGAAAGAAACCAAAGAAGAGTTATCGTTCAAGAAGATATGCAAAAACTAACCGATGAAATGAGCGGCAAAGAAATAAGAGAGTTAAATTTGCACCATTACAATAACACCCATTCCCATAAAAATCATCATGGTTTAAGAGCGCACCATGCAAATTGTCCAATGAGATAAAATGGCAGCAAAAATCCTGCTCTTAGAAGATGATTTAAGTTTAAATGAAATTATAGATGAAGCCTTAAGCGATGAAGGCTTTAAAGTCTCTTGTGTATATGATGCACAAGAGGCACTAGAAAAAGCTTATGAAGAAAATTTTGATATTTGGATTTTTGATGTTAAAGTCCCAAAAGGCAACGGCTTTGAAGTTTTAAAAGAATTAAGAGAAAGTGGTAAAAATACTCCTGCTATATTTTTAACTTCTTTATCTATGCTTGATGATGTAAAACAAGGATTTTTATCAGGTTGTGATGATTATGTTAAAAAACCTTTTGACATAGATGAATTAATTATCCGTGTCAAAAATATCATTAAAAGAAATTTTAGCCACCAAAAAGAAGATCTAATTTTGCTTAGCTCTTCAAAAAATATTTCTTTTGATCCGCTTAATAAAACTCTTTATCAAGATAAAACAATCATCAATCTTACCAACAAAGAAAAAGAGCTCTTAGCCTTGCTTTTAAAAAAACGCCCACACTTTGTAAGTATAGAAACCATTTTTGATGAAATTTGGAGTTTGGATGAAGAGCCAGCAATTATGAGCCTTAGAGTTTATGTAAAAAATTTAAGAAAAATTCTTGGCAAAGACATTATTATCAATCAAAGAAACATAGGCTATGCCATAAGGCTAGAAAATGAAAAGTGAAAATTTTAATAATACTATTTTTAAAATTCTAGCCCTTTATATCATCACAAGTGGTGTATTTCTAACAATTTTTTTTATCACTTTTTATCAAAAAGAAGCAAACTACATACGATTAAATCAAATAACACATTCATACACTCACTATAATTATATTTTGCAAAATATCATCGAAGCAAGACACGATAGAACATATTTAAATCAAGAAGATTTTTCCTATATATCCAAAAGACTCAACACTCAATTTGCCATTATCGTAAACAACCAAGTTGTTTTTAGCAATTTAACTTTCGATGCTTTAAAAATATTAACACAACTTAAAAAAAATGATTTTATTTACAATGAAAACAAAAGATTATTTATAGATTTTTCAAGGATTAGAAATCTCAACACCTATATAGACACAAGTAATCTAAAAAAACCAAAACACCATTCTCATTTCTTAAGACATAAAAATATTCATATCATTATAGAAACTGATGATCTTGGTTTTAAAAAAGAGCAATACCGCAAAGATAATTATAATAATCTAGACATCAATGATTTTGCCGATGAACTTTGGAAATTAAAATTAAAAACTATTTTTTATACTCTTATATGTATTTTGTTGCTTGCTATGGTTGCTTATATACTCATCTTACTTGTCTTTAAAAATATCAAAGAACAATTTAAAGCACTTAATGATTTTATCAAAGATACCACGCACGAAATTAACACACCTTTAAGTGTGATTTTAGCTAGTATTAAAAAATTTGATGATACAAATTTAAATCCAAATAACATAAAAAAACTAAATCATATCAAACTAGCAAGTAAAAATTTAAACCACATCTATCAAAATCTCATAGCCTTGAATTTTTTCTTGCAAAAAGAAAATACAAAAGAAGATATCAATTTAAAAGAGCTTTTGGAACAAAGGTTAGAATACTTTGAAACTTTAATCGCCCAAAAAAATCTCATCATTGAAAAAAATCTTTTAGAGCAAAACTTTTATGCTAATAAAGAAGAAATGCAAATTTTAATCGATAATCTTTTAAGCAATGCCATAAAATACACCAATGCTCATAAAAAAATCTATATTTACTTAAAAGAAAAAACACTTACCATTAAAGATGAAGGTCAAGGTATGAGTACTAAGGAAATAACTCAAATTTTTACACGCTATAAACGCTTTAATCAAGATCAAGGTGGCTTTGGCATAGGTTTAAACTTAGTCAAGCAAATAGCTGATAAAAACAATATCAACATTAAAGTTTTAAGCAAAGAAAATGAGGGAAGTGAGTTTATACTTTCTTGGTAAGGATAAAAATGGATATTTGTTTAGAAAAAATAAAAATAGAACAAACTTGGAAAGAATTTTTAAAAGATGAGTTTTTAAAACCTTATTTTTTAGAGATAAAAACTCATTATGTTAATGCCTTGAACGAAGGAAAAACTATATATCCGCCAGCAAATTTAATCTTTAATGCATTTAACCTAGCTCCTTTACAGGATTTAAAAATCATACTTTTAGGACAAGATCCTTATCACAACCCAAATCAAGCTATGGGTTTAAGCTTTAGCGTACCAATAGGAGTTAGAATTCCCCCATCTTTACTTAATATCTACAAAGAATTACAAGATGATTTAAACATTCCTATAGCAAGACATGGAGATCTTAGCAAATGGGCTAAACAAGGAATTTTACTTTTAAACTCTATCTTAAGCGTAGAAGCAAACAAACCTGCTTCGCACGCACATTTTGGCTGGCAAAAATTTACCGATGCAGTTATATCAAAACTTAGCGATGAAAAAGAGGGATTAGTGTTTTTGCTTTGGGGAAATTATGCTAAAAATAAAAAAGTTTTAATCAACCCTCAAAAACACTTTATCCTAGAAGCAGCACATCCTTCACCTTTAGCAAGGAATGCTTTTTTAGGTTGCAAACATTTTTCAAAAAGTAATGAAATTTTATTAAAACTTGGCAAAAGTCCTATTGATTGGGACTTAAACTCATAATTTACTTTAAACCTATATACTTTAGGAAAATTTTTATAAAGGATAAATATGAATTGCCCAGTTTGTGCAAATACAGCTTTATTAATGAGTGAAAGAAATGGAGTTGAGATTGATTATTGTCCAAAATGCCGTGGTGTTTGGCTTGATCGTGGTGAACTTGATAAAATCATAGAAAGAAGTACATCTCAAAGTACGCCGCAACAATCTCAACAACCAAATTACAACCAACAAGCAAACTATCATCATAACAATGGTTATAAATACAAGAAAAAAGAAAGTTGGCTTGGAGAATTATTTGACTTTTAAGCCTTTTGGCTTAAAAGTTTTTATAATTTTACTTTAATCAAGGCATTCTCTGCCATTTTTGGTACCCATAAATACTCACCATCAAAAAACATATCTGCAGGCCCTTTTATAGGGTTTAGATCTAGCTTTATCTCTTTGTTGTCTTTTAGAATATAAATATATCCTTGAAGATTTTTACCCCAGCTTGATACTAAAAGATTTTTATCTTTATCAAACACTATACCGTCAAATTGTTCTATTTTGTTACTTAATTCTTTAATTTTTTTTGTATTTAAATCAATACTAATGATTTTTCCACCTGTTTTATCGCTTGGATCATAACCTGCAACAAATAAAGTGTTTTTTTCTACCAACAATCCATTTGGACCACCATATTTTGAATCTAAATGGATGAAATTTTCATATTTTTTATCTTTTAAAAATACTTTATGGATATATCCTGTGCCTGTATCACTCACTAGCAATGTATCATTATCTAAAACTGCTATATCATTTAAAAATACTGCATTTTTTATAGGGAGCTTGAAAATTTCTTTTTTACTTTTTACATCAAAACCATATAAAATATCAATATCTACAACATACAAAACATCAGCTATTTTAGACATACCCTTTGGAGCATTAAGATTTTTGATAAATTCTAGTTCTACAACTTTTCCATCTTTGTCTAACTTTGAAATAAAACCATCATTATCTTTATTTAGTGGAGCCAATTCTTTTCCTACATTAGACACATAAACCGCACTTTCATCTACATATACACTTTCAGGATGTGCAAAACCTTTAAATTCTTGCACCTCTAAAGCATTTGCACTACAAAATGCAAATAAAGCTAAAGCTAAAATACTTTTTTTCATATTGTTACCTTTCTTAATTTTTATTCAAAAATTTTAATATAATTTAAAATTAAAATCTATCACTTTTAAGACAAAAAATATAAGTTTTTTGATTTTTGCTCTTGTTTTGGTGTAATGCCATATCTTTTTTTATATCTTGCTATAAACCAAGCAGGGGAATTAAATCCAAGTTCATGACAAATTTGAGTAATATTTTTAGTGGAAAATTCTAGTAAAAATTTAGCTTTTTCAAAACGCTTATTATCAAGCCATTCTTTGGGACTTATCCCAAAACTTTGCTTGAAATTACGACTAAAACTTGCTATATCCATTTTACTAAATTTAGCCATAGAAGCCACATTTTCAAAATCATTTTGACAATATGCAAACATCTGATAAAGATCTAATTTAAAACCACTTAAAATTGCTTTTAAAAAGGCTAAAAATTCTGCATTGTCTTCACTATACAGTAAAGATAAAAATAATTCTTCAAATTTTAATTTAAGCAAATATTCGTTATTTTTAGAACTGTTTATATAAGGTAAAAATGATTGAAAAATACTCTTAGTTACAAAATCTGATTTTAAACTAAATAAACTTTTAGAATACTCTAAAGAGTTTAATTTAGAAATTAAATCTTGATATTTAAAAACAAGCTCTATCAAAATACTCTCTTTAAAACATAAAATAACAGACTTATAAGTATTTTCACTATTTAAATAATCTCTAATAGAAAAGGAATTTTTTGTGAAAAAAATAATTTCATCTTTGTTTGCTTTAAAATGATTATCAATAGTATAAATACTTTTAGAACCTTCTAATATAAAAACCAAAGTATAGTCTTTAAACACCACTTCTTGGTTTATATTACTTGGTGATTGTTTTTGATAATGACACAAAGAAAATAAAGAATTATGTAAAACTTTTTGACTCACTTTTTCAAAATCTTTTGGAAAAACTAACATTAAAACCTTTTTTATAAGTTTTTTGATTATTGTATTTTATAAAAAATAACAAAAAATAATTTTTCATTAATAATATATGCTACAATAAAATAATTTTTAACAAAAGGAGAGAAAATGAGAAAAATAATTCTAGGATCTTTACTAGCATCAAGTTTTTTAATTGGGGCAAATTTGGAAAATTTTGATCCAAAAGCACAAAAAGATCATTTAGTTATCAAAATGGAAATTCTTGATAAAAACGCCAACAAAAACGCAGGTGAAGTAGTAGCAGTACAAACTCCTTATGGGGTAGCGTTTTACCCAAATCTTCAAGGCTTAGAAAGTGGAATTCATGGTTTCCATGTTCATGCAAACGCTGATTGTGGAGCAACTGATAAAGGTTTAGGTATGAAAGCTGGTGGTCACTGGGATCCTGAAAAAACTGACGCACACTCAAGCCCATGGGATGATAAAGGCCACAGAGGTGATTTACCACCACTTTATGTAGAAAAAGATGGCAAAGCAACTAATCCTGTATTAGCACCAAAAATCAAAACTCTTGATGAGCTTAAAA
This sequence comes from Campylobacter sp. 2352 PW, assembly GCF_024723575.1. NCBI lineage: Bacteria > Pseudomonadati > Campylobacterota > Epsilonproteobacteria > Campylobacterales > Campylobacteraceae > Campylobacter > Campylobacter sp. 2352 PW. Next base: position 20,390 of record NZ_JANQCX010000006.1, read on the forward strand.
ATCACTCTTTAATGATACATTTTGGAGGAGATAATCATAGTGATCATCCTGCAGCGCTTGGCGGTGGTGGCGCTAGAATGGCTTGTGGAGTTATTAAATAATACACATACTAAAGGCTTTTTGCCTTTAGTATTATTTAAAAAGCTTAGTAAAATCTAAATCATTCATAAAATCATGGTTTGATCCGCCAAAACTTTGACTAGGACTATAAGTAGCAATAGCCACTGCAAGCTCACTAAGCATAGAAGCTATTTCTTCTCTTTTATCTATTATATAAGCTTTCATACCCTCATAATCACTAGTTTCTAAAATTTTTAAAGGGTTGTAAATTTCAAAAGCAAAAGCCTTTGAGCCTACATTTACATTATAATTATTATCAAATAAAGCATTTCCTAAAAACGAGCAATTATCTACTATTTTTAAACTTTCACTTGCGATTAATACTTTATCTTGCACATCTTCATAATTTTTATCTTCTAAAAGTTTTGAAATTTTTTTCAACGAAGAATCTAAAATTTGCAAAGCACCAACAAAATCATTTGCATCAGTAATATCTTCGCTAAATTTTTGTGTTTGATGCTTTAAATTTGCACCATCTATATTTGAACCTACTTGTCCTAAATGCTTTTGTAAGATTTCTAATTCATCTCTCATAATACACCTTCCTTGTTATTGCTACAACAAGAAAAGCATTTTTTATTCCAAATTTTGATCTACCCAAACTCTAAAATCTTTAGCAAAAAGTAAAAAAACCTCATCGTAGTTTTGGATTAAATTTTGGGGATTAGTATCATTTAATTCTTTTTCGTAGTAAAAATACTTACTTGCTATAAGTTTTTTAGTGTTTATTTGCACCAAATTTAAATTAATGCCTAATTTTATTTTAGAATACAACTCATCACTAAAATCTTGCTCTAATATATCCACTTTACTTTCTAAAACATAATCAGCACTAGCTAGACTATCTTGGTTTAAAACCGCTTTAAATACTCCTAAATCTTGCAAATGAAATTCCAAAAAAGTTTTAATCATCAAAGCAGGATTTTCTTTCCAAAAATGATAAGCATAAGCATTAACAACATGATTTTTTTTATAAAAAATTTCATTAGTATAAGATAAGCCCTTAGGTAAAGAAACCATGATGGTAGAATTTTTTACTTTATTTTGACTTTGCTCTAGCTTTTCTAAATTAATGCTAAAATATTTATTTGCAGGCAAAGTTTGACTTGGACTAATCAAAGAACAAGCACTAAAAAAAATAGCTACTAAACTAATATATAAAAATTTCATTTTATTCTCCTGGGGCATATTGAATAGCTTTATCTTTATAAATCACATCTGAAGGATTTTGTTTTAAATTTTTTAATAATTGCGTAAAATCTAAAAATAAAACTCTTAAAATATCTAAATTTTCGTTCAAAAGCATTCTGCTTTTATTAAGCTCATTAAGTTGGCCATTAGCATTATTTAAAAAATTTGAAAAATCATCTGAACTTTTACCAAGTTTAGAGCTTGTTTTATTTAAATTTTCCAAAAATGCTGGTGCTTTAGTATTTAAATACGCAGAAAACTCGGATGTATTTTGTAAAATACGCTCTATGTTTTTTAAATTTTTATCACTTAAAAGACTTTCTAATTTTACTTTTGAACTGGTAATTAATTCTAATAAATTTGAAGTTTGTTTATCAATGCTTGCAAAAAAACTTTCTTTTGATTTTATAATAGGATATACATCACCATCTGCTTTTAAAACACTAGCTTCCTCGCTACCCCCTGCAAGCTGAATAAACTTAAATCCTGTTATACCTTGAATTTGTAAGCTTGCATAAGTGTCTGTTTTAACCGCTAAATCAGAATCAAGCTTGACTAAGATTTTCACTCTTAGTTGATTACTTGAACTATCTATGCTGATATTTTCAACACTTCCAACATCCACTCCTAAAAATTTAACCGGAGCTTTGACACTAAGCCCTGCAACTGATTCTTCCATATAAATTTCATAATATTTAAAAGATTTTTCATCTTTTAAATTCCCATACCACACTATAAAAAACAAGCTAATAAAAAATAATATACTAACAAAAATTCCAATCAAAATATAATTTGCTTTATTTTCCATTATTGCATAAACCTCTCATAAAGTCTTGGATTTTGCTCTTGTAAAGTCTCAACATTTCCCAAAAAACCAACTTTTTTATTCTCTATAATCAAAAAGCGATTTAATACATTTTTCATACTTTCTTTATCGTGAGTAATTAAAACCACACATAATTTAAAGCTTTGTTTTAAACTCAAAAGCAACTCATCAAATTCTCTCGAACTATAAGGATCAAGCCCTGAAGTTGGCTCATCTAAAAAAAGCAATTTAGAATCAAGCGCCAAAGCTCTAGCTATAGCCACTCTTTTTTTCATACCACCACTTAATTCACTCGGATAAAGCTTAGCCACACTCTCATCAAGCCCCACCATTTTAAGCTTCATCATGGCTATTTCTTTGATATCGTTTTTGCTAAGTTTTGTATATTCAACTAAAGGTATACTAATGTTTTCAAGTATATTAAAAAAGCTAAATAATGCTCCATATTGAAAAACAACACCCCATTGTTTTTGTAAAAATAAAGCATCTTCATCGCTTATATTTTTTAATCTCTTGCCTAAAATTTCATACTCACCCTTGTCAAAATGCTCAAGCATTAACATTTGTCTTAAAAGTACAGATTTACCACTACCACTGCCACCTAAAATGCCAAAAATTTCATTATCTTGTACTTCAAAACTAATATCCTCATGCACACATTTACTTCCAAAATAAGTGCTGATATTTTTAGCCTTTATAATCAAAGTCCAGCCTTTGTTAAAAATACAGAAAAAATCGCATCAAAAGCTATCACCCAAAAAATAGCATTTACCACGCTTTTTGTCGTGTAAACACCTATACTTTCGGTAGTTTTTTGCACAAAAAATCCTCTAAAACAAGCAATAGAAGCAATCAAAAACCCAAAAATAGGTGCCTTTATAAGCCCTATAATGATATGTTTTAGTTCCACTGCTTCTTTAAAACGACTCATAAACTCACTCATGCTAATTTCTAAACTAAACCAAGCAACCACAATTCCACCTATAATGCTTAAAATATCCGCCACTATTACCACTAAAGGCATGGCAAGCGCTAAAGCTAAAACTCTAGGTAAAATGATAAACTCACTTTCTTTAAAACCCATAGTTTTCATCGCATCAATTTCATCAGTGAGCTTCATTACTCCAATTTGAGCTGTATAAGAACTTGCACTCCTACCAGCTATAACAATAGCACTAATTAATGGTGCAAGTTCTCTGGTAGCAGAAATTCCCATTAAATCGACAATGTAAATATTAGCTCCAAATTGTGCAAGCTGATACGCAGCTTGATAAGCAAGCACTACACCCACAAGTAATGAGGTTAGCATAATAATAGGCAAAGCATTAATAGCACTATTTTCTACATGATATAAAAATGCCTTAAAGCGAAGTTTTTTAGGATTTAAAAGTGTTTTAAAACAAGTATAAATAATAAGTCCTATGAAATTTAAAAACTGCACCAAGAGTGTAAAAGATTCAACAACCTTTTTTCCTAAATTTTCAAAAAAGTCTTTAAGTGTTTTTTTATTTTCATGAGTATTATGAAAACTTTTATAGTGTTTTTGACAAAGTTCAAAAAGCTTAGCGTGTTCGCTTTTAAGATTTATCCTACTAAACTCAAAACCTTTTTGCTTAAGTTCATTTTCTAAAGCTAGAAAATACCTAATCCCAGCAGTATCTATAAAATCTAAATTTGCAAAATCAAAAATAATATTTTTTTGAGTAGGAGAATCTAATTTTTCCAATTTTCCTACACTTGTTTTATCCCATATACCAAAGACGCTAAAAATGCATTCTTGATTTTTAACATCTTTGATTATTTTATTTTTCATTACATAGACTTAAAATATATGAGCTTAATTTTTCCTCGCTAAATCCAAAATGCTCAAATACATCTTTATCTTTACCGCTCTCACCAAAACTTTCTATACCATAAAGCTCATCACAAATTCTATAAAGCTCGTTTGAATTTGCAGCTTCCACGCCTATAACCTTACCTTGTAAAATTCTTTCTTTATAAGATTTTTCTTGAGCGATGAATAACTCATAACAAGGCATAGAAACTACATTAGCAATCACACCTTTTTCTTTTAAAAGCTTAGCTGTTTTTATACATAATGATACTTCACTACCACTTGCTAAAAGTGTAAATTGTGCATTTGCGTTTTCTTCTAATAAATAAGCCCCATTTTCCACATCTCCAAAAATAGGCTCACTTAAAGCGCTTAATTTTTGACGCGATAAAACAAAAACACTTGGCATATTAGTTTTAAGTGCAATCTGCCATGCTTTGACATTTTCAATCCCATCAGCTACTCTAAATGTTAATGAGTTTGGCATAGCTCTAAAAGTGCTAAGTTGCTCTATAGGTTGGTGTGTTGGGCCATCTTCTCCAACCCCTATACTATCATGAGTAAAGATGAAAAAATATTTAGCTCTCATCAAAGCTGCTATTCTTGCAGCAGGTTTTAAATACTCACTAAATATAAAAAAGGTAGCACAATAAGGCAAAAACAAACCATATCTAGCAAAAGCATTTGATATAGCAGCCATTGCATGCTCTCTTATACCATAGTGGATATTTTTTCCATTTGGAAAATCACCCATATCTTTGAGTTCAGTTTTATTTGATGGACCTAAATCTGCACTACCACCTAAAAACCCTGGTAAAGCTTTAGCGATAGCATTTAAAATCATACCATTGCTATCTCTAGTAGCTAGATCTTTTCCTTTAAAATCAGGAAATTGTATTTTTGAAAAATCAGGTTCTAAAAGCTCTTTTAATAAAGCTTGTTTTTCTGTATTTAAATTTTGCACTTTTTGATTCCATTTAGCTTGTGCTAAATCTCCAAGTTCTATTGCGGCATTAAAGCGAATTTTAACTTCTTCTGGAATTTCAAAAGTTTTTTGTGGATCAAAACCTAAAGCCTCTTTTGCCTTTTTAATAAGCTCTTCACCCAAAGGCGCTCCGTGAGAATGATGGCTTCCTTCAAGTTCCAAAGCCCCCTTAGCTATGGTAGTATGAGCGATGATTAAACAAGGCTTTTTACTTTCTTTAGCTGTTTTTAATGCCAAATCAATTTGCTCAAAATCATGCCCATCTATCTCAAGCACTTCAAAATTTTGCGCTCTAAAACGCTCTTTTACATTTTCATTAAAGGCAATAGCCACATCACCTTCGATTGAAATATTATTACTATCATAAATGATGATTAAATTATCAAGTTTGTGAAGTCCTGCTAAAGAACAAGCTTCATAAGAAATTCCTTCTTGCAAATCTCCATCACCACATAAACAATATACTTTGTGATTGATAATATCCTCGCCCAAAAGCAAACTTGCTTTTTTAGCTGCCATAGCAAAACCAACCGCATTTGCAATGCCTTGTCCTAAAGGTCCTGTAGCAATTTCAACGCCTGGAGTGAAAATTTCAGGATGACCTGGGGTTTTAGAGTGTAATTGACGGAAATTTTTTAAATCCTCTAAACTTACATCATAACCACTCAAATGTAAAAAGCTATAAAGCAAAGCGCTTGCATGACCGCCTGAAAAGACTAATCTATCGCGGTTTAACCATGTAGGATCTTTTGGATTATGTACTAAATGAGTACTTAAAACACTCATAATATCTGCTAAACCCATAGGTGCACCTGGATGGCCTGAATTTGCCTTTTGTATCATATCCGCACATAAAAATCTTATAGTATTGGCTTGTTTTTGTAACATTGTTTAACCTTTTAAATATTTATCAATCAAAATTTGAAGCTCGTTAGCAAGCTTAGAATCTAAATTTTTCATTTTTTCTTCGCATAATGCAATTTTATCATCTTTTGCCTTTTTAGCACCTTCTAAACCCAAAAGTTTTACAAAAGAATTTTTATGCAAATCATTATGAGTTGGCTTTCCTGCTTCTTGGGTATCTAAAGTCGCATCGATAATGTCATCTTTGATTTGAAAAACTAATCCTATCAAAAGCCCTATTTCATAAATTTGCTCGCATTCTTTTTCATCTAACTCACAAATTTCACAACCCATTTTTAAAGCCGCTGCGATCAATCTTGCAGTTTTATGGATATGCAAAAACTCAACTTGTTCTAAATTTAAAGGCATATCTTCAAAATAACAATCAATAGCCTGACCGATAATCATACCACCAAGCCCTGCATTAAAAGCTAAAGTTTCTATGAGTTTTAATCTAACATTTTCTTTTAAATCAAGTTTGGAAAGTAGTAAAAAAGCTTGAGTATTTAAAGCATCACCTACTAAAATAGCTGTGGTTTCATCATATTTTTTATGTAAAGTTTGCTTTCCTCTGCGCAAAGAAGCATTATCCATAGCAGGCAAATCATCATGTATTAAAGAGTAAGTGTGGATAAATTCCAAAGCCAAAGCCGCATTTAAAGCCTTTTCAAACAAAGCAGGATTTTTAGCATTCACTATCCCTAAAAGCAGTTGGGCTCTAAAATGCTTCCCGCCAGCTTCTAACATCCATTTTAAAGCTTCATTGAAAAATGGATGAAAGCTTTGAGTTTTAGGAAAATTTTGCTCTAAATGTTGTTTGAATTTTTCTAAAATCACTTATTTAGCCTTATAAAAAAGTCAAAGTATCCTTTATTAAAATGCTCAAAATCATTATTTTTCGCTGAAGGGATATTGCTTGCTTGTCTTGAAACTAAAACATCAAAAGTATTAGCTTGAGTTAATATGGCTTGAAGCTCATTGAAATTATTGATTTTTTGATTATTAATTCTTAAAATTTTATCCCCTTTTAAAAATCCAGCCATTTGCGCTTTAGAATTTGGAGTTACCTCTGTAACATTCATTTTCATATCTACGCGCAATCCTAGATTGCTATAAAAAGAAGTTGGCTTAGCTTGAACTACTTTTTTAGGTTTAGCAAATATACCCAAATCTTTATCAAAAACTGTCGTAGAAATATTGACATCTTTATTATCTCTTAACATATTAAAATACAAAGTTGCACCACGATCAGCAAATAAAATTTTTTCATTTAATTTTCTTATATCATCATAAACTTGCCCATCTACACTCACAAGCTCATCATTAAGCAAAAATTGCCCATTTTTACGCACATTTTTTACATAAATTTTACCATCACGCATATCAAAATCCACACCTATATCACCCCAATAAACATCAGGATATTTTGCAAAGTGTTTTAAATAGCGATTACCTATAAGTTTGCCATCTTCTAAGCTTATACCAAGCATTTTACAACATGGTGAGTTAAGCTCTCCGATTTTAGAAGTAAAATCAAGTTGATCACGCTCTGTTAAACTTTGTCCAAAATACTTCAAATGCCCTATATAGCTTTGATTATTATCTAAAATTCCCACCCAGCTATTGCGTGTTAATTCTTCTTCATTTCCCATAGGCGCAGGGATTAAACTAAAATCAGTTTTTACTAAATATAAATTTAAATAAGGATCATATTTAGTATAGCTGTTTAATTTTGCATTTTTAGTTTTAACTACTGCTAGAGTGTTTTCATTTAAAGCAAAAGCAGGTAAACCCTCATAAATTAACATACTAGCTTTGTTTTTTTCATAACAACCCAAAAAATCATTAAAAGTCGGTCTTGGCACAGCAAAAAGTACACCAGTTATACCCAAAATACAAAGTAAAATTCTCATAGCATTCCCATTCCGCTAAATAAATTACTAGCCATTGATTTTTTATTTTGTTCTACCATTTTCATTACATCATTAATCACAGCGATCAATAAAATTTGCATAGATTCTTTATCTTCAAGCAAAGAATCATCAATGCTTATATCGATGATTTCACCTTTTCCATTAGCACTAACTTTTACTAAACCACCGCCACTTTTTGCGCTAAATTCTTTTTTTAAAGCTTCCTGCTCTAATTCATTTGCTTTTTCTTGAGCCTTAGTTAAAAGCTCGCCCATTTTAGAAAAATCCATATTTTCAAACATTTATTTTCCTTCTTTTAATATCTCTAATACTACTTCTTTATCATTAAAAGGATATTTTACTCCTTTAATCTCTTGATAAGTCTCATCACCCTTACCCAAAATCACTACAAAATCATTTTTCGTTTTAAGCTCTAATGCTTTTTTTATCGCTTCTTTTCTATCGCATTCTATAAAAACACTCTCATCTTTTTCTATCCCACTTAAAATATCATTAATGATATCCATAGGCTCTTCTGAGCGTGGATTATCACTTGTGATGATGAGTTTTTTAGCATAATGTTTGGCGATTTTAGCCATTAATGGACGCTTAGTTTTATCCCTATCTCCCCCTGCTCCAAAAACCACAATCAAATCGCGATATTTTAAAGCATCTAAAACTTTTTCTATACCATCGGGCGTATGAGCAAAATCCACAATCACATCTTTTGCAACTACTTGCATTCTGCCTTCAATGCCACCAAAATTACTAATAGCCTTTTCAAGTTCTTTTAAATTTGGCTTGACAAGTTCATTCACACAAGCACTTGCAGCCAAAAGATTATAAAGATTAAAAAGCCCTACCAAAGAAGAATCAATCATAAAAGTTTCTTTGCCAAAATTTACCACAGCTTCAATGCCATTTTTTAAAGCATAAGCTTTGATATGATAATAACTTGGATTTTCTACTCCATAAGTAAAAGCACCTTTGACATTAAAATTTATAGTTTTTGCATCTTTATTGATAAATTTCATACACTCATCGGTAAAAAAACTTTCTTTTGCCACTTGGTAGTTTTGAAAGTTTCCATGAAAATCTAAATGATCTTGAGTGATATTCGTAAAAATTTTAGCCTTAAACTCAAGCCCTTCAATGCGGTTTTGTACCAAAGCATGTGAGCTTACTTCCATAATTAAAAATTCACATTTTTCCTTACTTGCTAAAGATAAAAGCTCTAAGGTTTGCAAAATAGGAGCAGTAGTTAAGCCTTTTGGAGTGATATTTTTATCATTTATAAAACTACCCCTAGTTCCCATCAAGGCACATTTATAACCTAAATCAAGCAAGATAGAGTAAATAGCCCCCGCAGTAGTTGTCTTGCCATTTGTGCCTGTTATGCCTATGATTTTTATATTTTCATCTATATTTAAAAGTCTCTTACACTCAGTTATATTTATAATTTTTGCTTGTTTTTCTAAAGCTTGATGAACAAATTTTTCATTTTGAGCAGTTTTTAAGAAAAAACAATCTTTTTCGCATTCATTAGAATTATCACAAATGAAAGTATTTTCAATCTTTACTATCATAATTTAATTCCTTGATTTTCTCACTAAGCTTGATAAATCTATAATTAGAATAAAAATGCACCGAAACATCTTCCATATAGGCTACAAGCATATCTTTATAACCATGCTCTAAAAGTTTTTCTAAAAAATCCACAAAATCTTCTTTATCATTAATGATAAGTTTATTCGATATTATAACATTTTCCAAAGCTTGTTTAAACCCAACTTTTGCTTCACTAAGTAAAAAATCTTGATAACTCAAACCCTCAAAGTCTTCACTTTCTTCTTCATACTGTACACTTTGACTAAGACTAATGAGTTTTTCAATATCTTTATCTACTTTAGTATTTTTATAATTTTGCATAAAAAACTCAAAAAACACAAAAGCTTCTTCAGGGCTTTTTAAAGCTAAATCGCAAATGTTGATAAAAGTTAAAAGTCTTTTATTTTTACGCTTTTCATAAGCAAGAGAAAAATACATCTTAGCGTTTTTAAAATCTTTTTTATAAAAGCATTCTATGGCTATTTTTTTATAATTTTGCAAATTCGCTTTCCCCGCCTGCTAAATTTACTATAGTTATATCTGGGTGTATGTCGATTTTAAGCTGTTTTTCTAAGCCATATTTCAAAGTCGTTCCACTTGAAGGACAACCATGACAAGCTCCGGTTAATTTCACATAAACCACGCCATTTTTAACCCCTAAAAAATCAAGTCCACCACCATCATTTTCTAAAATATGCATAGTTTTAGCCAAACTTGCTTTTACAGGTTCGATTAATTCCTCATCACTAAAAGGCATATTCATAACTTTTCCTTGATTGTTTTTTAATTTAATTTTATCTTATTTGCCTTTAAAAAATGTAAATTATTGTTTATTTTAGACTTTTTGCTATACAATGGTAAAAATATTTTAGGATTTTGTATGCAAAAACGCACTCAAATAAAAGGTTTTGAAAAACTCAAACTCATTTTCATACTAGGCTTTTTATCTGCCATAGCACCACTTTCGACTGATATGTATTTACCTGCTTTAAATGAAGTAGAAAAAAGCTTTCAAACAAATTCTTTTTATACTCAACTTTCCCTTGCAAGTTTTTTTATAGCCTTTTCTTTGGGTCAGCTTTTTTATGGGCCATTAAGTGATGTATATGGTAGAAAAAAACCTTTGTATATAGGACTTTTTCTTTTTATTTCTTCAAGTATTGCTTGTGTTTTAGTTGATTCCATTCATGCTTTTATAGCTTTGCGTTTTTTTGAAGCTTTAGGAGGTTGTGTGGGCGTAGTTGTGGCAAGAGCTATAGTAAATGATGTTTTTGAGCTTAAAGAAGCAGCGGGGGTTTATGCTTTGATGATGGTTTTTACTTCTTTAGCTCCTATGCTTTCCCCTACTTTTGGTGGGATTTTACTTGAGTTTTTTTCTTGGCGTAGTATATTTTTGACATTATTTATCTTAGGTTTTATTTTATTTTTACTTGTTATTTTTGCCCTAAAAGAAAGCAACCTCAACACTCAAGGTAAAAAATTTAATCACAAAGAAGTTGCAAAAAGTTACAAAAAAATCTTAAAAGATCGTCGTTTTATGGTGTATTTGCTTTGTGGGAATTTAATCTTTGCAGGTTTTTTTGCTTATTTAACTGGCTCATCTTTTGTTTTTACGCGTGTTTTTGAACTCAGCCCTCAACAATACGCAGCCCTTTTTGGAGCTCATGCTTTAAGTTTTGTTGTATGTGCTAATATAAACGCAAGGATAGTTCTTAAACTCTCGCCTTATTATGTTTTGCCAAGAGCGCTTATGATGATTACTTTTTTAACCTTTTTACTCATTTTAGGGGCAACTTTTGATCTAGGTTTTTGGGCTTTTGAAATTCCTTTATGTTTAATCATAGCAAGTTTGGGTTTTATCCTGCCAAATACCACCACTTTAGCTATGGCAAGATCAAAACAAAATGCAGGCAGTGCTTCAGCACTCTTAGGGGCAGCACAATTTGCTATGGCAGGAGTGATGGCATTTTTAGTAAGTCTTTTAAATGCTAATACACCTATATTTTTATCGCTTATTTTAGGAACTTGTACATTTTTATCTTTGGTTTCTTATCTAAGTTTAATCAATAAAAGAAAGTTAAATAAAATCAAAAAGAAGTTAAGCGTGATTTCTCACGCTTAATTAAGCAATATTTTTGAAAAGATTCACTGACTATATCGAACCTTTTTCAAAAAACTTTACATCAACAAATAATATTTATATTTTTCTTGATAATTTTAGCGTTTTTGATCATGATAGCAAAACAAAATATTTTAAATTTGCAATGATTAAAACTATAGCAGATAATTAAGTTTATAAATTTTTATTTTAACTTGTCGATATGCAAATCATGCTACTCACTCCTTAAGGCAAGAAAGAAGTGAGTTAGCAATAGATTGAAGGCTTCAAGGTCATCAAGTATTACAAGGCTACCTTGATAACCTTGTAAAGCTTGATCCCAAGGTTTTAAAAACCTTGGGTTTAGAATTATTGTTTTAATTGAAGCAAAGTATTTAAAAGCTGATCACTTGTGGTAATCGTTTTTGAGTTTGCTTGGTAACCCCTTTGGATTACGATAAGCTCGGTTAATGCACGGCTTAAATCCACATTTGACATTTCTATAGCTGAGCCTTTTAAGCCCCCTCTACCACCTTCACCAGCATGACCTATAGTAGGTGTTCCTGAGTTTGCTGTCGCTTTGAAAAGGTTATTACCCATTTCTTCAAGACCCATATTATTTGGGAAAGTAGCTAGAGCAACCTTAGCTAAAGCTAGAGTTTTACCATTAGTAAATTCTCCATAGATATAACCATTCTCATCAGTTCTTAATGCATCTGGCTTTAAGTTACCCCCTGTGTAACCATCAGTTTCTTGTTTTGTGGTAGCTGAATCTTTATCATAGCTTGTTAAACCATCAAAACCACCTGTTGTACCAAAGTCAAGTTTTATAACTTGATCAGGTTTTGAGCCGTTATTTCCGGTAAAGTTTAATACATTTGGCGTATAGCTTTGAAGTGAGCCATCATTACCAAATCTTAAATTTCCTACTACTATGTTTCCTGGAGCTCCATCACCACTGAAATTAATCTCTGCAGGCTCAGGCACTGAGATGATGATAGACCATTCAGCTCCACCATCTGCTGTTTTACTTTGCTTAGTAAATTGCACAGTTAGTTCATGTCTAGTTCCTAATGAGTCAAAAATCTCTATACTAGCAGTATGAGCTGATAAATACATGTCTTGAGAATATTTTTCATTATTACCTGCATTGAAATTTCCATCTAAAGCACTAAACATCGCTGTGAATTTATCATTAGTAGCGATTTTATTTACCTCATCTGAAAAACCTGTAACTTTAAAAGTCATATCTTTAGCGTTTTCACCAGCTGGGTTTGTTATTTTAAATCTACCATCACTTTCTACTACTACTTCCACGCCTGGATTAGCATCAGCCCCAACGCCTCCATCTTGCCAATTAACTATACTTCCACTACCATCATAATCTACAGCATATCTAGCATCTCTTTGCAAAAGCTCCCTTAAATCTTCTGTTGTATGAAAAGTTCTTTGTCCATTTGCACTAGGCATATTAGCTTGTTCTTGTGTTCCTGCGTTTGGATTAGGATTTGGTCCTATATCTACACTGTTTGGACTATAAATATACTCATGTGCTGTCACCACCTGAACTGTATTTTTAACATTACCAGTATTTCCATTTGCCCCATCTGTTCCAAGCCAAGCCCTACGAGCTTCTCCTTGAAGTTGTAAATTGGCAGCTGTTACATTATCACCAGGATTAGGAGTTTGAGGAACTGTGACTTGTCCACCTGCCGTAGTTGCAGCATTTATAGTAATATCTAAATTTTTAGATTTTGCTGTAGTTCCTGTGCTATTATCATTAGTAAAAGTGATTTGTCCATTTACTACTGAAGCTACTACGCCAGTTTCAGCTGTCTTAGCATTGATAGCATTGATGAAAGTTTCTTGCCCTACACCTTCTGCTCTTATATTCACACCATTGATGTTAATATCTAAAACTGCATTTACCATTGTTCCATCTGGTTGCTTAAAACCCCAAAATGTATAGTTAGAACCTTGTTGCCATTTTGCTGGATCTTGTGGTAAATCAGCGTGCATTTTAACATTTGAAGTATGTTTAGCATCAGCATAACTTATCCATATACCTTGACCACTTCTTAAATTTAAGCCCTCACCTTGAGCATTAAACACTACACCCATATCCACACCTTTTTCAGTTACTTGGGCTCCGCTTTTTGAAGTAGTATAAAACTCGGTATGGCCAGTATCATTTTCATCTATTACTGTTCCTGTATCATTTCTCATACCATGAGTAGAATCTAATGCATAAATAGGTCTTTTAGCAGAAGCATTAGCACCTAGAGTATTACCACTATCTAAATTTGCTGTAAGACTTACTGAAGTACTTGGTCTAGCAGGCATACTCATACCAGGTGGGATCACTATATCGCCTACTGAGGTTGAAGAGTCGATTTGCCCTGTTTCTTGATTATAGTTCCAGCCTTGAACGGTATAGCCGTTATTATCTACGAAATTTCCTACTGCATCTGTTTTAAAATCCCCTGCACGGGTATAATACTGAGTAGTACCGCCATCATTTGAAACGATGAAAAATCCATCACCATTAATAGCCATATCGGTGTTTTTATCTGTAGTTTGGATATTACCTTGAGAGTGAATTCTAGTAGTAGAATTTACACCAGAACCAAGTCCAACTTGCATAGGGTTTTTACCACCTAGGTTACCATCTGGAGCTGTAGCTATCTTAGAAGTTTGACTCATAAGCGTTGAGAAATCCGCACGAGAATATTTAAAACCAAATGTATTAACATTGGCTATGTTATTACCTTCTACATCCATTGCGTATTGGTGTGCTTGGAGTCCAGAAACCCCAGCCCAAAGAGATCTCATCATAATTAAATCCTTTAAAAAATATTGCTTTGTGAATATCTCACAATCTTCTATTGCTTATGCAGATATAAAGCAATAAGTGTTCCAAAAATACAAATAAAATGTTATTAAATTGAATACATATATTGCAAAAGTATTTTAGTAAAATAATGGAGAAATAAAGCTTTTAGTCAAAAACTAATGTCTACAATTTTCATAACAAATTGTTATAAAAATGCATACTATGTCTTTAAAGTGTAAAGTTTTTTTTAAAATTACTCGATATAGTCAGTGAATCTTTTCAAAAATATTGCTTAATTAAGCGTGAGAAATCACGCTTAACTTTTATTTCTTTCTTTTAATTTAGCAATCACATCATTTAAACTCAAATCCGCATCAGCTAATAAAACATCTAAATGATAAAGTAAATCAGCTGCTTCATTTATCAGCTCATCTTTGTCTTTAACAGTGGCAGCTAAAGCCGTTTCAACGCCTTCTTCGCCTACTTTTTGTGCTATGCGTTTAGTGCCTTTTGAAAAAAGTTCAGCTGTGTAAGAAGAACTTGCACAGGTACTTTTACGAGAATTAATCAGCCTTTCAAGACGCGATAAAAATACAAAATCAGCCTTTTTAGAAAGTGTTTCAAAGCAAGAAGTATCGCCTGTGTGACAAGTAGCCCCGCTAGGTTTAACTAAAATCAAGATACAATCTCTATCACAATCAAGTCCCATATCTATAATATGTAAAAAATTTCCACTTTGCTCACCTTTCATCCACAAACGCTCTTTAGTACGTGAGTAAAACACAACTTTTTGGTGCTTAAAACTATCTCTTAGAGCTTGTTCATTCATAAAGCCTTGCATTAAAACTTCACAAGAATGATAATCTTGAATGATCACAGGAACAAGGTTATTAACCTTTTGCCAGTTAATACTTTTTATGAATTCTTCTTCATTTATCTTCATAGCTTTTCCTTTAAATACGAATTTGTATGCCTTGATCTTTTAAAAATAGTTTTAATTCTTTAATATCTATAAGTTTTTTATGAAATACTGAAGCTGCCAAAGCTCCATCAACACCAAGTTTAAAAACGTCTAAAAAATGCTCTTTAGCTCCTGCACCACCACTTGCTACTAAAGGCACAGGGCAAATCTGTCTAACCTTGGTAAGTTGATCAAGATCATAGCCCTTTCTCATGCCATCTTGATTCATCATATTTAGTACGATTTCACCCGCTCCTAGCTCACATACTTGCTTTACCCATTCTAGTGTTTTTTTACCACTATGATGAGATTTACTCTCATCTCCGGTGTATTTATAGACTAAAAGCTCGTTGTTTTCATCTTTAAAAGTATCTATACCTACAACTACGCATTGCACTCCAAAGCTTTTTGCAAGGCGTGAGATTAAATCAGGGTCATTTAAAGCAGGGGAATTAATAGAAATTTTATCAGCACCATTTGCCAAAAGCTCTTTTGCGTCATCTTCGCTTTTTATACCCCCTGCAACACAAAATGGTATAGAGATATTTTGTGCTACTTTGCTTACCCAAGTCCTATCAATGCGCTCATTTTTAGCTGAAGCAGTTATATCATAAAATACAAGCTCATCAATGCCATTTTGTGAGTAGAATTTAGCAAGTTCTATAACATCTCCCATATCTTCATGGTTTTTAAACTGCACCCCTTTAACTACTCTACCATCTTTTACATCCAAACATGCAATTATGCGTTTTGCAAGCATTCTTGAGCCTCCTTTATGCTAAATTCTTTATCAAGCAAGGCTTTACCTACGATGATACCACTTACTATGCCATTTAGCTTTTTAAAATCTTCTAAGCTTGCCACACCTCCGCTTGCTTGAGTTTGTAAATGTGGAAATTTCTCATGCAAAGCTTTATATAAAGTGATATTTGCCCCACTCATCGTGCCATCTTTAGAAATATCTGTGCATAAAATATGCTTTACATCTTTATAAAAATTTAAAAGCTCAAATAATTTTTCATCGCTTGTTTTACTCCATGCATCAACAGCCACAAAAAACTCATCTTTAACGCAAATACTATCAAGCGCTAAGACTATATTTTCTACACCAAATTCATTTAAAAGCTCTTGTGTAAAGGCTTTGTTTTTAACCGCTAAAGAGCCTATAACTACGCGTTTAACACCGCTATCAAATAAAGCTTTAACCTCATCTTTAGTGCGAATTCCTCCGCCTACTTGAAGATTTACTTTGATTTTAGAAGCTAGGTTTTCTATGAGTTTTAGTTGTCTTTTACTAGGATCTTTTGCACCGCTTAAATCCACTAAGTGAAGCCAAGCAGTGCCTTGAGCCTCATACTCTTGAAATTTAGCTAAAGGATCAAAGCTGTATTCTTGCTTTTTAGCATAATCGCCTTTATAAAGTCTTACTACTTTACCATCTATTAAGTCTAATGCTGGAATGATTTGAGTTTGCATTTTTACCTACATATTTATGAAATTTTTTAATAATACTTCACCCGCTTCGCCACTTCTTTCAGGGTGAAACTGCACGCCATAAAAATTGTCTTTATTTAAACTTGCACTAAATTTGGTAGAGTACTCACACTCTGCGATGGTGTATTCATTTAACCCCACGCAATAACTATGCACAAAATAAAAATAAGCCCCATCTAAGCCTTTAAAAAGTTCATGTGAGCTAAAGACTTGATTCCACCCCATATGCGGGAAAGTAAAATTTGCTTTTTCTTGGAATTTTTGTACATCAAAAGGCATAATGCCAAGTGTTTTTTGGTGTAATTCTTCTGAAAATTTACCCAAAATTTGCATACCAAGACAAATACCTAAAAGTGGTTTTGTGGTAGTTTGGATAAAATTTTCTAAATTAAGTGCTTTTAGATTAGCCATTGCTTTAGCTGCTGTACCAACCCCAGGAAGTAAAAGCTTATCTGCTTGTGAAAGTTCTTTTAAATCATGTGTGATAATACTTTTTTGTCCTAAACGCTCGAGCGCAAAAGCAAGTGAAGCCAAATTCGCACAACCTGTATCTATAATAGCTAGTTTCATATCACTCCTTTAGAGCTTGCTAGGTTTTCATTTTCTATTTTTATAGCCATTTTTAAAGCTCTTGCAAAGGCTTTAAAAAGTCCTTCGGCTTTGTGATGATCATTTTTGCCTTTAACTTTTAAATGCAAACTCGCACCCATAGCATAACTTAGTGAGTAGAAAAAATGCTCTATCATTTCTGTGCTTAATTCTCCGAGTTTTTCTTTTTTAAACTTAGCCTTATAAACTAAATGCGGTCTATTACAAAAGTCAATCGCACAACTTGCCAAGCACTCATCCATAGGCAAAACAAAGCCATATCTTGCAATGCCTATTTTTTGATCAAGTGCATTTTTAATAGCCTCTCCCAAAGAAAGTGCGACATCTTCTACGCTATGATGTTCATCAACTTCTAAATCCCCTTTGCATTTTATCTCTAAAGATATATTTGCATGTGTGGCAATTTGCTCTAACATATGATCAAAAAATGCGATATTTGTTTTGATATTAGCTTTTGCTTTTTCATTAAAAGCTATTTTAACTTGAATTTGGGTTTCTTTGGTATTACGCTCTATGCAAGCACTGCGGTAATTTTGCAAGATAAAATCAGCGATTTGCTCCCAGTTAAAATCGTTTTTATCATATTTTAAACCTTGAATTCCAAGATTTTGTGCCAAAAGCATATCGCTATCTCTATCGCCTATAACAAAACTTTTATTTTTGTCATAAAGTTTATTTTTGATATAGTTTTCAAGCATGGCAGTTTTTGGCTTCCTACAGGCGCAATTTTCATGCTCAAAATGTGGGCATATAAAAATATCTTCAAATTCTATACCACAACTTTGAAAAACACTTAGCATTTTTTCATGAGTCTTGTCAAAATTTTCCCTAGGAAAAGAATTTGTGCCTAGGCCATCTTGATTACTCACCATAACAAATTTAAAACCAAAATTTTTTAACTTTAAAAGTGTATTGATGGCACCTTTTTCAAACTCAAGTTTTTCTAAAGAATCGATTTGAAAATCATCTTTTGGTTCATCAATGAGCGTACCATCTCTATCGATAAATAAAATTTTTGCACTCATTTTAGACTTTCTAATCTTAAACTCACGGCATTTTTATGCCCATCAAGCCCTTCAGCTGCTGCTAAAATTTCCACCACAGGCCCAAGCTTTTTAAAGCCTTCTTTACTAAGTTCTTGCACGGTCATTCTTTTCATAAAATCAGCAAGCCCTAGTGAAGAATAAGACTTAGTAAAACCATAAGTTGGCAATACATGATTTGTTCCACTTGCATAATCTCCCATAGATTCTGGAGAATACTCACCTAAAAATACTGAACCTGCATGCATAATATCATCAAGCAAGCTAGATGGATTTTGTGTATGAATGATCAAATGCTCAGGTGCATAGTCATTTGAAATGCTTATGGCATGTTTTATATCTTTTGCAAGAATGATTTTAGAGTGTGCTAAAGATTTGGAAGCAATTTCTTTACGCGAGAGTTTTTCAAGCTGTAAAGCAACTTCACTATCTACTTCTTTGGCTAGTTTTTCACTTGTACAAACTAAAATCGCTTGAGAATCTGCTCCATGCTCAGCTTGTGAGAGTAAATCTGAAGCTATAAATTTAGCATTAGCAAATTCATCTGCTAAAACTAATACCTCTGAAGGTCCTGCTTGCATATCAATAGCCACTCCATGATTATTAACTTGCTTTTTGGCTTCAGTTACAAAGGCATTTCCTGGGCCAAAAATTTTATCTACTTTTTGCACACTTTGCGTTCCATAAGCAAGTGCTGCTATGGCTCCTGCTCCGCCTATTTGATACACTGCATCAACCTCACAAAGTTTTGCTACAAAAGCAATGGCAGGATGAAGTGGTGCTGGGGAAGCTAAGGCTATAAATTTACATTTTGCAATTTTAGCAGGAATAGCTAACATGAGTGCAGTTGAAAAAAGTGGTGCTAAGCCTCCTGGTATATAAAGTCCTACTTTTTCAATAGCTCTTGTTAGCACCTTACAAGTTACCCCTTCAAAGGTTTGAAGTTCTATGGTTTTACTTTCTTGAGCTTTGTGGAATTTATAGATATTTTCATAAGCTATTTTAATAGCTTGTTTTAACTCATCATCAATTTGCTCTGCTAAATTACTAAGCTCTTCATCGCTTAGTTTGATGGAATTTAACTCTACTTTATCAAATTTTATAGCCATTTGTTTTAAAGCTTCATCGCCATTTATCTTAACATCTTCAATGATTTGTTCTACTATGGTTTTAACCTGTGCATTAGCACTTATAGCAGGACGCTTGAGTGCTAATTCTTGTTCGCTTTGGTTTAATTTTTCAAAATCAAGTATTTGCATTTTTATCCTTTAAGAGAGCATTTTTTCAATAGGTAAAACTAAAATCGCACTTGCGCCTTCTTTTTTCAAAGCTTCCATAGTTTCCCAAAATAAATTTTCTTGACTTACCATATGTAGCGCCACTCTAGCTTTATCATTTTCTAAAGGTAAAATCGTAGGTTTTTCAACACCTGGTAATAAAGCTGTGATTTTTTCTAGCTTTTCAATAGGAGCATGCAACATGATGTATTTTGACTCTCTTGCTTGCATAACTCCATTAATCCTAATGAGTAATTTATCGATTAATTCTTGTTTATGTGAAGCTAAACTTTCTTTTCTTTGGATAATGCAAGCTTTTGATTTATAAATCACCATAACTTCTTTAAGCCCATTTGCTTTCAAAGTAGCACCACTTGAAACTAAATCACAAATTCCATCAGCTAAATTTGCACTTGGCGCTACTTCAACTGAGCCTGTTAGCATACAAGTTTTATAAGGAATGTTATTTTCTTCCATAAAACGCTTTAAAAGCTGTGGATAAGAAGTTGCTATGCGTAAATTTTTAAAACTTTCTATACCTTTATACTCACTATTTTCTGGCAATGCTAAAGACAAACGGCATCCACCAAAATCAAGCTTTTTAAGCATTATAAAATCTGCATTTTCGTTTTTTGATTTTCTTTCTAGTTCATTTTCTTCTAAAACATTTTCTCCAACTATACCAAGATCTACTACTCCATCAAAAATTAATCCTGGTATATCATCATCTCTTACTCTAAGTAAATCAATAGGTAAATTTGTAGAAAAAGCAATCAAGCTTTGATCGTGTATGCGAAGTTTTACGCCTATGGACTCAAGCAAGGCAATAGAATCTTTACTTAAACGACCTGATTTTTGTATAGCTATGCGTAATCTTGAATTTTCTTGCATTTTTTTCCTTTTTTGTAGTTAAAAAGATTAATAGTAGCAAAAAATGGATAAAAATACAAAAAATAGTAAGTAAATAAATAAAAATAAGAAGTTTTTAGCCTTTAAAAAGGCTAAAAATTAAGCTACGAATTCGATGAAAGCCATTTCTGCAGCATCGCCACGGCGGATTCTTGTTTTGATAATTCTTGTATAACCACCGTTTCTATCTGCAAATTTAGGTGCGATTTCTGTTACAAGTTTATTTGTAGCTTCTTTATCTTGCAAGCTAGCAAAAACTGCTCTGTGAGCATTGAAATCACCTTTTCTTGCACGAGTGATCAATCTTTCAACATAACCTCTTAATTCTTTTGCTTTAGGTAATGTTGTTTCTATTTTACCTGCTTTAATAATAGCAATGGTAAGGTTTTTTAATAAGGCTGCACGGTGAGTAGAAGTGCGACCTAACTTTCTATATCCATGTCTATGTCTCATTGATTATCCTTCATTTTGTGCTTTTAATTCTGTAATTTTTCTTTTTAGCGTTTCTTTTGCACTATCACTGAGTTTTGAATTTCCTATAGGAAAACCTATAGATTCCATCACACTTTTAATCTCATCTAAAGATTTTTTACCTAGATTTTTTAAATCTGCAAGTTCGCCTACACTCATTAAAGCAAGCTCACCGATATAAACCACATTTGCTTTTTCTAGGCAATTAAAGCTTCTTGCACTTAAATTTAACTCAGTTATATTTTGAAGTAATTTTACATGTTCTACTTCATTATTTTGTGTTTGGCTTCTTACAACGCTTTGAGCATTAGTGATTTTATCAAACACCGATAATTGTTTATACATTGCTTCTAAAGCATTTTTAAAAGCATCACTTGGTGAAATTTGACCATCAGTTGTGATTGTAAAAACAACTTTTTCATAATCTGGGTTATCTTCAAAAAGCACTTTTTCTATATCATAAACTGCATGTTTTACCGGAGTAAAGAATGCATCAAGTGCTATAAATTCAGGATCTAAGAAATTTTGCACTTCTTCAGAAGGTACATAACCTATACCTTTTTCAATGATTAAGGTAAATTCTAAATCTGCATCTTCATTGATCGTTGCAAGATAGCTATCTGCGTTCACAACCTCAACAACATCGTTATCTAAGTCTTTTCCGCAAATTTCTTTTGGTCCTTTAAAACTAAAAGTTATAACTTCTTTTTCAGAATCTGTTTTTAGTTTAAATCTTAATTTTTTTAGATTGATAATAAACAATGCTACATCTTCAAGCATACCACGCATACTATCAAATTCATGTGCTACGCCTTTGATTTTAACTCCTGTTGGAGCAAAACCTACTGTGCTTGAATAAAGCAAACGACGCAAAGGATGCGCCAAAGTAATAGCATAGCCGATTTCAAAAGGCCATGCGCTTACTTTTGCTACTGTATCACTGATATTTTCAATACTAAACTCTGTCGGTGTATAAGCAGAAGTTGTAATATGTCTCATATCAAAAACCTTTATTATTTAGAGTACAACTCAACGATATATCTTTCCTCAACTGGAATGATAACTTCTTCTCTTTCAGGTTTTCTTGTAAAAATTCCAAATCTTTTATCTTTTTCTACATCAACCCAAGCAACTATACCAGTTTGAGCAGTAAGTTCGATCGCTCTTGAAATTTGAGGATTGTTTTTGCTTTTTTCAATCACTTCAATTTTTTGACCTGCCTCTACTCTATAACTAGGAATATCCACTCTTTTACCATTTACTAAAATATGTCCATGAGTTACAAGTTGTCTAGCAAAACGGCGTGTTGTAGCAAAACCCATTCTATAAACAACATTATCAAGTCTTTGTTCTAAAAGCTGGATTAAAAGCGCACCGGTGTTGCCATCTTTTCTAGCAGCTTCGCTAAATAATCTTCTAAATTGTTTTTCGCTAACTCCATACATAAACTTAGCTTTTTGTTTTTCTCTTAATTGAAGTCCGTATTCGCTGATTTTAGCTTTTCTTTGTCCATGCTGACCTGGTGCGTAAGGGCGTTTATCTAAAGCACTTTTACCTGCTAATCTTCTTTCGCCTTTCATTGCCAAGCTTACGCCAAGTCGTCTTTCTAATTTCTCTACTGGTCCTCTATATCTTGCCATTATAATTCTCCTAAATCTTATATCTTATTCTTAGACACGACGACGTTTTGGTGGTCTACAACCATTATGAGCTAATGGGGTAATATCTTTTAAGAAAGTTACTTTAATACCTTCCATAGCACCTACACTCTTAACCGCTGTCTCACGACCACTTCCTGGTCCTTGTACTTTAATACCTACTTCTTTAATACCATGTTCTTTTGCTTTATTTAAAGCATCTTCTACTGCTTGTTGTGCTGCATAAGGAGTTGATTTTTTAGAACCTTTAAATCCTAAACCACCTGCGCTACTCCAAGCAATAGCATTTCCCATTTCATCAGTTACAGTAACCATAGTATTATTAAATGTTGCACTGATATAAACTATACCTTTAGCTATATTTTTTTTAACTACTTTTTTCTTAACTACTTTTCTTTTTGCCATTTTCTATCCTTATGATTTTGCACCAACGGTTTTTCTCTTACCTTTTCTAGTTCTGGCATTTGTTTTTGTTTTTTGACCACGAACCGGTAAGCCTTTTCTATGTCTTAAGCCTCTAAAGCTTCCTAGATCCATTAATGCTTTGATATCCATAGCAACTTGTTTTCTAAGATCACCCTCAACCATATAGTTTTCTTGAATTTCTTTACGGATAGCTGCTGCTTCATCTTCACTTAGTTCATGAACTCTTTTATCGTAAGAAATTCCTGTTTTATCTAAGATTTTTCTTGAAGTATGCAAACCTATACCATAAATATAAGTCAAACCATATTCAATTCTTTTTTTCTTTGGTAAATCCACACCTGCAATACGAGCCATAAATTATCCTTGTCTTTGTTTGTGTTTTGGATTTTCGCAAATAATGCGAACTACGCCTTTACGACGAACTACTTTGCATTTGTCACACATCTTTTTAACAGATGGTCTAACTTTCATGCTTTACTCCTGTTATTGTAAATTCCACTTTTTTTACAACTGCACCAGGTTTTTAGAGCAACCAACTATTTTCAAAATAAGTGGTGATTTTGAAAATACTTCTTCATACAGTTTTATTGCAATTTCTGCAAAAGTGCTAATTATACTTTACTTTTGCTTTTAAACAACTTAGACTTATTTGTATCTAAATGTAATACGACCCTTATCAAGGCTATAAGGCGTTAGCTCTACTTTAACTCTATCGCCGGGCATAATCCTAATATAATGCATACGCATCTTACCTGCAATATGACAAAGTATCACATGTTTATTATCTAATTCAACTTTAAAAGTTGCATTAGGTAAAGCTTCGATTACATTACCATCAATTTCGATAATATCATCTTTTGCCAATGCTTTTCTCCTTTCTACAAAATACAAAGCTATTATTTTATCACAATTTTTCTTTTTAAATTTTTAATATTTTTTACAAACTACGGCATTTTTTATTATAATTACCAAAACACTATAAAAGAAAGTATTTAAATGCTAAAAAGTTTAAAAAGAAAAGATTATAAAACACTTTCCTTATCTTCTTTGGGAGGAGCTTTAGAATTTTATGATTTTGTGATTTTTGTCTTTTTTGCTAATTATATTTCAAGAAATTTTTTTCCAAGCGATATGAGTGATTTTTGGAAACTTTTAAATACTTATGGAACCTTTGCAGCAGGATATTTAGCTAGGCCACTTGGTGGTATAGTTATGGCGCATTTTGGTGATAAATTTGGCCGTAAAAAAATGTTTATGCTAAGCATATTACTCATGGTGCTTCCAACTTTTTCTTTAGCTTTTATACCTACTTTTGAAAGCATAGGTTATCTAGCTCCGGTATTTTTACTACTTGTTAGAATAGCTCAAGGTGTAGCTATAGGCGGGGAATTACCTGGTGCTTGGGTTTTTGTAAAAGAACATGCGCCTGATGGGAAAGATGGTTTTTGTGTTAGCGCTATTAATGCTTCTATGGCTTTTGGAATTCTTTTAGGATGTGCTGTTGCATTGGTAATTAATCATTGTTTTGAGCAAGAATCAATTTATGATTATGCTTGGCGTATTCCTTTTGCTATTGGTGGATTTTTTGGCATTATTTCTATATATCTTAGAAAATTTCTAGAAGAAACACCGATTTTTCAAAAAATGTATCAAGAAAATAATTTAGAAAAATTTCCGCTAAGGACACTTTTTAAAGAAAAAAATATTTTTTTAGACATCATCGCCTCTATGCTTTTAACATGGATGCTTACAGCTTGCGTGATCATACTCATTTTACTTATGCCAAATTTTATACCTGAGGTTTTAGTTCTTGATAAAACAGATGCTATTTTAATACAAATGATTGCGATAATAATTTTATCTTGTGGAACTTTGCTTGCTGGAATTTGGGTAGATAAATTTGGCTTTTTAACCACTAGTTTGATATTTACAATAGGTTTTAGTCTTTCTTGCTTTTTTTATTTTTATTTTTTCTATGCTCAAATTTTACATTTAAGTATATATTTTTATTTTATTGCATGTTTTTTTGGTGGCATTAATGCCTTAGCGCCTATTTTAATGTGTAAAATTTTTAAACCAAGTATTCGCTTTAGTGGAATTTCTTTTTCTTATAATATAGCCTATGCTATAGCAGGTGGTTTTACACCTCAGCTTGTGTTTATGTTGCATTCTTTAGCTATAAGACCTGAGAATCCTTTTGTTTATGGAATTTTTATTTATATTTTATTTTTATCATTTATAACACTTCTAACTACTGTATTTACTTATAAAAGATTAAGATTTTAGTGCTATAATTAATAAAAATTATTAACTAAAAATTTATAAAAATAAAGGAAAATGATTATGAAAACTTTTATTATTTTAATATTTTCTTTACTACCACTTTTAGCACTTGAAATGATTACCCCTTTGCCTGAAAGCATTCCCTATGATAAAGAAAAAGCTATCTTAGGTAAAAAGCTTTACATGGATACAAGTTTATCAAAAGATAAAAAAGTATCCTGTAATACTTGTCATGATATTACAAAATTTGGAGTTGATAATAAAACTTTTTCAACAGGTATTAATGGCATAATAGACGAACCATTTCATACACCTACAAATTTCAATGCTGTTTTTAATCTATCTCAATTTTGGAGAGGCAATGCAAAAGACTTGCAAGATCAAGCCAAACATCCTTTATTAAATCCCAAAGAAATGGGCTTAAAAGATGAAAGCGAAGTAGTACAAATTGTAAAAGCTAACCCAATTTATGAAAAAGAGTTTAAAAAACTTTATGGAGAAATTAACTTTGAAAATATAACACACGCTTTAGCTGAGTTTCAAAAAACCTTACTCACTCCAAATTCTCCTTTTGATCGCTACTTAAAAGGTGATAAAAATGCAATAAGCGAGCAAGCAAAAAGAGGTTACAATGCTTTTTTGTCAAACGGTTGTATAGCATGCCATCAAGGTCAAAATATAGGTGGCAATATGTATCAAAAAATGGGAGTATTTGTACCTTATGATAATGGAACAAACTGGAAAGGGCGCTATGAGATTACCCAAGATCCTCATGATCAATTTGTAGTAAAAGTGCCAAGCCTTAGAAATATAGCCAAAACTGCTCCTTATTTTCATGATGGCTCCATGCCAACACTTGATGCTTGTGTGCAATTTATGGCGTATTATCAACTTGGTAAATTTTTAGAACAAGATGTGGTTGATGATATAGTTGCTTTTTTAAATTCTTTAACAGGAGAATACCATGACCCACTCAAATAAAAAATCTTTTTCTTTTTTAAAACAATTCATCACTTTGTCTATAGTGGTTTTGGTGTTACTTTTAACTTTGACATTATTTATCTTTAATACCTACAACACCACAAAAAGAAATTCACTCATCATGGGTTCTTTTCAAAAATTAGAAATTCTAGATACCAAAATAGATGAGATTTTTAAAAACAAACTCAATTTGCAAAATTATGACACTAGTGTTGCTTTAATACAAGATTTTGAAAATACTTTAGCAATTTTAAAAGCCAATAAAATAGACACTAAAAAAATACAAACGATTTTTGAGAAAAAAAATGCTCAATTACAGCATTTTAAATCAGCTAATTCTATTGCTATAAATTCAAAACTTTATCTTTATGAAATTCAACAAGAAATCATTAAACAAACAAACAAGCTAGCACTTACTGCTCAAGAAGCTAGACAAATAGAGTCTATCGGGGATATATTAAGCATCATAGGAACTATGGATATACTAGAACCTTTAGCACAAAATCGTCTCCAAAGTTTAGTAGCAAATTTAAACACAAACGATCCACAGCTTCCACAAGAATTATTTGAACTTTTTAGCACACATTGTAAAATGATACTAAGTCAGATTAAAATTTTAAAAGATAATTCTCAAAGTTTTCTTGATCAAGAATTACAAAAAGAAATCATATCTCATAAAAATTTCATTGCTCAAGAAATTAATCTTAACAACAAATACAATCTTTACACCGCTATAGGAATTTTCTTATTCACCTTAGCTGTATTGATTTTCTTCATACTTTTAACATTAAAAAAAGTAATCATACCTATATCTTTACTTGAAAAACTAAGTGCAAACTTAGCTGGCGAGCATGCGAATTTAAGTGCAAGATTAGATATTGATAAAAAAAGTGAATTGGCCACAAGTGCTGGCTATATAAACTCTTTTATACAAATAGTGCAAAATTCGGTTTTAGAAGCTATACAAACTGCAAATTCAAGCCACAAAAGCTCACAAAAGCTTTCTCAAAATGCTGAAGTTTTACAGCAAAGCTCACTTTTACAACATGAGCAAATTTCTAATGTCCATGAAATAAGTTCTATCTTAGAAAGTCATATAGACTTAACACAAAATTTAGCTAAAAACACTATAAATGATATGCATGGTATGCAAGAAGTAATGGCTAAAGTTGAGCTTACACTTAAAGAATTAGTAGAGCTTATATTATTAAGCGGCGAAAAAGAACAAAGTGTTTTAAGCGCTATGGATATGTTGGTACAAAGTGCTGATAGCATAGTAGAAGTTACTACAACCATAAAAGACATAGCCGATCAAACCAATTTGCTTGCGCTAAATGCAGCTATTGAAGCAGCACGTGCTGGTGAACATGGACGTGGCTTTGCTGTTGTTGCTGATGAAGTTAGAAATCTAGCAGATAAAACTACAAAATCTTTAGTTGCCATAGAAACAACCGTAAGAACTATAGTACAACAAATCAATGACAATAAAAGCTTGATGGATGGAATTCATCAGTCTATGAATGATACTTCTAATAAAGCTAATATCTTGCAAGGTGAGGTTGGAACTTCTATAGAAAAATTAAAAACAAGTATCCATTCTACTAAAATCATGGAAGAAAAAAGCGATGAATCAAAAGCTAAAATGAATGAGCTAGAGCAAAATATAGAAAAAGTAACTGAGCTTGCAAATTGTGTTAAAAATTACTCCCTTGATTTAACACAAATTTCACAAGATGTTTTAGAGAATGCTTCTAAACTTTCAGAAAAACTAAAAACATTCGAGTAAGAAAGATTAAACTTTCTTACTTAGATAAAATATCTGCCTTACCATTTATAATAGCAACACAATGCTCATAATGAGCAGCATTTAAACCATCTTTGCTTCCTGCTTCCCAATTACCTTTTAAATGCATTGGTGTGCCATCTTTTTGACATACCATAGGCTCTATGCAAAATACCATGCCATTTTTGATTTTAGGTCCACTTTTTGCACTAGCACCTGGTTCTAAATAATTTGGAATTTCAGGCTCACCGTGAGGTTTTTTACCTATACCATGACCACAATAACCTTTCAAAGGCACAAAACCTCTTTTAGTAATAAACTCACCAAGTTCATAAGAAAGTTCTTTAAAGCGCATACCCTCTTTGATAATATCTATAGCATAATACAAAGCATCTTTAGCACAAGCAATTAACGCCTCATCAGTAGCTGAAATTTTACCTATAGGTATAGTCCTTGCTGCATCCCCATAGTATCCATCTATGCAAGTACCTACATCAAGACCTAAAATATCGCCTTCTTTTAAAATACGTTCATCACCCACACCATGAATGCAAGCTTGATTAAGCGAGATACAAATACTGCCTGGAAAACCATACAAACCTTTAAAAGATGGTTTTGCACCATGATCAAGTATAAATTCTTCCGCTTTAATATCAATTTCTTTTAAACTCATACCTGGAACTATAATACCCTCTAGATAGTCAAGCGTTCTAGCTACAAGTTCATTTGCCTTGCGTAGTTTTTCTATCTCTGCTGGTTTTTTGATTTCTATCATTTATATTTTCCTTAAAATTTTTAAAAATTTAGCATTTATGCGCTTTTAAAAGCTTTAAGGAAAAACCTTAAGTTTTAAAACTTAAGGTTTTAACATACACTTGTAAGATTAGTAGCTAGGCCACCTAAAGAAGTTTCTTTGTATTTTGAGTTCATATCCTTGCCGGTTTCATACATAGTTTTTATAACCTCATCAAGACTTACTTTTGGAGTTGATTTTCTACTCATTGCCATTCTAGCAGCTGAAATAGCTTTGATCGCCCCAAAGGCGTTTCTTTCTATACAAGGAATTTGCACTAAACCACTTACTGGATCGCAAGTTAATCCTAAATGGTGTTCCATCGCAATTTCAGCAGCATTACAAGCTATCTTTGCATCAAAACCCATCACAGTGGCCATAGCTCCTGCTGCCATAGAACTTGCACTACCAATTTCAGCTTGACAGCCAGCTTCAGCACCACTTATGCTTGCATTTTTCTTATAAAAAGAACCTATTAACATAGCAGTTAGTAAAAAATTAATAGCCTTTTCATCATTAAAACCAACCGTATGGTTTTTAAGATAAAGCATTACAGCAGGCACAACAGCACAAGCTCCATTGGTTGGAGCAGTTACTACTCTAGCTCCACTTGCATTTTCCTCTGCAATAGCAATAGCATATAAAGAAATAAAATCAATAATCCCCAAAGGATCGCTTGTCATAGCCAAACGCTCATTAAGCCCTTTAGCACGGCGCTTTAAGTGCAAATTTCCTGGAAGGAAATCTGAACTTGGATGAATACCATTATAATAAACTTCTTGCATTACTTCCCAAATTTCTAAACAATAAGCTCTAATTTCTTCTTTAGTGTGAAATTGAAGCTCATATTCATAAGAAAGTTTTGCTAGATCCCATGATCTTTCTTCACAAATTTTTAAAGCATCACTTGCATTATTAACATCAAGTTCTAATTTAGTATGTTTTTGCTCGCAAGCTCCGTCTTTGTGTTTCTGAAGCTCAGCTTCACTCATAACAAAACCACCACCCACTGAATAATAAATTTCTTCAGCAATGATTTCTCCATTTTCATCATAAGCGCTTACTTTTAACCCATTTTCATGTAAAGGTAAAAAGTCTTTTTCAAAAATCAAATCTTTATCATAATCAAAATTTAATTCTTTTTGAGCATTTAAAACCAAAATTTTATCTTGTAAAATTTTATTAAACACACGATCTTGCAAAGCAGCATTGAGTTCTTTTGCTCTTAAGCCACTCAAACCCCATATAATAGCCTTATCACTTAAATGGCCTTTACCAGTAAGTGATAAAGAGCCATAAAGTCTGATTTGAATTTTTGTAATTTGTGTGATTTTATCTTTAATCTTTTCACAAAACATATTACCCGCTAGCATTGGCCCTAAAGTGTGAGAAGATGAAGGACCAACACCAACTTTAAATATACTTAAATTACTACTCATTCACTAACACCTTAAAAAGTATAAATTACAGTAATAATTGTCAAAATACCTGTGATAAATACAAATGCATCTAAAGCTTTATTTTGGAATTTTTTCATTTTAGATACAGTATAAATTGCAATCATAGGCATTAAGAATAAGATTGCAGCAATAATTGGACCACCTAAGCTTTCAATAAAACCTAAAATACTTGGATTTACATAAGCAGTAATTAACATAACAATATACATTACTAAAGTAGAATAAACTGCGATTTTTTTCAAATCAGGGTTTTCATTACCTGCTAATTTGCAGCATTTTCTAACTATACCATAAGCACCTTCTCTAGCACCAAAATAATGACCAAAAAATGAACTAGAAATTGCTAAAAATGCGATTAATGGACCACCATAAGAAATAAATGGATTATCAAGCTTATTAGCAAAATAAGAAAGCACAGGTATGTTTTGCGCTCTAGCTTCAGCAAGCTCAGCTGGAGTTAAAGAAAGCACACAAGATACCACAAAAAACATAACAAAAGCAAGCAACATTACAGAGGTTCTAAGCAAAATTTGATTTGCTTTTTGTACCGAATTTTCAGGATATTCTCTTTTTACACTTAGAGAAAAAGTAGAAATAGCCGGTGAGTGATTAAACGAAAACACTAAAACTGGTAAAGTTAGCCACACTATAGTGATAAATTCTTTCGTACCAGGAATAGCACTAAAACTTTCAAATGACCATTGTGGAATAAGATATAAAGAAAATAAAAATAAAATAGCACATAAAGGATACACAAGCCATTCGCATACTTTAGTGATTAATTCTTCACTAAAAAGCATAATAAGCATAAAAATACTTACCAAAACAAAAGCAAAAAGCGCTCTATAAAAAGGAAGTAAATTAGCTATAGTTTTTCCTTGCTCATTTACACTTGTTTGATACATAGCACTAATTGCGTTTGCGAAAGAACCATTTGGATCTAAAAGTGGTAAGAATTGATTATAAATAAAACTCTCAAAAGTATTAGTTATACCTACACAATATGCTAAACAAATTGGGAAAATTGCAAAGAAATAAAGCACAGAAATAAAAATACTTACTTTTCTACCAAAATACTCTTCAGCCGCATGAGTAATATCTTTATCATTACCATTTGCTTGACATACAAAACGACTTAAGGCTCTATGGCTTAAATACACCATTGGAAAAATAATCAAAGCCATTACAACAACTGGCCAAAAACCACCAACACCTGCCTTAATAGGTAAAAATAAAATCCCAGCACCAACTGCAGTCCCAAAAAGAGAAAGCATCCAACGCGTATCAAAAGAATTCCACTTAAGATTATCCACATTTTCTCCTTGTAAAAAATAATAAAAAAAGCTTTTACCTAAAAACTTTTTGTATTATTTTACAAATATGCTCTTGAGTAGTTTGGCGTGATTTTTTCCCTTTCATTTAAAGCAACTGCGGCTTCATTTGCAAAATTTGGATTTCTTGGTAATTTTCTACCATAACAAACTAAATCACACACCTCACCCAAAAGCAAAGCCTCACCTTCGCTAGCACTATTTATAAGACCCACACAAGATATAGGAATTTTAACAACTTCTTTTAAAGCCTTAGCATAAGGAGCTTGATAAAGTGGTGCTATATTTGGCACTAAAGAAGGTTTGTTGATATTTCCTCCTGCTGAAATATCTAACATATCAACGCCTAAATTTTCTAAAATCAAGGCAAGTTTTTTACTATCTTCTAAATTCCAACCACCCTCTTGCCACTCTGTAGCTGAAATTCTTACAAATAAAGTAATATCAACTTCTTTTTTTATACGCTTAATGATATCACACAAAAGACGCGCTCTATTTTCAAAACTACCACCATATTCATCATCTCTTTGATTTGATAAAGGAGATAAAAATGAACTAAGCAAATACCCATGAGCACTATGAAGCTCTATCGCATCATAGCCTGCTTCTTTAGCTCTTTTAGCACTTTGGATAAATTCTTGTTCAATTTGTAAAATTTCATCTTTACTTAAAACATGAAGTTTGGAAAATTTTTCACTAAAAGCGATATTACTTGGGGCTTTTGATATAGCTTGTTTGCATGAATTTTTACGACCACTATGATTTAGTTGGATAGCAACTTTAGCACCAAAATGATGACAAAGCTCAACAAGCTCTTTATGTCCTTGAATTTGAAAATCTTCCCAAAGACCAATATCATTATCAGCTATTTTTGCATTTTCATTAATCGCACAAGCTTGAACTATGATAAGCCCAACACCACCCAAAGCTCTGGCTCCATAATGTATCAGGTGAAATTGATTAATCTTACCATCTAAAACTTGTGTTTCATACATATCCATAGGGGGCATTACAATGCGATTTTTTACATAAAAATTTCCAATCTTTAGCTCACTTAAAAGTAAAGACATAATACCCCTTGAAATATTTTTATATTACTATAATAGAAAAAAATTAATTTTTCTTAAAATACATTGTATTTTTAATTGATATTGTAAATTTTAATAATTAATTATCAAAAAAATATTTTTTGAATATATTTTTTTATCTTAATAATAATATTTCAAATGTTAATTTTTCTATTTTTTGTCAAAGAAAATGAAAATTTAAAATAAAAAAGTGTAAAAACCACACATTTTAATCGAATAAGCTTTTCTCAAAACACTTTAGCATAAAGCTTTTGCGGTGCAAGGGCGAATAACCAAATGCTTTAATTTTTTCTATATGAGCTTTTGTACCATAACCTTTGTGTTTATCAAAATCATAATGATTATATAATTTAGAAAAATAACACATTTTTTGATCACGACTTACCTTGGCTAATATACTAGCTGCTGAAACTTCTTGTACTTTCATATCAGCTTTAATCATGGTTTTTATACCTAAAACCCCATAATTTAAATTTCCATCATATAAAATCTCATCTTGATTAAAGTGTTTTTTTATGATTTTTAAAGCTAGTTGCAAACACTGACTAAGCCCCAAAGTATCAATCTGCAAAGGCGAAAAAGCAAGGATTAAAAAATTTGAGCTAGAAAGAATTTGCTCATATAATTCTTCTCTTTTTTTTGCGCTTAATTTTTTAGAATCAGCCAAACCATCAATATTTTTTAAAAGCTTGCAAGCTCCTATGTGCATATCTCCAGCCAAAGCCCCGCGTCCAGCCTCATCTACTCCAACTAAAGCCATTATCTTTCCTTTATAATGCTATATTTTTCTACTAAATTTTCTAAAGAATAATTCATATTAGCAGGAGAGCTTGAAGGGAGTTCAAAAAATTCTTGCTCAGGATAAAATTTAGCAAAATATTTACTTGCAACTTTACCTAATACACAAATTTTTTCTATATTTGCCTTATCTAAAATCATATTTATATCATTTGCTTTAGCATAAGAAATAGTTTTATCATCTGAATTTTTTATCTTACAACTTGCTATAACATCCCAAAGTGCTATATGATTTGCTTTTAAAAAAGCTTTTTGAACTTGTACTGTTTTTAACTCACACTCAAATAATATTTCAAAAATACGCCAAAAACGATTTTTGCTATGTTGATAATAAAAATTTTCTTCTCTTGATTTGATAGATGGAAAAGAACCTAGTATTAAAACTTTTGAGTTTTCATCAAAAAAAGGTTTGAAAGGATGAGTTAGAATTTGCATATTAAACCTTGATAAAAATAAAATATTTTATCATTTTTATCAAGGTTTTTAAAATTATCCTAAAAATTCGCGTTTGAAGTATTCTTTTGGAGCTTTACACAAAGGACAGGCATTTGGTGCTTTTTTACCACGGTGTATATGCCCACAAACTTCACAAACCCATAATTCTTCTACTTCTGAGTTAAAGAAATCTTCTTCTTCAAGCATTTTTTTAAGCGCTAGATATTCTCTTTCATGTTCAATTTCTACTTTACCTATAGCTGTAAATAATCTTGCTATATTTCTTTTGCCCTCATCTTCTGCGATTTTTGCAAAATTTGGATACATAGTAGTATGCTCATAATTTTCACCCTCTGCTGCGCAGATTAAATTTTTAGCAGTCTCTTCTAAAGCTTTACCATCTACTAATTCATGATAAGCTTTAAATTCAGCTCTTGCGTGCCATTTTTCGTTTTCTGCAGCTTCTCTAAAATGTTTTGCAATAGCATGCCAACCTTCTTCTTGAGCAATATCTGCAAATAAATCATATTTATTTCTTGCCATAGATTCGCCAGCAAAAGCTTTCATTAAATTTACAGCCGTTAAATCTTTAGTAATACACTCCATTTCTTGACCACAGCAACTAAGCTTTCCACCACCTACATTTTGTACTTCTACTTCATTGCCACATTTTTGGCATTTATAACTTTCATATTGTTTCATTTAATATCCTTGTGATTAATTAAGTAAGATTTTTATTGAAAAATCCACCCAAATGTTATTTTAGCATTTGGGTGTTAAAGGTTTTAGTATTTTAAGAAATATTCTTGGATTTTCTTAGGATCGCTTGTTTTAGTTAGGGCAAGCATTAATAATACTCTAGCTTTTTGAGGACTCATATCACCTGTATCAATAAAACCAAGTTTTGCATCAGCATCACTTACTGCAACTCTACCAGCTACTACACGTGAACTTACCGCTACATTAAGACCCTTTTTAAGCAATTCTTTTAATACATCTTTTTGATAATCATGAATACTACCAGCACCTGTTCCAGCTACAACTATACCTTTGGTTCCATTTTCAAACAAAGCTTTTGCTGCAACACCACTACCATCATTTGCATAACTATAAAGAATATCTACTTTTGGTAGTTCTTTTAGTTTGCTAACATCAAATGGAGATTTTTTGGTGTGTAATTTTGTATTAGTATTATAGAAAAATGCTTTTCCATCTACTATATAACCCATATCACCCATATCTGGTGAGCTAAATGCATTTACATTTAAACTATGAGTTTTCATAACGCCTCTAGCACTTTGAATTCTATCATTCATAGCCACCATTACGCCTTTATTTTTTGCTTGAGGATTTGCTGCTAATGCTACAGCGTTGTAAAGATTTTTAGGACCATCTGCACTAATTGCAGTTGATGGGCGCATTGCACCAACCAAAACAACAGGCTTGTCGCTTTTTACGGTTAAATTTAGGAAATATGCAGTTTCTTCCATAGTATCAGTACCATGAGTAATCACAACTCCATCTACATCAGATTTTAAAAGTCTATTAACTTCTTTAGCAAGTTTTAGCCAAATTTCATTTGTCATATCTTTGCTATCAATATTAGCAATTTGATCTCCGCTAATTACTGCTAAATCTTGAATTTGAGGCACTGCCTTAATCAAAGCATCAACCCCCAAAACTCCAGCTGTATAACCTGTAGTAGCTACTGAACTATCAATCGAACCAGCGATAGTTCCACCTGTAGCTAAAATCGCAACTTTTGGTTTTGCTTCCAAAATTCCTGCTCCTAAACTTAGTGCCATAGCTGCACACATTAACATTTTTTTCATGTTAGTCCTTTCATTAGAAATGATAAAGATTATAATGCAACTATGTTTAAATAAAAATAAATTATAAATATAAAAATACTTTAGTAAATAACCATTAATTTAAAGCCATAAATTTGCAATTTTTTTTAGTTTTTCTACATCACTTGAAGCATAAAATTCAATATTAGCTTCTTCTTGGATTGATGTTAAGTTAAATTCTTGCTGTAATTGCAAAGCTATAGCCTCACCCGAATGAATAAGTTTTGTGTTTTTGCCAAAATATTCTGACAAAGAATGAGCGATTAAGGGAAAATGTGTGCATGCTAAGATTAAAGCATTAGGATGAAATTTGAGCTTATTAAAATAATACTCAAAAGCAGCTTTTAAAAAATCTCCTTGAAAAATCCCTTCTTCAACCATAGGTACAAAAAGCCCAGTTGCTTTTTCTTCCACTTTTAAAAAACCTTCTTTAATTAAAGCTTGTTTATAAGCGTGAGAATCCACGGTAGCTTGTGTTGCAATGACTAATATATTAGAGTTTTTATCTTCTAAAGAGTTTTTAACCGCTAAAACTCCTGCTTCTATAACTCCAAGAACCGGAAATGGTGCATTTGCTTTTAGAATTTCTAAAGCATGTGCACTAACTGTATTGCACGCAATAATAAGCATATCGACTTTTTTTTCTTTGAAAAATTCTAAAGCTTCTAGGGAAAATTTAATGATGGTTTCTTTATCTTTAACCCCATAAGGCACTCTTGCAGTATCCCCATAGTAAATATATTCTTTAAAAAGTTTTGCTTGAAGTAAAGATTTTAAAACACTAAGCCCGCCTACACCGCTATCAAAAACGCCTAGTCTCATCAAAATCCTTTAAAAAGGAAGAAAGTAGAAAATCTACTTTCTTATAAGCCTACTGCACTTAAAGTTTGGTATTTATTCATATAAATTTGGGCTTCAATTTTTCTCATTGTATCAAGTGCTACTTGAACTACAATCAAAACAGAAGTTCCACCAAAATAAAAAGGCACACCAAACAACTTCACAATAAGCCATGGTAATGTAGCTACAAGCCCTAAATAAATAGAACCTGACAAGGTAAGTCTTGACGCTACTTCATTAAGATAATTTGCAGTTCCTTCACCTGGTCTAATACCTGGTATGAAACCACCTTGTCTTTTAAGATTTTCAGCTATATCTTTCGCATTAAATACAATTGATGCATAAAAATACGCAAAGAAAATAACAAGCAAGAATGTTAAAATATGAAAGAAAAATCCATTTGGATTTAAAAAGTCATAAATTTTTAACACATATTCATTTGTACTTGTTTGTAAAATAGTACTTGGAAACATCAAAATCGCACTTGCAAAAATAGGAGGAATAACACCACTTAAGTTGATCTTAATAGGTATATAGTTCATAATGCGTTTGTTTTGATTTTGCATGATTACTTTTCTTGAGTAAGAAATAGGAATTCTTCTTTCTCCAAGTTCTACTACTATAATAGCCCAAATAGTAAGTAAAATTACAACTAAAATGGCAATGATAGTCAAGAAATTCATCTCACCTGTATTTACCAAATTTACTGTTCCACTAATTGCACCTGGAATTGTAGAAACAATACCACCAAAGATAATTAAAGAAATACCATTTCCTATACCGCGTTGAGTGATTTGCTCACCTATCCACATCAAAAGCATGGTACCTGCAAGCATAGAAACAGCAGAAAGTGCGATAAAAGTATTCATATCAATCATAATGGCTGATTGACCTGCTTTTCCATGAAGACTTTGTAAGCCTATAGAAACGCCTATACTTTGTATCAAAGTGATAGCTATAGTAGCATAACGGATAATTTGCATATATTTTTGCATACCATCGCGTTCTTTTTTCATTTTTCCTATATTAGGAAAAGTTGCCGCTAAAAGCTCCATAATAATCGAAGCAGTAATATAAGGCATAATGCCTAGAGAGATGATGCTAAGTCTTTCAGCAGCACCCCCACTAAACATATTAAACAAGCCTAATGCATTAGATGCATTAGAATCAAAAAATTCCTTGATAACACTGACATTAACCCCCGGAACTGGAACATAAGCTAATATTCTATAAGCGAATAAAAAAGCCAATGTTATGAGAATTTTATTTGTCAATGTTTTATTCATTATTTTTGTCCGCTAAAAGTAATCTTCTCGTCTTTAATTTTACTAGCAAGATCTTTAGCGCTTGCTCCAATAAGCTTAACTTTATTTACATTTTTTGAAAGCTTATGAATGCTATTGATTGTTTCAAATGTAATTTCGCTAAGCTCTTTGATTGCTGTGATTTTTTCAACATTAATCACATAAGGTTTTTCAAATTTAGAAGTAAAGCCTACCTTTGGTAAACGTCTTTGAAGTGGTTGTTGACCCCCTTCAAAACCTCTTTTTTCATTATAACCTTTTCTAGCAGTTTGGCCTTTTCCACCTTTAGTAGAAGTTTTACCCATACCACTACCTTGACCACGGCCTATTCTTTTGGTTTTATGTGTTGAACCTGGTGCTTTTGTTAAATTCATTGATTATCCTTTAAGCATTGTAAGTGCTTTGATAGTAGCACGCACAACATTTGCTGAATTATTTGAACCTAAAGACTTAGTTAAAATGTCTTTAATACCTGCAAGTTCCACGATAGGACGTGTTGAACCACCTGCAATAACCCCTGTACCTTCGCTTGCTGGTTTAAGTAAAATTCTACTTGCGTTGTATTTTACTTCTACATCATGAGGGATAGTTGAACCTTTTGTTTTAACTTCAACAATGTTTTTAAAAGCATCATCAACTGCTTTTCTTATAGCATCTGGAACTTCTTTAGCTTTTCCATAGCCCACACCAACTAAACCTTTTCTATTTCCAACGATAACTAAAGCAGTAAATCTAAATCTTCTACCACCTTTAACAACCTTAGTAACCCTGCCGATATCGACGATTACTTCTTCAAATTCTTCTCTATTATATTTTTCCATCGATCTTCCTTTTGGGTTATAGTTTGATTCCGTTTTCTCTTAGTGCTTCAGCTAAAGCTGCAATCACACCATGGTATAAATAACCATTTCTATCAAACACTGCTTCTTCTATGTTTTTAGCTTTTAAAACTTTTGCAAATTCAGCTGCTATTTTTTTAGCGCCTTCTTTATTTGCTTTAACACCAATTTTTCTTCCATCTACTGCTGCTAAAGTTACTGCTTTAACATCATCGATAGCTTGGATATATAAAGTTCTGTTTGATTTGAAAACAGAAACTCTTGGAAGAGCTTGTGTTCCTGAAATTTTTGCTCTAATTCTTTTTTTTCTTTTAATTCTTAAAGATATTTTTCTTTTTAATACATTTGCTCTCATATTCTATCCTTACTTCTTAGATGTCTTACCAGCTTTGCGGATAATACGCTCATCTGAATATTTAACACCTTTTCCTTTGTAAGGCTCAGGTGGTCTAAATTCACGAATTTGAGCAGCAACTTGACCTACCACTTGTTTATCACTACCTTTGATAATAACATTGTTTTTATCAACAGTAATTTCTATGCCTTCTGGAATAGCATAGTTGATAGGATGAGAAAAACCTAAAGCAAGTTCAAGAACTTTACCTTTTAATGCAGCTTTATAACCAACACCGTTGATTTCTAAAGTTTTGCTAAAACCATCAGTTAAGCCGATGATGATGTTTTGAGCTAAAGCTCTATAAGTTCCCCAATAAGCTCTACTTTGTCTATCTTCACCTTTAGGAGAGAAAAGAATTTGTCCTTCTTTAATCTCAACATTAACATTTGCTTTTGTATCAAGCTCTTTTGCTAAATTTCCTTTTTTGAATTTTAGCAAGTTACCTTCTAATTTTACTTCTACTCCACTTGGAATAGCAACTGGTTGTTTACCTATACGAGACATTCATTTTTCCTTTTTACTTGTCTACGATATGACTACTTTATAAGAATGGATACCGAATACCATAAAAAGTAGAAACTCTTACCAAATAGTACATAAAACTTCGCCGCCAACGCCTGCTTTGTAAGCTTCGTCGTTAGCTAAAACACCTTTTGAAGTGCTTACTACGATAGTACCATAACCGTTTTTAAATCTTTTGATCTCATCTTTGCCTTTATAAACACGACGACCAGGTTTAGAAATACGCTTAACTTCGTTAATTACACTTTTACCTTTTTCATCGTATTTTAAAACTACATTGATGAATTTCTTTTTATCCTCTTCAATAACATTAAAGCTTTCAATATAGCCTTTAGCTTGGAAAATTCCAAGTAAAGCTTCGATAACTTTAGAATGCAAAAGTTGAGTAGTTTCTAATCTTCTCATCCCTGCATTTCTAATTCTTGTTAGTGAATCTGAAATTAAATCATTTATCATGGTTCTTTCCTCTTACCAACTTGCTTTTTTAAGACCAGGAATTAAACCTTCATTTGCCATTTTTCTTAAGCAAACTCTACAAATTCCAAAATCTCTATAAACTGAATGTGGTCTTCCACAAATTTGGCATCTAGTATACCCTCTAACGCTAAATTTAGGTTTGCGGGCAGCTTTTGCAATCATTGATTTTTTAGCCATATTACTTTCCTTTTGCAAATGGCACGCCAAATAATTCTAATAATTTTTGTGCCTCTTTATCTGATTTTGCTGTTGTAACGATAGAAATGTTCATACCATGAGTTCTTAAGATTTTATCATATTCAACTTCTGGGAACATTAACTGCTCATCTAAACCAAAGTTATAGTTTCCTCTTCCATCAAAACCATCTCTTGGAAGACCTCTAAAGTCTTTAACACGAGGAAGAGCTATAGTAATAAGCTTATCTAAGAAAGCATACATATTGTCTTTTCTTAATGTTACCATTACACCTACTGGGAAGCCTTCTCTCACTTTAAAACCAGCAACTGATTTTTTAGCTTTTGTGATAACTGCTTTTTGTCCAGCGATCAATGAAATAGTATCTGCAACATTTTGTAATACTTTTTGATCTTTTGCTAATTCCCCAGCACCTACGCTGATTACAACTTTTTCAATAAAAGGAATAAGCATAGGATTTTTGATATCAAATTCTTTTACTAAAGCAGGTTTGATATTTTGAGTATATTTTTCTTTTAATCTCATCATCTTATTCTCCTGCCTTTGCTACATTTGAAATATCCATTGGCATTTCTTTATTGATAAAACCGCCGTTTGGATTTTTATCACTTGGCTTAACAGCTTTTTTAGCGATTTTGCAACCCTCAACAATTACTTTATTTGTTTTAGGAAATACTGCTAAAACTTTACCTGTTTTGCCTTTGTCATCGCCTGCGATAACTTTTACCATATCATTCTTTTTAATTTTTAATTTCATTACAACACCTCCGGTGCTAGTGAAACAATTTTCATAAAGCCACCATATCTTACTTCACGACCTACTGGTCCAAAAATACGCGTTCCGATAGGCTCTCTTTTAGCATCAAGAATAACTGCCGCATTTTCATCAAAACGAATTAAAGAACCATTATCTCTATGAATTTCTTTTTTAGT
Organism: Campylobacter sp. 2352 PW; assembly: GCF_024723575.1. Classification (NCBI taxonomy): domain Bacteria; kingdom Pseudomonadati; phylum Campylobacterota; class Epsilonproteobacteria; order Campylobacterales; family Campylobacteraceae; genus Campylobacter; species Campylobacter sp. 2352 PW. Next base: position 61,859 of record NZ_JANQCX010000006.1, read on the forward strand.
TCTAACGATAACTGCTTTTACTACTTGACCTTTTTTAACTTTACCATTTGGTAGAGCTTTTTTTACAGATGCAACGATTACATCACCAACAGTAGCGTATCTTCTTTTACTACCACCTAAAACCTTAATACACATTAATTCTTTTGCACCGCTATTATCAGCAACTGCAAGCCTAGTAAAACTTTGAATCATTACTCAACTCCTGCTGATACTATAGTTTTTAAGCGAAATGATTTTCTCTTAGAAAGTGGTCTACATTCAATAGCAACTACAGTATTTCCCACTTTAAGTTCATTTCTTTCATCATGAATTAAATATTTTTTAAAGCGTTTTACGATTTTTCTGTATTTTGGGTGAACCACTTTTCTTTCAACCAAAATTGTTGCTGTTTTATCTCCAGCAATTTGAACAACAACGCCTTGAATTTCTCTTTTAAATGCCATTTTCTATCCTTATTTTAAAGCGCTAATTGCAGTATTGATTCTAGCGATGTCTTTTTTAACTTCGCTAATCTCTTTAGGATTAGTTAGCTGCATTGTTTTTAGCTTTTGTCTTAAAGTAAATAAAAGCACCTTTTTTTCTTTTAGCATTGTTGCAAGCTCACCTGCTGTTTTATCTTTAATCTCAATATATTTCATTTTGGCTCTCTCTTGTAACAAACTTAGTTTTAAATGGCAACTTGTGCATCGCTAAAGTTAAAGCTTGTCTTGCCATTTCTTCATTAACCCCTGCCATTTCATAAATGATACGACCTGGTTTAATGTTCATTACCCATTCCTCAACTGCACCTTTACCTTTACCCATACGAGTTTCTAAAGGTTTTTTAGTTAGAGGTTTATCTGGGAAAACTCTAATCCAAGTTTTACCTTGTCTTTTTACAAAACGAGTTAAAGCAATACGAGCTGCTTCGATTTGACGTGAATTAATACGGCCAGCTTCAGTTGCTTTTAGGGCAAAATCACCAAAAGTAAATTCAGTCCCTCTGTTGGCATAACCTCTGTTACGCCCTTTCATCATTTTACGATATTTTGTTCTTTTTGGCATTAACATGATTATTTACCTCTTCTTGCTCTTCTAGTTTTTTTAGCTGGAGCGTTTTCTTCGGTTTTTTCAGGTTGAACACCCTTTTGTAAAACTTCACCTTTGAAGATCCATACTTTAATACCTATGTTTCCATAAGTAGTATGTGCTTCTGCAAAACCATAATCGATTTTTGCTCTTAAAGTGTGAAGTGGAACACGACCTTCTAAGTACCATTCAGTTCTTGCCATTTCAGCACCACCTAAACGGCCTGAAACTGAAACTTTAATCCCTTTAGCACCTGCTTTTTGCGCTCCTTGAATTACTTTTTTCATTGCTCTTCTAAAAGCAATTCTTTTTTCAAGTTGAGTAGCAACACTTTCAGCTGCAAGCTGAGCTGAAGCACCTGCTTTTCTTTCTTCTTTGATATTGATATTAACTTCTTTTTTGATTAAATCTTGAAGTTCTTTTCTTAAAATATCAACATCACTACCTTTTTTACCAATAATAATCCCTGGTCTTGCAGCTACAACAGTTACTCTTAATTTTTTCGCTGTTCTTTCTACAAGAATTTGGCTAATTCCTGCATAATAAAGTTTTCTTTTTAAGAAAGTTCTGATTTTATAATCTTCACCAATATTTTCTGCTAAATTAGCTTTTGTAGGAAACCATCTTGATTCCCAATTTCTATTAATTCCTAGTCTTAAACCAATCGGATTTACTTTTTGTCCCATATTAGCTTTCCTTTTTCACTGATGCTTTTTTAGCTTTTGTAGTTTTTTCAGCACTTGCTTCTACTTTACTAACTTCTACCAAAATGTGTGAAGTTGGCTTTCTAATACGACTAGCACTTCCTCTAGCTCTTGGTCTAAATCTTTTTAAAACCGCACCAGCATCAACACGACAACTTGAAACAACAACTTCATTTGCTTCAAATCCGCCATTTGCTACAGCACTTGAAATAGCATTTGCTATAAATTTAGCACCTTTGTTTGGCATAAATTTCAAACTAGCTAATGCAAGCTCTGCATTCATACCTTGAACTTCTCTAGCAATCAATCTCGCTTTAGTTGGAGATAATCTTATGAATTTAATTAACGCTCTACTCATAAATCTCCCTTACTTACCTATTTTTTTCTGAACAGAGCCTTTGTGACCCTTGAATGTTCTAGTAGGTGCAAATTCACCTAATTTGTAACCGATATGATTTTCAGTAACATATACTGGGATAAAGCTTTTTCCATTATGAACATTAAAAGTTAAACCTATCATATCAGGTATAATAGTGCTGCGTCTAGACCAAGTTTTAATTGGCTTACCATCGTTAGCTTTTTTAGCAGCGATGACTTTTTTCATTACATGGTCATCAACAAAAGGACCTTTTTTTAGTGACCTAGCCATCTTACTTTCCTTTTCTTCTTGAAATTATTAGCTTATCGCTAGCTTTTTTACGGCGAGTTTTAGCACCTTTAGTTGGTTTACCCCATGGAGTAACTGGATGACGGCCTGAATTTTTCTTACCTTCACCCCCACCGTGCGGGTGATCAACTGGGTTCATCGCAGAACCTCTTGTTTGAGGACGAATACCTCTATGGCGATTTCTACCAGCTTTACCGATAGTCACATTTGACCATTCTTCATTACCAACTTCACCGATACTTGCCATACATTCAGCTAAAACTTGTCTCATTTCACCACTTGCAAGTCTTAAGATAACGTATTTTTCTTCTTTACCCATTAATTGAGCATAAGCACCTGCTGAACGGATCATTTGACCGCCTTTGCCTGGTTTTAACTCGATATTGTGTACGATAGTACCCACTGGGATATTTCTTAATTTCATTGCATTACCTGGTTTAATGTCAAGTCCGCTTTCAGCAGCACAAACAACATCGCCAACACTTAAACCTTTTGGTTGTAAGATGTATCTTTTTTCACCATCTCTATAAGAGATTAATGCAATACGACAATTTCTGTATGGATCGTACTCGATTGCTTCAACTTTACCTTCAATACCAAATTTTCTTCTTTTAAAATCTATAATTCTGTAAAGTTTTTTAGCACCTGCTTCTTTATGACGGCTTGTGATTCTACCATTATTGTTACGACCTGCATGAGCTGGAAGTTTTACAAGTAATGAACGCACACTAGCTTTTGCTGTGATATCATCAGAGCTTACACCTGTGATGTATCTTCTACTTGGAGTATATGGTTTATAAGTTTTAATTGCCATCTTATGCCTCCGAACTTTCTAAGCTCACACCCTCTGGTAGCTTAACATAGAATTTTTTAAAGCTATTTCTTTGACCTTCACGACCTCTAAAACGCTTTACTTTTCCATCCATTTTTAAAGAATTAATTCTTACTGGAGTTACACCAAAATATTCTCTTAAAACTTCTTTTAGACCATTTTTAGTCATTTTTGGAGAAGTTTGAATAACTACAACACCTTGCTCTTGAAGGTTTAAGCTTTTTTCAGTGTAAAGTATTGTTTTTATATCAGTAATATCTGCCATTTTAACCCTCTTTTACGATAGATTCAAGCGCTGCTTTTTCAATGATAACAGCATTAAATACAGATACTAAATAAGCATTTACTTCGCTAATATCAACTACATAGCAATTTGCTAAGTTTCTAAAAGCAAGAAGTGTTTTTTCATCTAGTAAATCTTTTACAATTAAAGCATCTTTTAAACCAAGCTTTTTAATAACTGCATTTGCATCTTTTGTTTTACCGCTTTCAATGCTTAAACTATCTACTGAGAATAATGCATTGTTTTGTGCTTTATCAGCCAATGCTCTTTCAAGCGCTAAGCGTTTTTGTTTTTTATTAACTTTTTGGAAATAGTTACGATTGTTTGTAGGACCAAATGCTACAGCACCACCAACCCAAACATTCGTTCTTGTTGAACCTGCTCTTGCACCACCACGACCTTTTTGTCTCCATGGTTTTTTACCACCACCGCTTACATCGCTTCTACCTTTAGTATGAGCTGTGTTTGCTCTAAGGCTAGCAAGATAAGATTTTACATATAAATAAAGGTTGTGAGGATTAACTTCTGCATATTTTGCTGGAAGATCGAGTTCACTAGCTTTTTCAAATTTATCATTTAAAACAGTTACTTTACTCATTTTGCAATCCTTATTTTACCCATAGCACCATTAAATCCTGGTACCGCACCTTTTACTACTAAGATGCCATTTTCTTCATCAAATGAAACTACTTCATTTTTAACAGTAACTTTTACATTACCATAATGACCTGCCATTTTCATACCTGGTTGAACACGACCTGGCCATTCGCGGTTACCGATTGATCCGTGACGTCTGTGGAATCTTGAACCGTGACTTGCAGGACCTCCGGCAAATCCGTGTCTTTTAACAACCCCACTATAACCTCTACCTTTAGAATTAAAGCTTACTTTTAAGATAGAAGCTTCTTTTAAAGGATTAAGATCAATATCGCCTGCTTCTGTGTTTGCTACTTCTAAAGAAGCAAATCTATTATATTCAGCTGAAAGATTGTATTTTTTTTGCTGACCTGCAATGCATTTATTATTTGCTTTGCCTTTTACATAAGCAACCAAAGCTTTTCCATTTTCTACTTCACATACTTTAGTTTGAACAAGTTTAAGTAAGGTTACAGGAATGCTTGGTGTGCTGATTGTTCTACTCATACCAATTTTTTCTACAATGTATTCCATATTCTATCCTTATTTACCCATAGCTCTTACTTCAACATTGACTTCTGGAGCCAAGTCAAGCTTAGTGAGTGAATCTACTGTATCTGGAGTAGCTGCTACAATATCAAGCATACGAGCATGAATTCTCATCTCAAATTGTTCGCGTGAATCTTTATTGATGTGTGGAGATTTCAAAACTGTGTATCTTTTGATTTTTGTAGGCATTGGCACTGGACCTCTGATGTCAGCACCTGTTCTTTTAACAGCTTCTACAATTGCTGCAACTGTGCGATCTAGAACTCTGTGGTCATAAGCTTTTAGCTTAAGCCTGATTCTTTCCATATTTTTTCCTTTGTAAAGAACTCGTTAGACCCATAAGAATCTAACCACCATATAAAATGATGTTGAGATTATATAAAAACATACTTTGCTATGTCAAGAAATTTATATATTTTTTTTAATTATTTTCCTTTTCAAAAGGATAAAAATTAAATTTTATAAAATTTATCAGATTTTTTATGCATTAAGAAAATCTAAGAAAAGATATAGTATGATTTCAAAATCTAAAGGGGCATTAGCTCAGCTGGGAGAGCACAACGCTGGCAGCGTTGGGGTCAGCGGTTCGAACCCGCTATGCTCCACCATTTAGTATAAAGAAATTTATGAAATCACTACAATTTTTTTACGATAATTACCCAAAATTTCAAAAATTTGATGAAAGAAAAATTCAAATCCAAACCCATAAAAACATCATTATAAAAGGTGGTTTTGCAAGTGGTAAGAAAAATTTGATCTTAAATTTTTTATCTTTGTATAAAGCAGAAAATATACTTTTTATTGATTGTGATGATTTAAAATTTCAAGCAAGTGCTTTAATAAATTTAAATTCATTTTTAACTTATAATCCGCAAATTAAATTTTTAGCACTTTGTAACTTTACTCATGATTTTGACTTTGCTAGTTTAAAACATCTTAATTTGCAAATCATAATAAGCGTTTGTGATAGTAATTTTTGCTTAGATCAGTTTGAAGAACTTCATTTAGATTATTTAGACTTTGAAGAATTTTTAAGCTTAAATAAAAAATATGCTGATACCAAAACCATGGTAAGTTATTTTTTACACACAGGGCGCAATGTGATTTTAAATCACAATTTTAACACAAACTCATCATACTTAAAAAGCTTTTATACCCCATTAGAACTTACTATACTCAAACAAATTGCCTTAGAACTTGGGAGTGAATTTAGCGTTAATGAGTTATTAAAAACTCTAAAAAACAGTATAAAAATTTCCAAAGATACCTTATATAAAAGCATAGAAAAACTAGAATCAAACTACACTTTGTATTTTGTAAAAAATCTTGAAAAGAATTTAAAAAAAGTATATTTTTGGGACTTTTCACTAAAAAATTCTCTAAGCATACAAAAAGACTTTAGTACTTTGTTTGAAAATTTAATTTTAAGTGAGTTGTTTAAATTTAAACAAGAAATTTTTTATACTAAGCATTTTGATTTTTACTTACCAAGTCTTAAAAATGCATTTTTATGCTCACCCTTTAAAGATAAAGATTTACTTAGCTTAAAAGTCAAAAAAATCCTTAGTAAAAATCAACTTGCACTTTCGACTATTTATATCATCACGCTTTCACAAAGAGATGAGTTTTTCGTTGAGGGGGTGCGCGTGATGATTTTACCTTTTGATGAGTGGGCCTTGGGTAATTAATCTAACTCATCAAGCTTATATTGCTCGATGATAGATAAAATAAGCTTAGTGTAATTACTTTTAATCTCTGAATATTTTTCTAAATGACTTGCCGCTTCTTTACCATCAAGTTTTTCATTTTGATTTATAGCATCCCACCGCCAAGCTCTAAATTCCTTATAAGCATCGTGGCGATTTAAATTAAGCAAGTACGAATCCACACTTTCTTGCAAGCTATCAAATATACGAATTTTGTGAGTTTTACCCTCGCCTCTTTCCTTTGGCACTAAACCTTTTTCACCCCAAGTCCATTCTCCAAATAAATTATTTGCCTCTTTAGCAAAACGACTTGTACCAGTTGCACTTTCAATAATAGCTTGAGCTATAGCTAAAGACTTTGGAACCTTTTGGACACGCATTTGGTATTCTTTGTGATCATATAAATTTTTAACACGGTATTTTTCCTTCAAAGACCATAGTTTTTGCACAGAATTAGTATTTAGCTTTCTAAAATTATTCTTTATAGCTTCTTTAAAGAAAAATTCTATAAATTCTTTTTCCTTTTCTATCTCTTTAAAAGAAATATCCAATAAAGCATTGATTTTTTTGATAAAAACCTCACGCTTTTCTTTTATACTTAAAGCATAATATTGCTCATCAAAACCTGCTATAAATTCAGCTTTTAAAAATAAAACACTACTAAGCAAAATTATAATCAGCTTCAAAACAGCACTTTACCTTTCCTCTAAAAAATATTTGATCTTCTTCTAATCTAAAATACAAACTTTCATTACTTTTTGGCTTTACCAAAATATCATCTTTTACCTCTTGATTTAAATACGCTAGATAAAAACAAGCCCCCATACCCGTACCACAAGCTAAAGTCTCATCTTCTACCCCGCGTTCATAAGTTCTAACTCTTATAAATTCATCATCTTCTACTTTAGCAAAGTTAACATTTGCATTGTATCTTTTACGCACTTCTTTGCATAAATTTACATCAAATTCGTTTAAATCATCAACAAAGGTTACTATATGCGGAACACCAGTATTACAGCCTTGCCAAATTCTACCTTTATACTCGAAAGCTTCTTTAATATCCTTTACCCCGCTAAGTTTGATTTCAACTATATCATCATCAACAAAAGATTTTATAAGTCCTGCACCGGTTAAGAAATTTAAATATTGAGATTTTTTCAAATAATGATGAGCAAAATGAGCTGCTGCGCGTGAGCCATTACCACACATACTTGCCTTGCTCCCATCACAATTATAAAATTCCCATTCAAAATCATATCTATCATGAGGCACAACTACTATAAGCCCATCAGCGCCTATGCCTTCATAACGATTACAAAGAATTTTAGCTAATTCGCTACGATCTTTTTTTTCACTATCTGCAAACACCACAAAATCATTCCCGCTAGCACAGTACTTGTAAAATTTCATTTTTCAACCTTTAAAGTGTGTTTTAAAAAATTTAGCACATTTTTCTCAAAATTTTCATAACTTGAGGTATTTTTTATCACAAAATCTGCTTTTTTTAGTTTTTCTTCTATATCAAGTTGTAAATTAATTCTTTTTAAGGCTTCGTTTTTATCTAAATTATCTCTTTGTATTAGTCTTTGAAGTAGAAGTTCTTTTGGCGTATAAATTAATATACTTTTTCCTAAATTTTGATAGTGATTATTTTCAAAAAATAAAGGCAGTTCTATAAAAAAAGCCTTGTTTTTTTTATCTAAAATTTGAGCTTTTTGTAAAATAACTTCTTTGATTTTAGGATGTAAAAAATCTTCTAGCTTTTTTTTAGCATTTAAGTCATTAAATACAATAGTTCCGAGTTTTTTTCTATCTATTTTTCCTGCTATGATTAAATCATCATTATCAAAAAGCTTAGCTATGGAATTTGCATTTTCATTTAAAAGCTCATGAGCTATCACATCTGCGCTTAAAGTATCAAAACCCAAATTTTGAACTATTTTTATAAAGCTTGACTTTCCACCTGCTATACTTGAAGTTACAAAATAAGCATTTTGCATAATTTAGCCTTAAAACATTTTTAGTTAAAATACCTTTTAAATTCTTAAAGGAAGATAAATGAATATAAGCTATGAAGATGCGGGCGTAAGTATAGACAATGGCAATGCTTTTGTAGAAGCAATCAAGCCTTTAGTAAAAGAAACTTTTAATGAAAATGTTTTAGGTGGCATAGGCTCTTTTTCGGGTGCTTTTGCTATGCCAAGTGGTTTTAAAAATCCTGTTATGTTAGCAGCAACTGATGGAGTGGGTACGAAGTTGCGCCTTGCTATTGATAGTCAAAAATTTGACACCATAGGTGAGGACTTAGTAGCAATGTGTGTGAATGATTTAATTTGCAATTTTGCTACACCTTTGTTTTTTTTAGACTATTATGCAACTGCAAAATTAGATGTAGAAGTAGCTAAAAAAGTCGTAGCAGGGATTGCTAATGGTTGTAAAAAAGCAAATTGTGCCTTAATAGGCGGAGAAACCGCTGAAATGCCTGGAATGTATCATAGCAATGATTTTGACTTAGCAGGTTTTTCAGTGGGTATGGCCGAAAAAGATGAAATCGATAGAAGAAATTTTGTAAAAAATGGAGATATTTTACTAGCCCTACCTAGTAGCGGGCTTCATTCTAATGGATATTCTTTAGCTAGAAAAGTACTATTTGAAGCACAAAAGCTTAAGTTTGATGATAAAATAGAGGGTAAAAATTTAATCGATATTTTACTTGAACCTACAAGAATTTATGTAAAAGACTTTTTAAAATTAAAACCTTTCATTAATGCACTAGCTCATATAACAGGTGGTGGATTGGTGGAAAATTTACCTAGAGTTTTCCCAAGAGGAATAGGTGCTATCATTAGAAAACATCATCTAAAAACTCCTGAAATTTTTTACCAAATAGGCCAAAGTGTAGAAGAGGCTGAAATGTATAGAAGCTTTAATATGGGTGTGGGTTTAGTTATGGTGGTAGATCCATCTAATGTAGGAAAAGTTTTAGAAAGCTCAGATGCTTATGTAATAGGCGAAGTTGTATTAAATGAAGGGGTTGTTTTAGAGTGATAGCTTAAAAGCCATCACTCTAAATTTATGCAAAATACCAAGCTATTAGGATATTTAAAGCCATTCCTACAAGCAACATAGGAGTAGATCTTTTAACAATGGCTATAGGATCTAATTTTGCAAAGCCTGCTAAGGCTAAAATTCCACCCGATATTGGCGAGGCAGCACGCCCCAAACAAGAAGCAATCTCAAGTGGCAAAGCTAGTGAGATAGGATTAATCCCTAGTTTTTGAGCAATATCTGGAGCAAGTCTTCCAAAAGCATTAAAAGCAGCAATCCCACTACCCATAATCACACTTGCAAAATACACAATAAAGCTTAAAACTATAATAGTAAGCAACACAGCAGAAGCTCCCATAGAAGAAACTGCTAAGGCTAAATGTTCTATACCTTTTAACGCTTTAATACCTTCTGCAAAAATAGAAGCTGCAATGATAATACAAACAACACTTACAAAAATTTCTGCCATAGCTTTTAGTATCACCATCAAATCATCTGCAAGTTTTTTTGCATCTTTATGTCTAACATACTCTAAAATAAAAACCAAACTTATACTTAAAAAATTGGCGCTCACCACATCTAGCTTCACTTTATATCCATATAAATTTGCAAAATAAGCACCAAATAAAAACACTATAGGAAGCCAAGGTAAGAAAATATAAAATAAAGGACAATTTGGGTTTTTTATTTCCATGTGTTCGATATTATCCACAACGCCTTTTGCTAAGTCTTTTTTATCCATATAACTATAATAAAACGGAATAAGCAAAGCTATCACAACAACATAAGCTATAACAGGATAAATTTGGTATTCAAAAAACATAGCAACAACATTTTCAATGCCTACCATATCTGCTAAATTTATAGAATTGCCATCTTTAGGACCATAATCAAGTGCAATTAATGATAAAACTGATACAGCAGTGATAGGACGAATTCCTATGGCGATTAAAACAGGATAAATCGAAGCAAGCAACAAAAGTAACAATCCTGTGTAACTTGAAATAACTATTTTTAAAGCCATACCCACTACAAAAGTTCCACTTAAAACTAGGTATTTATTTTTAATCTTGCCTAGTGGTTTATTTGCTACAAAAGCTAACTTTGCCGAAGCATTAATGTGCTTCATATAAGCTGCAAAACCTGCAACAGACATTATAATAAGCCCCACACCAGCTAAATTTGTCTTAAAAGTTTGAGTTACAAAACCAAAGACATCAAAAACAGGATTTCCCAAACTTTGTTTTAGCACAGACTCACCAGTTGCTAAAGAAATGATGATTAAGATAATAATACCCGAGAGAAAAAAAGTAAAGATAGGATTGTATTTTTTAAGAATAAAATAGGCTACTAAAAATACACAAAATAAAGTAGCCACGACAGAAAGAAAAACCTCCATAAAACCTCCTAATTTTTGTATTTAGTCTATTTTACGGGGTTTTTCTTAAAAAAACTTGATTATTTTACAGGGTGAAGTTCGTTTGCATAGAAGCTTACTGAGTTCATACCTTCTTTAATAGCCCATTCATAAGCTTTTGCTACAAATTCCCAGTTAATGTGCGCGTAGAATTTTTCTAAATACGCAGGGCGTGCATTGCGGTGATCTACATAGTAAGCATGCTCCCATACATCAACTACTAAAAGCGGAACTTTACCTTCAGTGATAGGTGTAGCAGCATTGCTTGTAGCTACTAGTTCTAATTTTTGATTTTGAGTGTTATAAACTAACCAAAACCAACCAGAACCAAATACCCCTGTAGCTCCTTTGATAAATTCTTCTTTTAAATTTTCCATAGAGCCAAAGTCTTTTTCAACTGCTGCTTTAAACTCATCACTCAAAGAACAGCCACAGCCGCAGCATGTTTTTGGCTTAATGCAATCAAAATAAAAGTCATGATTATACACTTGAGCAGCGTTGTTAAAAACTCCACCATTTGAGTTTTGTATGATATAAACTAAATCTTTTCCTGCAAATTCAGTATCTTTGATAAGATTGTTTAGGTTATTTACATAAGTTTGGTGGTGTTTGCCATGATGAAATGCAAAAGTTTCTGCACTTAAAAAGTCTCCAAAAGCGTCTGCTTCATAAGGTAGTTTTCTTAATTCAAACATATTGTTCTCCTTTTTTAAATTTATGGATATTCTAACATAGTTAAATTAAAAAAGACTAAATGAGTCTTTATTTTTCAAAAAGTATTACTTTGCCTTGCTCTAAGCTTTTTGCTACATCGATAATGCGTTGATTTTTACTACCTTTAAATTTTAAAGATAAGTCTTTTTGCTCTAAAATAAACTTCCCATCTACCAAAATATCAGCTAAGATAAGTAATTCTTTTTTTGATTTTTCTTGCAACAACTCTTCATAAGTAAAGCCTGTATATATAATAAGATCAAGCCCTAAAGCCTTAATGTGTTTTGCTAGAATGCTTAAATTTTTTGCTTGCATAAAAGGCTCTCCACCACTAAAAGTAACACCTTGAAGCAAAGGATTTTTACAAATCTCATTATACAAACTCGCTAAATCTTGCAAATATCCTTTGTTAAAATCGTGCGTTTGTGGGTTATGACAACCTTTGCAATGATGAGGGCAACCTTGAGTAAAAATCACATAACGCAAACCATAGCCATCGACTATGGATTCTTTTATAACACCAGCTAATCTAAGAAAAATCGTGTTTAATTCTTGCATGAACTTCAGCTTTTTTAGCGTCATTAAAACGATCAAGCGTTCCTACTAAATAGCCTGTGATTCTTCTTATGCGTTCAAATTTAATATCATCTTCTTTTCTATGGCACTTTGGACAAAACTCATCTATCACACCACTATAACCACACACTGGATCCCTATCTAGCGGGAAATTAATCGAGCCATAGCCTATATTGCTTTCTTTCATACATTTTATAATGCGTTCAAAACTTTCTAAATTCTTACTCACATCGCCATTTAATTCTACATAAGTAATATGCCCGCCATTATTTAGCTCATGATATGGGGCTTCTATTTGAATTTTTTCATATATGCTAATAGGAAAATCTACAGGAACATGAAAAGAATTGGTATAAAAATCTTTATCGGTTATGCCTTTTAAAATGCCGTATTTTTTTTGATCTAGTTTTAAAAATCTTCCACTTAAGCCTTCAGCCGGGGTAGCTATGAGTGAAAAATTAAGCTTATCTTTGAGTGCTTTTTCATCGACAAATTCACGCATAAAACGCACGATTTGTAAGCCAAGCTCCCTTGCTTCTTGGCTTTGTCCATGATGAGAACCTATCAAAGCTATTAAACTCTCACAAAGTCCTATATAACCTATAGCCAAAGTCCCATGTGCGATAACTTTTTCTACGCTATCATTTTCTTTTAAAGTATCTGAATCTATCCAAATTCCCTCGCCCATTAAAAATGGGAAATTTTTAACCTTTTTTAGACTTTGAATTTTATATCTATGAAGTAATTGCTCATACACAAGTTCTAATTTTTCTTTTAAAAGTGAATAAAAAAGCTCTAAATTTCCTTTGGCTTCTATGGCTAAACGCACAAGATTTATACTGGTAAAGCTTAAATTTCCCCTGCCACTTGTGATTTCTTTGCTCTCATCATAAACATTTGCCATAACCCTAGTTCTACAACCCATATAAGCTACTTCACTATTATAATCGCCCTTTTTATAGTATTTTGCGTTAAAACTTGCATCTAAAAAGCTAAAATTTGGAAAAAGTCTTTTAGAAGCACATTCTATAGCAAGTTTAAAAAGCTTGTAGTTTGGGTCTTTTTCATTATAATTAATTCCTTCTTTTACTTTAAAAATTTGCACAGGGAAAATTGGTGTTTCGCCATTTCCTAAGCCTTTCATCGTGGCTTTTAGTAAATTTTCTATTGCCATTTGCCCTTCAAAAGATGTATCGGTACCATAATTTAGCGTGCTAAAAGGTACTTGGGCTCCTGCTCTTGAGTTCATAGTATTAAGATTATGCACTAAAGCCTCCATAGCTTGAAAAGTCGCATCTTGGGTTTGCTTTAATGCTCTTTTATAAGCATAAGCATTTGCTTGTTTTAAAAAATTCTCATCACTATTTAAATCAAGCCTTAAAAGCTCTTTGAAGCATTCTTTTTCGCTAAAAGCTTGAAAATTAGCATTTTTAAAGCATTGCTCATCTAAACTTTGTTCTAGTTTTATTTCAAAAAAAGCAATTAGGAACTTTTTATACTCTTTTTGAAAAGTCTTTGCCACACCTTTTGCCATAGCAAAATCAAAATTGGGTATAGACTGGCCTCCATGCATTTCATTTTGATTAGCCTGCAAGGCAATGCAAGCTAAAGAAGCGTAAGATCTGATATCATTTGGCTCACGCAAGCTTCCATGTCCTGTGCTAAAGCCATTTTCAAAAAGCTTTAATAAGTCTATTTGACAGCAAGTTTGTGTTAGCATATAAAAGTCTTTATCGTGTATGTGTATATCGCCGTTTTTGTGTGCATTTGCGATATGTTTTGGCAAAATACACTCATCTACATAGTATTTTGCACCTTCTGAGCCATATTTTAACATCATACCCATAGCGCTATCTGAATTAATATTTGCATTTTCTCTTTTTAAGTCAGCTTCTTTAGAATCTTTAAAAGTTAAATCATCATATAAACTTAGCAAATCATAGCTACCATTGCGAATTTGTGCTCTTTTTTGGCGATATAAAATATAAGATTTTGCGGTATTGACTAAGGCATTTTTGATTAAAACTTCTTCAACTTTATCTTGAATTTGTTCTACTTGTATGTGTTTTTCATCCAGTAAAGCTACAACCTCATCGCAAAGTTTATCTAAAAAATCATTATTTAATTTTTCATCTGTGGAATTTATATTGGCTTTGAAAATAGCATTTTTGATTTTAAAAATATCAAATGCAACTTGGCTTTTATCTCTTTTTATAATAAATTTTATTCTCATGGAAATTTTCCTAAAAAATAATCTCTAAGCACTATAAAATAGCACTTTTAAAAGATAAGTTTAGTACAAAAACTTGATGAAAAACTTAAAGAAATAAAAGAAAAATTCACACAAAAAATGTGTGAATTTGATTATTTTAACTCCACACCTTTTACAGCATAAAGTTTATCAATACCACGATTTCCAAACATTTTATCAGTATTACAATCTCTTTGGATATTCCACTCATCTAGCTCGTGGTGAAAATTTTTACAATTATGGAAAAGATAGGCCATGGTAATTACATTTTGTACATCCCAGCTTGCCACATTATGCTCATACGCATGGCAGTTTTCAAAACAATGTGCCATTCTGATTACATTAGAGGTTTTCCAGTGCAATAAAGAATGATTAAATTTAACACAATTAAAAAACATATAAGACATATCTTTTAAATTTTGTGTATTCCACTTTGATAAGTCTTTGTTGAAATTTTTGCAGTTAAAAAACATACTTGCCATATTTTTGACATTTGAAACATCCCAGCGTGATAAGTCTGCATTAAAACTTTCACAACAATAAAACATATAAGACATATCTTTGGCCTTAGATACATCCCAACGCTCAATACCCAAAAAATCTTTTCTAGTAGAACAATAAAAAACGAATGAAAAATCTTCTATCAAAGAAACATCAATATCTCTTAGAGAAATTCTTTCATTGTGCACCAAATTCATCAACTCGTTTTTGTTTTTAACTTTATACATTTTGCCCCTCCTTTTTGTATATTTTAAAAAACAAGTGTGAAGTCAATATAAATTTAATGAAATTAAACAAAAGGTTTAGAATATTAATAATTATTAATTTAAAATTAACTTAATATAAATATATATTTACAAAATAATAAATAATTATAAATAAATAGATGAATTTTGATAAAAAATGAAAAAAATAATACTGTGGAGAAAAATATAGAGTGGTGACCCATACGAGACTCGAACTCGTGTTACCGCCGTGAAAGGGCGATGTCCTAACCGCTAGACGAATGGGCCAATTTGCAGTTTGAAGACAAAATTATAGCAATTTTTACTTAATAATTATTTAAGACATCAAAAAATGCCTTAAATATCTATTTCTATCCCTACAGGAGCATGGTCTGAACCAAAAATATCATCTCTTATAAAGGAATTTTTAAGCTTATCCTTTAAGCCATTAGAAATGAAAAAATAATCAATCCTCCAGCCTACATTTCTTTCTCTTGCTTTCATTCTATAACTCCACCACGAATACTTTTCTTTAATATCACCATTTATATGCCTAAAAGTATCTATAAAGCCTAATTTTAATAAATCATCTATCCAAGCACGCTCAATCGGTAAAAAGCCTGAAGTTTTTTCATTAGCTTTTGGATGAGTTAAATCTATCTCACGGTGAGCAGTATTTACATCTCCACATATTATGATTTCTTTACCTTCTTTTAAAAGCTTATCTAAATACACTAAAAAATCATTATAAAATTTCATTTTAAAGTTTAAACGCTCTTCATCTTTTTGACCATTTGGAAAGTAAATATTAAACAAAACTACATTTTTGAAACTATGTTCTAAAACCCTACCCTCATCATCATCAAAAAATTCACATTTTTTGACTTCACTATCAAAATTACACAAACTCATTACACCTGAATACCCTGCTCTTTTAGCACTATTTGAATACATATGTTTAAAAGGATACTCATAAATTCTTTTTGGAAATTTATCCTCGTGTGCTTTGATTTCTTGAAAACCTATAAAATCGATTTCTTCTTTTTCAATCCAATCAAGTGCGTTTTTATCACAAATTGCCCTTAGGCCATTTACATTCCATGATAATAATTTCATAAAATACCTTTACCAATCTTCTTTTGTTGCTATTTTATATGTGATTTATTAATTTTATTCAAATAGACTAAGTTTTTATTTTATTCCAAAGGAAAAAAATGCACCTAAAACTTTCATGGACAAAATTTACCCTGCTTAATACGATTTTTATCATGGCGTTTAATTTCCCGTTGTTTGAGTTTGTATATGAAAAGATAGATCAAAACACTATGCTTTTTAGTGTGTTTTTTGGAATTTATTTTTTCTTGGTTTTGGGCGTTTTATCTTTGGTATATTTTCCCTATATCACCAAAATTTTAAGCATATTTTTACTTAGTACTTGTGCTATTTGTAGTTATTTTGTTAGCAATTATGGGGTTTTAATCGATGATCATATGATACAAAATGTCGTTGAAACAGACAATAGGGAATTTTTTTCTTATTTTAATTTTTCCTTTGCTTTGTATATTTTAGTCTTTGTGATTTTTCCTAGTTTGCTTGTGATTTTTACTAAGATTGATTATCAAAGATATTTTTTCAAAAAAAGTGTATTATTTTTGACTTCTTTGGTATTTTGCTTTGCTTTAGTAGCTCTTAGTTCAAAAACACTTTTGCCTTTTTTAAGATCACACAATATCGTTAGAATGTACAATCTACCTTTTTATCCAATATACTCAAGCATAGAATTTACAAAGAAAAAACTAGCAGGTAAAAAAGAACTAACTATCATTTCAAATGATGCAAGTTTAAAAGATACCAATACAACTAAGCTTATGATTTTAGTCATAGGTGAAACTGCTAGAGCGAGTAATTATTCTTTAGGTGGATACAGCACAAATGATACTAATTTTTATACCAAAAATGAACCAAATTTAGTATATTTTAGCGATGTAAGCTCATGTGGAACGGCTACTGCAAGAAGTTTACCTTGTATGTTTTCAAGACACAAAAGAGTAAATTTTGAAGATGGATTATACGAAGAAAATGTTTTAGATATCTTGCAAAAGGTTGGAGTACAAAGTGTTTGGTTTGGTAATAACTCAGGGGGCTGTAAAGGAAATTGCGATCGTATAAAACACAAACTCATTGCAAAAGATTATGATGAGAGCTTACTTGAACTTGTAAAGCAAGAACTTGAAAATATAAATTCAAATAAAATCATCGTTGTACATTTACAAGGCTCACATGGGCCAACTTATTATAAACGCTATCCAAATGCATTTAAAAAATTTATGCCAACATGTGATACAAACGAGCTAAATACCTGCTCACACGAACAAATCATCAACACCTATGATAATACTTTACTTTATACAGACTTTATTATAAAAAGCCTTATAGATATGCTTAAGCAAAATCCTACCAAAGAAGCTTCTTTGCTTTATTTATCAGATCATGGGGAGAGTTTGGGTGAAAATGGAATTTATCTTCATGGTATGCCTTATTTAATAGCACCAAAAGATCAAAAGCATATACCGATGATATTTTGGAGTAAAGATAGGAAATTAAGCCAAGATTTACAAAGCAAAAAAGACTATAAACTTTCTCAAGATAATCTTTTTTCAAGTTTGCTAGGGTATTTTGGTGTAAATAGCAAAGAATATGAGGCAAATTATGATATATTTAGCAAAAATTTAAAGGAAAATCCTTAATGAAGCCAAAATATTCTTTATTTAAAAATGCAAGCTATGCCTTTAGCGGAATTAAATTTTTACTCCAAGATGAAATGGCTTTTAGGATAGAATTTGCCATTATTTTACCTTTGATTTTTGCAAGCTTATTTTTGCCTGTGAGTTTTTTAGAGCATTTTGTGCTTGTATTTGTTTTGGTACTAATTTTAATCATAGAAGCGCTAAATTCTGCTATAGAAGCTTGCGTGGATCTTTGTACGAGCGAATTTCACAACTTAGCTAAAAAAGCAAAAGATTGTGCGAGCGCTGGTGTGTTTTTTAGCGTGGTTTTAGCTATAATTACCTGGAGTTTTATTCTTTTTGATTTGGTTAGAGAATGGATGATAAAGTAAAAATACTATGTGCAAAAATATTTGGTAAAAAACGCTTTGAAATTTTAGAATTTTTAGCCCTTCATGCTGATGATGATGGTTTTGTCTTTGCAAGCATAGAAGAGCTTTCTAAACAACTAAACATCAGCAAACCTACCATCATTTCTACTTTTAAATTTTTAGAAGAAAAAGCTTTGCTTGAAAAGCTCAAAAACGGCTTATATAAACTCAAATAGGAGATAAAATGACACTTAAAAACCCTTTGGATATGCATTTACATTTACGCGATGAAAGCATGCTTGAACTTGTAGCTCCATTTAGCGCAAAAGACTTTAAAGCAGGGGTTATCATGCCAAATTTAATCACCCCGCTTACCGAAACAAATGCATTAAAATCTTATAAAGAACGCATTTTAAAAGCGTGTAAAAATGAAGATTTTACGCCTTTGATGACTTTATTTTTTAAAGACTATGATGAGAAATTTTTAGAAAAAGCTAAAGATGAGCTTTTTGCTATCAAGCTTTATCCTGCAGGTATCACTACCAACTCAGATAATGGAATTTCAAGCTTTGATATAGAAAAGTTAAAACCTACACTAAATGCTATGAGTGAGCTTGGACTGCCTTTGCTAGTGCATGGAGAAACAAATGATTTTGTAATGGATAGAGAAGCAAATTTTGCTAAAATCTATGAAAAATTAGCTAAAAACTTTCCAAAATTAAAAATTGTAATGGAGCATATCACCACTAAGGTTTTGTGTGATTTGTTAAAAGATTATGAAAATTTATACGCAACTATCACTTTACACCATTTGATAATAACGCTTGATGATGTAGTGGGTGGTAAGATGGATCCACATTTATTTTGCAAACCTATTGCAAAACGCTATGAAGACAAAGACGCTTTATGTGAGCTTGCTTTTAGTGGTTATGAAAAGGCTATGTTTGGAAGCGATAGCGCACCTCATCCATTACACACTAAAGAATGCTGTGGGTGCGCAGCTGGAGTATTTAGTGCGCCAGTGATTTTACCTGTATTGGTTGAACTTTTTGAAAAACACTCAAATGAAGCAAATTTACAAAAATTTATTTCAGATAATGCTTGTAAAATTCATAATCTTAAATTTGAAAAAGATAAAATCATCACTTTAGAAAAACAAGAATGGCAAGTAGCGCAAAAATACGGCGATGTAGTGCCATTTATGGCAGGAAAAACTTTAAATTTCAAGGTTATTTAGTCTTGAAATTTAATTAATAATCAGAAGTTTTATCTTAGCTTCTATAAGCTCTTCTACCTCATCTTTTACAAAGCTTTCTAACTCTTGTTTGTTTGCATTAACACCATTCATACTCAAATGCCACAAAGCATTTTCTATCGCACTTTCTTTATCTCTTTTTACCACTCTAGTTTCGTTAAAAATTTCAACCTCGTAAGGGATATTTTGCGCATTTAAAAAACTTTGTAAGTCGCTTTCATAAAAACCTTTAAAATGCGTGTTAAAACGCTCAAATATAGGATCTAAAAAGCTACTTTTACGCCTACTTGCCCAGCCTAAATACACCTTTTTAGAAGCTAAGTTTAAAAAAGCTTTATAGTCTTTTTCATTTTGCAAAGCAGGAGACATACTTAAAAAGGCTAAATCAAAATTTGTGTTATTGTTTTTATAAAAGTTTTCAAAGTCTAAATTTAAAGTTTTTATATTTGATATGGCATGAGTTTTTGCATCTTCTTGTAAAATTTCAAGCATAGCACTAGAGCTGTCTATACCTAAAACACTTTTTGCTTTTTGTGCTAAATGCAAAGTCCAAACACCGCTCCCACAGCCTATATCTACCACGCTTTTATCTTGTAAAGATCCAAGTTTTGCAAAAGTAGCTTTTTGAATTTCGTTTAAACTAGGATTATACCTTGCATAGCTTTTTGCTTTTTTATTCCATAAATTCATCTTCACTCCTTATTTTTTCTAATATAGTATAATATTTTTTTGTTTTTAGAAAGGAAAATTATGCGTGTATTGTTTTTGTGTTTGATTTCATTTTTAAGTATATATGCCAAAGATTTGGTAAGTGTTAGTATAGCCCCACAAGCTTACTTTGTAAAGCAAATTGCCAAAGATACTTTGGATATTAATATAGTCATACCACCTAATGCAAATGAGCATACTTTCGAATTTAAACCAAGTGGTATTTTAAAACTTGAAAAAAGCGATATTTACTTTACAGCCAATTTAGAATTTGAAAAAATTTGGATTTTAAAACTTAAAGATAATCTCAAAAATACCAAAATCATCTCTACTCAAAATGGCATTGATTTTATACCTTTGCAAGAGCATGCACATAAAGGACACCATCATCATGGAGATGACCCTCACACATGGCTTGATCCACTTTTAGCAAAAACTCATGCTAAAAATATCACCTTAGCACTTATAGAACAATACCCACAAAATAAAGCATTTTATGAGCAAAATTTAGAAAATTTCTTAAAAGAAATGGATACATTAAATTTACAAATACAAGCTTTATTTAAAAATGTAAAAAACAAGCATTTTCTAGTCTATCATCCATCTTGGGGGTATTTTGCAAAAAGATATCATCTAAGCCAAATTCCTGTAGAAATAGAAGGCAAAGAACCTAAGCCAAAAGACTTGGCCAAGCTTGCAAAACTCATACAAAAAGAGCAAATAAAAGCCATTTTTGTACCAAAAGGAGCTAATAACAATACCATTAAAGCTATGGCGAGTAATTATAATCTTAAAATCATAGAACTTGATCATTTGCCAAGTGATTATAAAAATGAACTTTTAAAAGATGCAAAAAATATAGCAAGCGTTTTACAATGATAAAAATCAATATTAAAAATTTAAACTTTTCATATAATCAAGATGAGGTTTTAAAAAATATCAACCTAAACTATGAAAGCAAAGACTTTTTAGCCATAGTAGGACCAAATGGTGGGGGTAAATCTACACTTTTAAAACTCATACTAGGCTTGCTAAATAGTCATAAAAACATAAACTTTGAGGGATTGAGCTTAAAAGATATAGGTTATGTCCCACAAAATACTTTAGCTAATCCAAACTTTCCAGTGCGCGTGCTAGAAGTGGTGATGATGGGAAGGGTGGATAAAAAATTCTTTGGTTTTTATACCAAAAAAGATCAAGAACAAGCCTTGCTAGCTTTAGAAAAAGTAGGTATGAGAAATTTTTGGGATAAAAAAATCAACGAACTAAGCGGAGGTCAAAGACAAAGAGTTTATATAGCAAGAGCCCTAGCAAGCGAATGCAAACTTTTAATCCTTGATGAACCCACTGCAAGCATAGATACCAAAGGCTCGGTGCAGATTTTTGAGCTTTTGAAAAAATTACACGAAAGTGGGGTTGGTGTGATAGTAATATGCCATGATTTAAATGTAAGCTTAGCTTATGCAAATAAAATCGCATATTTAAACAAAGAATTATTCTTACATGAAAACACCCCTGAAAAAAAGGCACATTTACTAGCGCATTTAAGCCAAAATCACACGCATTTTTGTGATGTGGAGCTTAGCTTGGAGCAGTGTTGCTGTGAAGGAAAAAACCATGCTTGAACTTTTATCTAGCTCTTTTATACAAAATGCTTTTTTGGCTGCATTTTTAACTAGCATTGCTTGTGGAATTATGGGGACTTTGATCATGATCAACCGCTTAAGTTCTATGGCAGGAGGTATTACGCATGGGGCTTTTGGGGGTATAGGTATAGCATTTTATTTTGGTTTGCCAGTATTAGTTAGCACGAGTTTATTTACTCTTTTTTTAGCCTTGCTTGTAGCATTTTTAGTGCAAAAATATCCTTTTAGAAGTGACAATATAGTCGGGGTTATATGGGCTTTTGGAATGGCTGTTGGTATCATACTCATAGACTTAACTCCTGGGTATAATGGTGATTTAATGGGGTATTTGTTTGGTAGTATTTTGTCTGTACCTACACAAGATATAGTTTTATTTGCAGTGATTGATGTGATTTTTATCATTTTAGTATTGCTTTTTTATCGTCAATTTGAAATTCTAAGCTTTGATAAAGAATTTGCAAGCTTAAGAGGGGTTAAAACCAATCTTTTTCATTATCTTTTAATCGCAATGATGGCTTTTTGTATCGTTATAAGTATCAAAGTAGTAGGACTTATACTTGTGATAGCTTTGCTTAGCATACCTGCATTTATCGCCGAGAGCTTTTCTAAAAAGCTTGGGCAAATGATGATTATCTCTGCGCTTTTGAGTATAAGTTTTTGCGTGACAGGGCTTTTTGTGAGTTTTTATTATAATCTTGCAAGTGGAGCTTGTATTATAGCAAGTGCTTGTGTGATTTTTGTGCTTTATCTTTGTTTTAGAGTTTTTGCAAAGAAAAATTGAAATTTACTTTTACTTTAAAACGCTATTTTCATGCACTCTTAAAAAACTAGCAAATTTTGGCTTACCATTTTTGGTTAAGCCATTATATTTAAAAGTGATGATAGCACCAACTGGCGGAGGGTTTAAGCGATCGCTTTCTTTAAAACCTGAGCCTATTTTAAAACTTACTTTTTTACTCTCAATCACTGCTTCACAAAGCAAAGATCCCATTTTACCTTCAAATTTTCCTTTGCCTTCAAAATGCTTTTTTACAACGCATTCTGTATCATCAAAAGGTTTTAGTTTAAAAGCATTGCTTGATCTTTTCTTTTCATAAGGTGCGTTGTTTAATCTTATGATCACGCCCTCGCCTTTATGCGAAATGATATCTTGGTAAAATTGCTTTAAATGATTTTTATCTTTAATGCGAATTTGTGGGATGATTTTTATAAAATCATTTGGATTTTTAGCTAAATACTTTTTTAAAACTTCTAATCTTGCTTCTAAAGTACAAGGATCAAGTTTAAATTCCTCGCAAGCATTTGGCACATCAAAGACATTATAACTTACTTTTTGCCAAAGTTTTTCATCAGGATTTTCTTGGCGTATTAAAGATGAAATTTCTTCAAAAGAAGCTCTTTTTATCCAAAGTTCTCCATCTAACTCAAATTTAGGAAAGTTTTTTGTGAAAAATAAAGGAAGTTTTATAGCATTTCCTGCTCTTGTTTGCATAGACTTACCACTCCAAAGTCCTCTTACGCCATCGAGTTTTTCGCTCATGAGATAATGGCTTAAATTTATATCTTTAAATGCTTTTTCATCATAAACTTTAAAAAGTAAAATATCTTTTGCAAAAAGAGGATTTAAAAAGAGAGTAAAGAGAAAAACAAGGCTTATAAAAAGCCTTGCAGTAAGATTAAAGTGCTTTTTTAGCAGCATCTGCTATTTTAGCAAAAGCAGCTGCGTCATTCATCGCTAAATCAGCTAAGATTTTTCTATCAAGCTCAATGCCTGCTTTTTTAAGACCATTTATAAATCTTGAATAACTAATATCATTTAGTCTGCAAGCTGCATTGATACGTACTATCCAAAGACGACGGAAATCACGTTTTTTGCGGCGTCTATCACGATACGCATAAACCAAACTTCTTTCTAATTGTTCTTTAGCTTTTCTAAAGTGTTTGCGGCGACCACTATAAAAACCACGCGCAAGTTTTAAAACTTTTTTATGTCTGCGGCGTCTTACAACACCTGTTTTTACTCTTGCCATATTTATCCTTTCACAAATTGGCGTTCGTTAAACGAATCTTGCCCTTTAAAATAAGGGGAGTTTGAATGACTTTCGTCAAAAACTAAATTTAAGCGAGCTTAAATTCCTAACATTTTTTCAACCGCTTTAACATTGGTTGAGTGAACATACTTAGAAGTGCGAAGATCGCGCATTCTTTTAGCAGGTTTTTTAGTCAAAATGTGGCTTCTATAAGCAGCGCCTCTTTTGATTTTATTTTTACCTACTTTGAAGCGTTTAACAGCACTTTTAACGCTTTTCATTTTTGGCATGTGTATCCTTTGGATCAATTTTTTCATAAAAGAAAGCTATCATTTTACTACAACTATGCTTTAGAAAAATTAAATTCTAATTCTTCTTTTTTAATACATAAAGTTGTTCTTGTATATGCATAGAGCGCTTAGAAAGGTTTCTACTAGCTCTAAAGGCATTATATTTTTGCTCAAGCACAAAGCATTCTCCAAGACTTTGAAGTCTTTTTGTGAAATTTTCTTTTTTTACAAAACCCTCACAATTATAAGAAAGCAATACAATCTTGGCTTTTAAATCATTTATCAAATCAAACAAAGCATCTTCGGCTTTTTTTTCTTTGTTAAAAGCACTGCGGTTCCAGTCTTTTGGTATGCCAGAAACCTTTGAAATTTCCTTTGGCTTTTTATAATTAGCGATTAAATTTAACATAAAATAATTTGATCCATAAGGATGCTGATTATAAGGTGGATCTAAATACGCCACATCAAAGCTATCAAGCTCTTTAACTAAAATATTTGCATCTTTTTGAAAAACCTCATATTCACAAGTAAAATTTGAAAAAATAGGCATTTTTAAAGCTATATCGCCTTTTATACGACTAAGCGCATTTGCCCCATTTCCTCCAAATTTACCAATGCCATTTTTATCTTTATAAAAACCTTTAAAAACCCCACTTGTGTTTGCATGCACACTTGCTTCATAAATAAGTGGTGCGATGAAGTATTTTTGTATATTACTTGGCAGGCTTGAAATTTTTTCTCGCATAGAGTCTAAATACATCGCATTTTTAAGCGTGTAAAAAACTCTTTCATTCTTTTGGATATACTCATCATCATTTGGTGCATAAAGCTTGCTTATAAAGCCTTTTTTGAGTTTTAAATCAGAAGTTAAAAAAGCGTAATATTTTTGTAATTCTTGTAAAAATTGTGCATTTTGATTGCTTAAATAACACTCATTGATGATTTTAGAATAATCTTCCAAATCATTTGCCATAATAAAACTCGCATAAGGCCTCACAAAACGTGAAACTACCCCAGAGCCACTGAATACATCACAAAAACTAAATTTGTCTTTTTTAAGCTCATTTTGTGCGAATTTAAAGCCTTGATTTAAAAACTCAAGCAAGGATCTTTTATTGCCAAGATAAGTTATGATTTGTTCTTTTAAAAATTGTGGATTTTCTTCTAGCATAAGTTTAAAATACAAGCCTTAGAAAGGCTTGTGATTATTTTTTCTTTTTAGGAGTTACTAGCATATTTACATAGCGTCCTTCGAGTAAAGGCTCTTTGTCTCTATCTGCTATATCTTCAACCATTTGCCAAATTTTTTCAAGCAACGCCACCCCTGCTTCAGGAGAGCCCATCTCACGACCTTTTAAAAACACTCTAAATTTAACATGCTTGCCTTGCTCTAAAAACTCACTTGCATGTTTGACCTTATAATTAATGTCATTTTGAGCGATTTTCACAGAAAGTTTGATTTCTTTTATATCAATAACTTTTTGTTTTTTCTTTGCTTCTTTTTGTTTCTTTTCTTGTTGATAACGGAATTTTCCATAATCCATTATCTTACATACAGGTGGTTTGGCTTCGGGGGCTATCATCACCAAATCAAGCCCTAGTCTATTTGCTATATCTAGCGCTTCATCACTACTAATAATGCCATAAACCTTGCCATCATCACCTATACATCTGATCTCATCTGCTTGAATTTCTTCATTTAGCAATACTTCTTTTTCTTTACTCAAAAGCGTACCTCACTTAATTTCTCCTTTGTTAGGGTTATAAATTCATCTAAAGTCATTGTTTTTTGTTCTTTTGCTCTTCTATCTCTTAAAGCCACACTTTTGTTTGCTACTTCTTCATCACCTAAAACAAGTATCATAGGCACATGTGCTTTTTCAGCGGTGCGGATTTTTTTATTTAAGCTTTCATTTTTATTATACACTTCACTATCAATGCCAAGTTCTAAAAGTTTTCTTGCTATTTCTTTTGCATAATCATGATGATTTTGTGAAATAGGCACTATAGCTACTTGAGTTGGTGCTATAAAAAATGGCAACTCACCCGCACAATGCTCTACTAAAATTCCTATAAATCTTTCAAAAGAACCCAAAATAGCACGGTGAAGCATTACAGGTTGTTTTTTCTCATTATCTGCATCTGTGTATTCGAGTTTAAAACGGCTTGGTAAGTTAAAATCTACTTGTATAGTTCCACACTGCCATTTTCTTTTTAGCGCATCGGTAATTTTAATATCGATTTTTGGACCATAGAAAGCTCCACCACCCTCATCAATGCCATATTTTAAACCTTGTTCATCTAAAGCTTCTTTTAAAGCCTTTGTAGCTATGTCCCAAATTTCATCATCGCCTATTGCTTTTGCTGGGCGTGTTGAAATTTCCATTTCATAATCAAATTCAAAAGCCTTCATCAAAGTATCAACAAAGCTTAGAATTTCTAAAACTTGTTCTTTTATCTGACTTGGCATACAAAAAATATGCGCATCATCTTGAGTGAATTCTCTTACCCTAAAAAGCCCGTGTAAAACTCCACTTTTTTCATGGCGGTGCACCACACCGTATTCAAAAAATTTCAAAGGTAAATCGCGATAACTTCTAACATCACTTTGATAAATTTTAATATGTCCTACACAATTCATCGGCTTAATGCCATATTCTTGCTCATCAATTTGCGTAAAATACATATTTTCTTTATAGTTTGCATAATGCCCACTAATTTTCCACGCATCAGCTTTTAAAAGTTCAGGCCCACGCACAGGCTCATAGCCTCTTAATCTATGTGCTTTATATAGCAAATGCTCTAATTTACTTCTTAATTTTGCACCATTACTAAGCCATATAGGAAGCCCACCGCCTATTTCATCATCAAAGGCAAAAAGCTTCATTTCATTACCAAGTTTTCTATGATCTCTTTTTTTAGCTTCTTCAATGATTTTTAAGTATTCATTTAAACTTTCTTTATCTGCAAAAGCAGTACCATAAATTCTTGTGAGCATTTCTCTTTTTTCATCGCCACCCAAATACGCTCCCGCTACACGAGTAAGCTTGAAAAATCTTAAATATCTAGTATTTGGCACATGAGGTCCACGGCATAAATCTTCAAATTCGCCTTGCTTATAAATACTTACTTTTCCATCAGGAATTCTTAGTAAAACTTCTTGTTTTAAATCATCATTAGCAAATTTTTCTTTAACCTCGGTCTTTGAAAGTTCGTATTTTATGATGTCTAGCTTTGCTTCTGCTAGTTCTTTCATTTTCTTTTCGATTTTACTTAAGTCTTCTTCTGAAATCTTGCTATCAACTCTAAAATCATAATAAAACCCATCTTCTATCACAGGTCCTACGAAAAATTTAGCCTCTGGATATAAACTTTTAATCGCTTGAGCCATTAAATGCGCACAAGAGTGACGGATAACTTCTAAACTTTCTTTAGAATTATCAAAATAAATCGGAGTTAAATTTGTATCATTGTTAAAACTTTGAGTATCTACCAAAGTTTCATTATTTGCATATGCAATTATATCTTTTGTCATTTCTACCCTTAACACTCACTAACCTTGTGAGCTTAAATTAAAATATAAGACTAATTTTAGCTATGAAAAACTTAAACTTTTTTTAAATAAAGGATATTTTTATATTTCAAACACCCGTTCTTGATATATCTAAAGCACCACTCATAAAAAGGTATAAAAATACAAAACCCAAAACTATCCTATAAATTCCAAAAGGTATAAAGTTTATCTTGCTAATTAATTTTAAAAATATTTTAATTACCACAAAAGCCACTATAAAAGCTGTTACAAAACCTATAGCTAAAGGAATGAAATTATTCATATTACTTAAAACCTGTGGTTCTTTATAAATGCTATAAGCTGTTGCAATAATCATGGTAGGAATTGCAAGTAAAAATGAAAATTCAGAAGCCACTTTACGATCAAGCCCAAGCAATAAGCCACCTATAATACTTGCTCCACTTCTTGAAGTACCTGGTATGATAGCAAGAGCTTGGGTTAAACCTATCAAAAAAGCTTGTTTATAACTTACCTCATCTAAAGAGTGGATTGTATAGTCTTTTTTTCTATGTTTAAGCTCTATGATGATAAAAACAATCCCACCAATGATTAACATAGTAGCCACGGTATAGCCATTAAATATCTCTTTTAAAAACTTATATGCTATAAAACCCACTCCACCTGCAGGCAAAAAGCCCACAGCAAGTTTTAACCAAATATCAAGTTTTTGAGTTAGTTTATCTTTGAAAATAAAAATCACCGCTAGTATAGAACCAAGCTGAATAATGATGAAAAAACTTCTCCAGAAATCATCTATATTTAAACCCAAAATTTCAGCACCCAAGATCATATGCCCTGTAGATGAAACAGGTAAGAATTCTGTCAAACCTTCGATAATCCCTAAAATCAAAGCATAATAATAATCTAAATTCATTTTTTAAGTACTCTTCTTGCAAAAATTAGCATAATCGCTACAAAAACTATAAAACCTATAATCCCATCGTCTTTAAATGAAGTTGCAATAGCAAGTGGATCTTCAGCCCCACCTCTACTAATAGAAAGCACAGTTAAACCAGCTATTAGCACTCCAAATAAACTCTCACCTACTATCAAACCAGAGGCAAATAAGGTTCCTTTTTGCTCATGCTCTTGAATGAGTTCTTTTTTATGTGCATTTTTAGCATATCTTTGCTCTAAACGCTTTTTGATTAAATACGCTAATAATCCACCTATAAACAAAGGCATATTAACAGCAGGTGGTAAATATATACCTATACCCACAGCTAAAGGTGGCAAAGACATATTTTTCTTTCTTAATAAACGATCAATGATGATTATACCAACGCCCACAAAAACACCTGCTATAATATAACTCCAATCGATATTAGCGTTAAAAATGCCTTGTGCTATAGTACTCATCAAATTTGCTTGTGGTGCAGCAAGTGCATTTGCCTCATCCATTCCTTCTCTTGGCATTGCACCCACAAAACCATAAGCTTGATATAATAAATTTAACACAGGAGCGATAGCCAAAGCTCCAAACACACAACCTATAATCAAAGAAACTTGCTGTTTCCAAGGAGTTGCACCCACTAAATAGCCAGTTTTTAAATCTTGTAAATTATCGTTAGAAATAGCAGCAGTTGATAAAATAACACTAGTAGTAAATATAGCAAAAGCAATAGCAAATTTAGACATCAAAGGATCACTAAATAAATCTACTTGATAACCCAAAAGTAAAATAATCAAAGAAGAAATCATAATCCCAATAAGCCCTATACCCGAAATAGGAGAAGATGATGAACCCACTAAACCTGCCATATATCCACAAGCAGAAGCTACAAAAAAGCCTATAAAAATAGCCACTAAAGTTCCTACTAAGGCAAAAAGAATTTGATAGCCACTTGCTAAATTTGAATCAGCCACAAAAGCGTAAAATGAGACAAACAAACCTATACACATAAGTACAAATAAACCTAGCATAGCTTTTAAAGATAAATCCATATCTTTAGGATCTTGTGAAAGATTTAACGAGGTTTTTTTAAGCATATTTTTCATGCCATCATATACAGGTTTTGCAAGTTCTATTAAAGTCCATAATGCTGCTATGGCAATAGCTCCTGTGCCTATTAAACGTACTTTTTGAGCCCAAATTTGATTAGCTATATCAAGTGCACTTAAACTCGCGTCAAAACTTTCTTTAGCAGAAAAATATGGCACAAAAACCATCCAAGCAAGCACCATACCCGCAAGCAATGCAACACCTCCAGCTATACCTACTAAGTATCCAGCACCCAAAAGTGCCACTGAATAACCCATAGAAAAGCCAAAAGTCATTTTTTGCCAAATAAATGCAAAACTACTTCCACTTGAAAGTAGTTTAAAACCACTTGAAAAAAGACTTATCACAGAAGCAAAAGCCACGCCAAGTGTGATTTCTTTTAAGCCTACTTTTCCTTTTTTATCGGCTTGATCTTTATTAGCTACTTTTAAAATTTCAGCAGCAGCTCTTCCTTCAGGATAAGCTAATTTACTCTCTACCACCATAGCTCTACGCAAAGGTATGGTAAAAAGCACGCCCAATCCACCCCCACAAAGACAGAGCATAAAAGTAAGCCAAAGTGGAAATTCAAACCAATATCCACACATAAAAAGACCTGGTATAACAAAAATCACAGCCGAAAGCGTACCTGCGGCTGAAACTTGAGTTTGAACCATATTATTTTCTAAAATATTAGAGTCTTTAAAGATTTTTAAAACGGCCATTGCAATCACAACAGCAGGAATAGAAGTAGAAAAAGTAAGACCAACTTTAAGCCCCAAATATACATTTGAGGCAGTAAAAATAATCGTTAAAATACTTCCTAGTATTATACCCCTAAGCGTAAGCTCCGGTAGTGAGTTTTTTGTATGCATTTTGTTTCTCCATTTTTATTGACAACCTTCACATTCTATAGTTCTATCAACCACATCATCATTTACTTTTTGACTATCAGGGCTTTCGCTTCTTAGATAATAAGTTGATTTAACACCTAATTCCCAAGCAAGTTGATAAATTTCATTTAAATATCCACCGCTTGCCTTATCTAAAGAAACAAAGATATTTAATGATTGACCTTGATCAATCCATTTACCACGAATCGCTGCTGCTTTTACTAAGATTTTTTGATCAAGCTCATAAGCAGGAGTATAATACTGCCAAGTATTAG
The DNA here is from genome assembly GCF_024723575.1 of Campylobacter sp. 2352 PW. NCBI lineage: Bacteria > Pseudomonadati > Campylobacterota > Epsilonproteobacteria > Campylobacterales > Campylobacteraceae > Campylobacter > Campylobacter sp. 2352 PW. Next base: position 92,784 of record NZ_JANQCX010000006.1, read on the forward strand.
CACTTAGATTTGGCACCACGGTTGGTATCATACCGCTTAAGTTTTGCTCAAACCATTTTCTTTTATATACAGGCTCGATTGTTTGAGTAGTACCCACTAAAATAGAAATAGAAGAAGTTGGCGCTATAGCCATTAAATAACCATTTCTTATACCATCTCTTTTTAGTTTTTCTCTTAATTTTTCCCAATCACACTCACTTTGATCAAATAAACCTTCGCTTGCAGTAAGCTTTTTGGCATTTTCGTTTGCTACATCAATTGGTACTATACCTTTACTCCAGTTTGATCCTTCAAAGTCAGGGTAGCTTCCTTTTTCTAAGGCTAAATTTGAGCTAGCTAAAATAGCCTCATAGCTAATCATTTCCATAATGCGATCAATTTTTTCAAAATGTTCATTAGAACCCCAATAAATTTGAGCTTCAGCCACCATTTGCGCTTCACCCATCACACCAAGTCCTATAGCGCGTGATTTTAGGTTGGTATTTTTAACCTTTACATGGGGATAAAAATTTAAATCAATCACATTATCAAGCATTCTTATTGCCGTTGGCACTACTCTTTGGATGTCTTCTTTGGTATTGATTTTACTTAAATTTATACTTGCAAGATTACAAACTGCGGTTTTTCCTTCGTTTTTATATTTTTCTACTATATAGACTTTTTTACCATTAATACTATCTAAAGTAGAAACTTTTTTAGCAAGCTTTTTATATCCTCCATCTATTGTAAGCTCTTCATCCTCATCTAAATGAAGTTCTGTTTTATCATCAAATACGATTTTGATTTGATAATAATTTGGTTCTGTATTTTGAAAAATTTCTGTACATAAATTTGAACTTCTTATCATTCCTGCATGGGAATTTGGATTTGTTCTATTTGCACTATCTTTAAAACATAAAAACGGCAAGCCACTTTCAAAATAAGATAAAAGAATTTTTTTCCAAAGCTCTTTAGCATCAACAATTTCTTTGACTATGCTTTCATCTTTTTCAAATTCTTCATATTTTTTCTCAAATTCTTCACCGTATAAATCACACAAACTTGCTGTATCAGCAGGATCAAAAAGCGTCCATTTGTCATTTGCTCTTACTCTTTTCATGAACAAATCATTAATCCACAAAGCAGGGAAAAGCTCATGCGCTCTTCTTCTTTCTTCACCTGAGTTTTTACGCAAATCTAAAAAGTCATTAATATCCATATGCCAAGGTTCAATATATACAGCAATTGCGCCTTTTCTAGTACCAAGTTGATCAACAGCTACTGCTATATCATTGGTGATTTTTAAAAATGGTATGATCCCACCTGCTGCATTTTTATGCCCATCTATGCTTCCACCCATAGCACGCACCTTAGACCAATCCCAGCCTATACCACCACCAAATTTAGATAAAAGTGCCATTTCTTGATAAGAATCAAAAATCCCTTCTATATTATCAGGTGTGCTTCCTATATAACATGAACTTAATTGATGTCTTGTGGTTCTTGCATTTGAAAGGGTTGGGGTTGCAAGCATTACTTCAAAAGTTGAGATTAAATCATAAAATTTCTTAGCCCAAGTTTGAGAATCTAACTCATTTTGCGCTAAAAACATCGCAATAGCCATAAACATTTGCTGTGGTAACTCTATAGGCATGCCTTTAGAATCTTTAATCAAATATCTATCATACAAAGTTTTTATACCAAGATAAGTAAATTGCAAATCGCGTTCTGGCTTGATATAAGCATTAAGATCATCTAAATCATATTTTTCTTTTAAGCCGATTAAAATCCTACCTTCTTTTTCACCTTTTTCAAGGTATTCTCTTAAATGTTTATATCCATTATAACCACTTACTTTTTTATATAAATCATATAAAAACAATCTTGCAGCAACAAAGGTCCAATTAGGTCTATCAATATCTATTTTATCTACTGCTGTTTTTATAAGAGTTTGTTGGATTTCTTCTGTTGTTATACCATCACGAAATTGAATTTTTGCATCTACTTCAAGCTCACTTTGGCTAACATTTTCTAAATTTGCCACCGCGTCAGTGGTATATTTTTTAATCTTAGAAACATCTAACTCTTCAGTTCTTCCATTTCTTTTTAATACTTTCACTCACAACCCCTAGTTTATTATTTAAAAGTTCTTGCAAAAATTTTATCTACATTCTTTGTATAGTAGTTATAATCAAAGCAATTTCTAATATCTGCTTCACTTAAAGACTTTTTCAAATCCTCATCAGCTAATAAAGCTAGCAAAAACAAACTCTCGCCTTTTTCATTTAACGCAGGCTTGCCATTTTGTAAATCAGCCCAAACTTTCATAGCATTTCTTTGAACGATCTTGTAAGCTTCTTCTCTGCTTATACCTTTAAATGGAAGTTCAAGTAACACTCTTTGAGAGAATACAAGCCCTCCAGTTAAATTTAAATTTTTCATCATATTTTCTGGATACACCAAAAGCTTTTCTATCACACCGCATAATCTTGAAAGCATAAAATCAGTCGTGATAAAAGCATCAGGTAATACAAATCTTTCTACACTAGAATGCGATATATCTCTTTCATGCCACAATGCTACATTTTCTAAAGCAGGTGTTACATAAGCTCTTATCATCCTGCAAAGACCGGTAATATTTTCACTCAAGACAGGATTTCTTTTATGAGGCATAGCTGAGCTTCCTTTTTGTCCTTGAGAAAAATATTCTTCAGCTTCATATACTTCTGTTCTTTGAAAATGGCGGATAGCAACAGCGATTTGCTCACAACTTGAAGCTAAAATAGCTAAAGCCGAGATAACTTGTGCGTAACGATCTCTTTGTATAACTTGGTTTGAAACTGGTGCTGGCTTAAGATCCAAATTTTTACAAACTTCTTCTTCAAATTCAAGCGGAGCATGAGCAAAATTTCCCATAGCACCGCTGATTTTTCCATAGCTAATCACTTCTTTTGCATGAATAATTAAATCTTTTACATGAACTAGCGAATCATACCAAATAGCTAAAACCAAACCAAAAGTTATAGGCTCTCCATGAATTCCATGACTTCTTCCTACCATTAAGGTATTTTTATGCTCATATGCTCTTGTTTTAATCGCTGCCAAAACTTGATCTAAATCTTGCAAGATTAGTTCCAAACTATCTTTAATCTGCAAAGCAACTGCAGTATCAATACAATCTGAACTTGTCATTGCATAATGTACAAAACGACTTTCCTCGCCTAAGCTTTCACTTACACTAGTTAAAAAAGCGATAACATCATGTTTGGTAGTTTTTTCTATCTCATCTATTCTTGCTATATCAAATTTTGCATTTTTTATAATTTTTTCACAATCATCGTCTTTAATAAGACCAAGTTTATTCCATGCTTTCACAGCAGCTAATTCTACTTTTAACCATGCATCATATTTTGCTTGCATGTCCCATTTTTTAGCCATGATTTCTCTGCTATATCTTTCAACCATTTTCAAGACCTTTTTTTATATAATTTTTTATGAAAAAATAGCTTGAATTTTATTATAAATTACCTAAGAAAGTTATTAAATGGCATATATAAAAAAGAAACTAGCAAATAATGGAAAAAAGGCATTTAGACTACTTATGGATGAGTTAAAAATCTCTATGCATGAAGCACAAAAACTCATTGATAAAAAAAGACTATTTTGTAATGGAAATTTGGTAGAAGAAAAAAACAAATTGTTAGATGGTTTAGTAGAATTAATCGTATATGAAAATAACCCCAAAGGATTAGAAATAGTTTTTGAAAATGAAGATTTTGCCATCGTAGAAAAACCAAGCGGAGTGCTAACTCATCCTAATGGACGCAATTGCACTTATAGTCTTTGTGATGAAATTTGGCATTTATGGGGTGAAAAAGCTTGCGTGGTTCATAGACTAGATAAAGAAACAAGCGGACTTTTACTCATAGCAAAGCATAAAAATGCACAAATTGAGTTAAAAACCATGTTTGAAAAAAGATTAGTTCAAAAAAGCTATCTTGCACTAGCAAAAGGAAAAACTGAAAAAGAATTTATAGTAGATAAAAGCATGAATTTAGCTAAAGACTATGATGCAGTCAAAACTAGGATGCAAATTTGTGAAAATGGCAAAGAAGCTTTAACGCAATTTTACACTTTAGAATATTTTGAAAATTTAGATGTCAGTTTAATTTTAGCTAAACCTCTAACAGGTAGACAACACCAAATAAGACTACATTTGTTTCATGTGAAACATAAAATTTTAGGTGAACCTTTATATGGTTTAGAAAAAACACAAATAGAGCAAATATTAGATGGAAAAATGAGCGATATCGAAAGAGCTCAAATTACAGGTGCTAAAAGATTGCTTTTGCATTCTTTTAGCTTAGAATTTACATATAAAAATCAAAAATTTTTGATACAATCTCAAAAAGATATAAAAGATGAGTTTTTGAAAAATTTATCTTAATCTTTTTCTAATTTTAAAACCTTATCAGTTTGGATTGCAACTGCAATTTGCTTAGCTGGCTTACCATAATCCCTACAATAATCACAAGATTTATAAAAATCTTGAGAATAAAATTCAAAAAATCTTTCTTTAGAACCCTCTAAATTTAAAAAATCACCATTAAATTCTTCAAGTCCTTTTAGGCGAGATAAGGAACTTGATATAGGGCAAACAAAAATAGCTCCTTTAGGTGCTAATTGTTTATTTTCTAAGCCCTCAGATGTCATCAAACTTACACATGGCATTTGACAATTACGATAATTTTTGATTATATCTTCTTTACTTCTACCGCGTTTATAAATTTTTTCAGGATCACTCCAAGTAGAATTTTCGCCACTAGAGTCCATAGAAAATGGAATTTTATTTTCTTTTAATTTTCTTAAAATGTTTTCTTGCTTTAGTGGAATTTTTAAATTTGGTGATCTTTTATAATCTGAAATCGTAATTTTTCTAACCTTATTAGATTTTTTTAACTTTTTCATCAATTCATCTTTAAAATCAATGGTTGCATTAGTAACTAAAGAAAAAGTTAGTATTTTCTTTTGAGCATCTAAATAATCAATCAATTGTGGTAAATCCTTAAATAACAATGGTTCTCCACCTATGATTCTAACCCTTGCAATAGAATCTACCTTAGATAAAAGTAGTTCTAATGACTCTATAATACCCTCTAAAGTACAGGTATATTGATTTGATGGTGAAAAATACTGCATTAAATTATTACATGATTCACAACGCAAAGTACATCTTGTAGTTAAAACTAATTCCAAATAAGGAATATCCACCTTACCTTCTAAAACTCTCTTTTCAAAGTATTTTTTTAAATAAAATTTTTTCATCAAAGCAGCATAAGGAACTTTAAAAATTCTAGCAAATCCTCTTTTACCATTTAAATGAGAAAAATACCAAGAAATATTTGGCTTTATATATCTATTTTGAAATAATTGATTTTCCAACAATTGTTTTTTATCTATCATTATTTTTCCCTTCATTTTTTAATACATAAATAATTCCACCAAGTCCTATGATCACTACTATACTTATAAAAATAATCTGAGCTATATCTAAAAAAGTCATTGTTTACTCTGCCTTTCTTTAAGCTGTCCGCATGCAGCTGAAATATCAAGTCCTTTACTTTCCCTTATCGTACAAGTAACACCTTTTGCACTTAAATAATCTTGAAATTTAACCGCATTTTCAACACTTGGTCTTTTATATAAACTTCCTTCGTGTGGATTAAAAAGTATTAAATTTACTTTGGCTTTTATACCATTTAAGAGCTTGACTAATTCTTTTGCATGTTCTATTTTATCATTTATCCCATCAATTAAAAGGTATTCAAACATTACTCTTTTACGCTGATCTATAGGAAATTTTCTCACCGCTTCCATAATACTTGCTATATTATAAGCTTTATTAATAGGCATTAATTCACTTCTAAGTTCATCATTTACAGCATGAAGTGAAATAGCCAAAAGCACGCCTAAATTCATTTCTCCAAGCTCTTTGATCTGCTTTGCTAAACCACTTGTGCTTATAGTTTGTCTTCTAGGACTTATCGCTAAGGTATCATTATCGGCTAAAATTTTAACTGCCTTAGAAACATTTTTAAGATTATCCAAAGGCTCTCCCATGCCCATATAGACTATGTTAACCCTTCTTTCATAAGGTATATTATTATGTTTTTTAATCCATAAAATTTGTCCTACTATTTCTCCTGCGCTTAAATTTCTTTTCAAACCACCTTTAGCAGTAAGACAAAAACTACATCCACTTTTGCACCCTACTTGAGAGGAAACGCAAATGGTATATCTTGCATGTTTGATGATTTTTCCACTTTCATCTACAAGTTCTTCTTTCATAGGTAACAAAACAGCTTCGATTTTTTTACCGTCTAAAAGTTCAAAAAGATATTTTATACTCCCGTCTTTGCTTTTTTCATCTTTTACACATTTTAAAGGTGAAAAATGAAAATTTTCTTGTAAATACACCCTAAAGTCTTTTGGCAAAGATGACATTTGTAAAAAATCGTCTGCATATTTTTTATATACCCATTCAAAAATTTGCTTTGCTCTAAATTTTGGCTGGACTAAATTTTCTAATTCTTCTTTAGTAAAATCTAATATATTTTTTAATTCACTCAATTTTTTTCCTATATAAATTTTTTATCTAACAAAAAATCTTTTAATAATTCTTTTGCTTTTTGATGGTTTTTTAAAAAATCTTCATGTGCAAATTCATTACAAAAATTTGTCGCACATAAATAACAAATTCCTTCTATCCCTTGCATTTTTGCACAAGAAAGCACAGCGTATGCTTCCATATTTTCTATATGTACGCCTTTTTTAAAAAATTCTTGGGCGATATTTTCATCTTTGCAAATATAATTTGAAGAATTAATCATAGTTTCATGTGAAACATTTAATCTAATCTCATTTGCTATAGGTGTATAGAAACTATCAAATAAATCTGCGTATTCTAAATTTGCAGCATTAGAACTTTCATAAATGTCTAAAATTTTTCCTTCTTGGTAAATTCCACATGTGCCTATAAAAATTACCCTATCTACTTTTACTTGACTTAAAATTTTACCTAGAGAAAAAGCAGAATTAACCAAACCTATGCCTATACTTTGTGCAAATTTAAAATCCTCGTTTCCTCCTGCACACACTATAAGATTTTTCAAAAATTAACCTTTATAAAAAATAATTCAAATTTTATCTAATTAGCGCTTAAAATAATGCTATAATTAATATTTTTTAGATAGAATAAATTTATGATAAAAGCAAAAAAACATTTTGGGCAAAATTTTTTATGTGATAAAAGCGTGGTAGATAAAATCATCCAAGCCATACCCAAAGATACTAAAAATATAGTTGAGATTGGGCCTGGCTTAGGTGATTTAACGCAAGAACTTTTGAAAATCCCACAAACTCATATTAGAGCTTATGAGATTGATAAAGATTTGATTCCTATTTTAAATAAAAAATTTCAAAATGAGATTGAAGGTGGAAATTTTGAGCTTATTCATCAAAATGCAAGTGATGCTTTTGATCAAGGAAGTTTAAGCGATAAAGAGTACTTTTTGGTAGCAAATTTACCATATTATATTGCTACAAATTTGATTTTAAAAGCCCTAGAAGATCAAAATTGTCTTGGGCTTATAGTAATGGTGCAAAAAGAAGTAGCACAGAAATTTTGTGCAAATGAAAAAGAAAGTAATTTTTCGGCTTTAGGGGTGCTTTGTGCATTGATATGCCAAAGACAAATGCTTTTTGATATACAACCACAAAGCTTTAATCCTCCACCAAAAGTTACTTCAGCTGTAATGAAGTTAATAAAAACTACTCATTATCAGCAAAAATGTGAAAATATAGAAGCTTTTAAAGAATTTCTTAGAGCTTGTTTTCAAAATCCTAGAAAACAACTCTTATCTAATTTTAAAAATAAAAAAGAAAAAATTCTAAAAGCATTTGAAGCACTAAATCTCTCTTCTACCTCAAGAGCTCATGAAATTAGCGTTGATTCATACCTTAAAATTTATGACTATTTAAAGGATGACTATGAGCGAAGAAAACAAAACTCAAGAGCAAAACAAAACTAAAAGATTTAATAAATTTAGAAACAAAAGAAAAAAAGATTCACAAAATCAAGATCAAAATAGCGAAACTAAAAACGGAACAAAAATAGAAAATACTCAAACTGAAGCTAGCGAAGAAAAAAAGAAAAAGAAAAAAAATAGAAATTTACCTTCTAAATTAAGTGGTAATGAAGAATGGCAAATAGAACTTGCTAAAAGCATAGAAGCTAATAAAATCATGCACGAGCTAAGACTTCACCCTTTAAAACACAACAACTCAAGCGAACATAAAATTCGTATTACACCTTTGGGTGGACTTGGAGAAATCGGTGGAAATATCACTGTCTTTGAAACCAACAACGATGCGATTATCGTTGATATAGGTATGAGTTTTCCAGATGGAACCATGCATGGAGTAGATATTATCATACCTGATTTTGACTATGTAAGAAAAATTAAAAATAAAATTCGCGCTATCATCATCACTCATGCCCATGAAGATCACATTGGTGCTGTGCCGTATTTTTTCAAAGAATTTCAATTTCCTATCTACGCAACACCTTTAGCACTAGGTATGATTTCAAATAAATTTGAAGAACATGGTTTAAAAGCTGAACGTAAATGGTTTAGACCTATAACAAAAAGACAAATTTATGAAATAGGTGAATTTAACTTAGAATGGATTCACATAACCCACTCTATCATCGACGCTTGTGCTTTGGCTATTAAAACTAAAGCAGGAACCATCATACACACTGGTGATTTTAAAATAGATCAAACACCAATTGATGGCTATCCAACGGATTTAAGTCGTTTAGCTCAATATGGCGAAGAAGGCGTGCTTTGTCTTTTAAGTGATAGCACAAATTCATATAAAGAGGGTTATACAAAAAGTGAAAGCTCCGTAGGACCTACTTTTGATCAAATTTTTGCCAAAACTAAAGGCAGAGTAATCATGAGCACCTTTAGCTCTAATATCCACCGTGTATATCAAGCTATTAGTTATGGTTTAAAATACGGTAGAAAAGTGTGCGTTATAGGGCGTTCTATGGAAAGAAATCTCTATACCACTATGGAACTTGGCTATATCAAACTTGATAGAAAAATTTTCATTGACGCTGATGAAGTAAGCAAATACAAAGACAACGAAGTGCTAATTGTTACCACAGGAAGTCAAGGTGAGACCATGAGTGCTTTATATAGAATGGCTACAGATGAGCATAAATTTATCAAAATCAAACCTAGCGATCAAGTTATCATTTCAGCTAAAGCAATACCAGGCAATGAAGCAAATGTTTCTGCTGTGCTTGATTTTCTTTTAAAAGCAGGGGCCAAAGTAGCCTATCAAGAATTTAGCGAAATCCATGTAAGCGGACATGCTAGTATAGAAGAGCAAAAACTCATGCTAACTTTGGTAAAACCTAAATTTTTCTTACCAGTGCATGGAGAGTATAATCATATCAATAAACACAAAGAAACTGCTCTAAAATGTGGTATACCTGAAAGAAACATCTACTTAATGAGCGATGGAGATCAAGTAGAGCTTTGTCAAAAATACATCAAACGCGTTAAAACAGTTAAAACAGGAAAAGTCTTTGTAGATAATCAAATCAACAAACAAATCGCAGATGATGTGGTAATTGATAGACAAAAACTAGCAGATAGCGGTATAGTTGTCATCATCGCCCAGCTTGATAAAGCAAGTAAAACACTGATTAATAAACCAAGAGTATTTAGTTATGGCTTGGTAGCTGATAAACAAGACGGAGCATTCTCAAAAGAAATGAGTGATATTTTAAGTCAATTTTTCCCAAATGTAAAAGATGAAATTTTAGATAATCCAAAAGTTTTAGAAGCTCAAATTAGACAAGTACTAAGAAAACATATTTTTAGAAAAATCAAAAAATATCCAACCATAGTACCAACTATTTTTGTGATGTAAAGAAAAATTATGAGAATTAATAAATTCATCTCACATAATAGCAAATACTCTCGCCGTGAGGCTGATGAGCTAATCAAGCAAGGCTTAGTAAAAATCAATAAAAAAACAGCCTTACTAAGTGATAGTGTAAATGCTGAAGATAAAGTTTTTATCAATGGTAAAAAACTCCATAAAAAAACACAATTTTCAGTCATCATTTATCATAAACAAAAAGGTGAAATAGTTAGTAAAAAAGATGATAGAGGTAGAAAAACCATCTATCATACCCTGCCAAAACAATTTAGCACTTGGCTTAGCGTGGGAAGGCTTGACTTTGCAAGCGAGGGATTGCTTTTGTTAACTGATTCACCTGTGATAGCAGATGCGCTTATGCATAGTGATTTAGAAAGAGAATATTACCTAAAAGTAAAAGGTAATATAGATAAAAATGTCATCGAAGCAATGCAAAATGGCTTAGAAATTCAAAATGAAAAAAAAGGAGCTCATGCTAAAACCAAAATAACCTCAATGAGTTTTGCTCCATTTTTAGGCTTTGAAATTTTTGGCTCAAGTGGTGGCTATACAAAGCTAAAAGTAATCATTAATGAAGGTAAAAATAGAGAACTAAGACGCTTTTTTGGGCATTTTGATTTAGAAGTGATGGATCTTAAAAGAGTAGCTTTTGGAGCATTAGATCTTGGTATGTTAAAAGCAGGAAAATATCGTTATTTGGAAAATGGCGAGTACGAAAAACTGCGCGATTTTTTAAAGACAAATAATATAAAATATTAAATTCACATTATTTCCACAAAGAATTTTTATAATTTTTCAAAATATTTAAAAAAGGAAAAATTAATGAAAATTCTAACTACTCTTTTTAGTGTAATTATGGTTTTTATTGCAGTCACACATGAAGAAACTCTTGCGGAAAAATTAGAAAATCAATGTCAAGATCAAAAATCTTGCATAGTAAAAGCCATGAATATGATTAATTGATACTTTAAAATTACTTAAATTAATTAAATTTTAATTTTAATCTTGTATAATTAGCAATTTAATTTATATAAAAAAGGAAAATTATGGCAAACCATAAATCTGCTGAAAAAAGAGCAAGACAAACTATCAAAAGAACTGAAAGAAATAGATTTTATAGAACAAGATTAAAAAACATTACAAAAGCGGTTCGCGAAGCAGCAGCAAACAATGACAAAGAAGCTGCACAAAATGCACTAAAAGTAGCTAATAAAAGCATTCACGCTATGGTAAGCCGTGGATTTTTGAAAAAACAAACTGCATCACGCCGTGTGAGTAGATTAGCATTATTGGTAAATAAATTAGCATAATTTTTAATGTTAGCTGATAAACTCAAACCTTTTTTAACACGCTTTGATGAGCTAAATACTCTTCTTAGCGATGTTAATATCTCTAATGATATTTCTAAAATGACAGCTCTATCTAAAGAGCAAAAGAATTTAGAACCCATAGTAGAAAAAGCAAAAGAATACCTTAAAACTTTAGATGAAATCGAAGAAAATAAAATTCTTTTATCTGATGCAGAACTAGGGGAGCTTGCAAAAGAAGAGCTTAAAAACCTCGAAGTCTTAAAGCCACAACTTGAAGAAGAATTAAAAATTCTTTTATTGCCTAAAGATCCAAACGATGATAAAAATATATTTTTAGAAATTCGTGCTGGAACAGGAGGAGATGAAGCTTCTTTATTTGTTGGAGACTTAGTAAAAGCCTACATACGCTATGCTGAAAATCGTGATTACAAATACGAAATCGTAAGTTCTAGCGAGGGTAGTGTAGGGGGATTTAAAGAAATTATCATTCTCATCAAAGGAAATGGAGCTTATTCAAGGCTAAAATACGAAGGTGGAACGCACAGAGTTCAAAGAGTACCTGAAACAGAATCTCAAGGTAGAGTTCATACTTCAGCTATTACAGTGGCTATTATGCCAGAAGTTGATGATGTTGAAATTCAAATCAATCCAAATGATTTAAAAATCGATGTAATGCGTAGTAGCGGTCATGGTGGACAAAGTGTTAATACCACAGATAGTGCTGTAAGAATTACTCATATTCCAACAGGTATAGTTGTGGTAAATCAAGATGGCAAAAGCCAGCATAAAAACAAAGAAAGTGCTATGAAAGTCTTAAAAGCAAGACTTTTTGAAATGCAAGAACAAGAACGCTTAGCAAAAGAAAGCCAGGCAAGAAAATCTCAAGTTGGAAGCGGTGATAGAAGCGAACGCATACGCACTTATAATTTCCCTCAAAATAGAATTAGCGATCATAGAATAAATCTTACTTTATATAGACTTGATGCGATTTTGGAAGGTGGTCTTTTTGATGAGATCATCGAGCCATTAATCGCTTATTACCAAGCAGAAGCTTTAAAACAAGAAAATTTATAATTTCTTGTTTTAATTATTACTTGCTAATAAAATTCTATATTGTTTTTTATCCACATTTATCAAAAGAGAAGCAAGTTTAAAAGCTCTGAATTTTTCCATTATAAAAAGATCTTTACTATCTTTTAAAACTATAGCAACTAAATTTTTCATCACTTTATCAAGCCAAATATTTTTATATTTATCATTTGCTGAATGATACCTTCCAATAGCATTCCAACTAAAGCCATGTTTTTGTATAATCTCATGAAGTAATCTCGCTGCTATGTCAATATTTACACTAGCTTTTACAATCTCACTCTCACTAATCCCATAGCGTTTTAAATGAATGCTATTGATTTGCATTAAGCCATAATCTCTTGTTTGATTTTTATTTTTGCTAGTGATATTATGCTTATAAGCTGCATTTTCTGTTAAAGCTATGGCTTTGAGTAAAGCCGTCGGTATATTGTACTTTCTAGCTGCAGTTTTAAAGTCTTTATCGTACTTATAAAAATCTTCAGGTATATAAGTATCGCCTATAAAAATTTTTGTATCAAAAGCAAAAGTAAAATTAAAAAATACTACTAATAATAAAAAATTTTTTAACATTTTACTCCTTTATATTACTTATACTATAGCAAATTTATAAATAAAAACTATGTAGCTAAGTTAATGAATTATCTAAGAATTTCTTTTATAGTAAGTTGTGGGGTGATTAATCCTCTAAAATTATTTTTAGAAACACTAGCTATAAGATCAATGCTTTCTCCAAGCTCTGGCTCATAGTCAAAATTAAAAAATAAAGCTTCTAGAGTTTTATTTCCTTGAGTTAAAATAAGCTTCATATGATTTTCATCTTTGCCTAGCTTTCTTTTATTTTTTACAAAAAGCTTATCAAATTTAAAATATGGCCTTGGATTTTTATGCCCAAAAGGCTCAAAAAATTCTAATATCTCTAAAAGTTCAAAATCAACTTCATTTGGATCAATACTACCTAAAACCTCATCAGCATTATAAAAGTCATCTTTAGGGATATTTTGACAAATTTCATAAAGCCTGCTTTTAAAAACACCAAATTTTTCAAGCTCTACTAAAACCCCAGCTGCACCTTTATGTCCGCCATAGCTTAAAACAAATTCTTTAGCTTGTTCTATAACATTTAAAATATCTATCCTACCCACACTTCTAACGCTAGCTTTAGCCTTTTGCTCACATTCTGAAAAAACAAAGGCAGGTTTGTTAAAATGCTTTGCCAAACGACTTGCAACTATGCCCAAAACACCCTCGTGCCAATTTTGGCCATTGACAATAATCACAGGATCATTTTCATCAACTTGTTCTAAACACTGCTTAAAAAGCTCGCGTTCTTCATCTTTACGGCTATTATTATAAGTAATGATTTGTTCTAAATAACCCATAACCTCATCAATATTTTTAGAATGTAAAAATTTATAAGAAATAATCGCATCATCCATTCTACCTGCACTATTAATCAAAGGTGCGATTAAAAAGCTGATATTATCAAGTTCAAATTTATCCTTACCAAAATACTGCTTAATCGCTTTAAATGCCACTCGTTTTGAATCATTAATACACTCTATACCTTTTCTAACTAAGGCTCTATTTAAATCTCTAAGCTCCATCATATCTGCGATAATTGCGATAGATAAAAGCTCTATAAATTTACACATATTATAATTAATCTTACACACTTCTTTTATCGCAGCGACTAAATACCAAGCCACTTGAGCCCCACAAATTTCAATATCAGGAAAATCACAATCTTGTTGTTTAGGATTAATGATCGCATAAGCTTTTGGTAAAGTAGCTGGAGGCATATGATGATCGGTAATGATTAAATCAATTCCTTTTTGTAAACAAAGCTCTGCTGCATCAAATGCTGCTATGCCATTATCTACAGTGATGATTAAATTTACCCCATCAAGTTCATTGATGATTTCTTCATTTAGACCATATCCATCTTTAAAACGATTTGGAATTTTTACCACATAGTCATATCCAATATCATCAAAAAATTCAGATAAAATCACACAAGAAATTACCCCATCTACATCATAATCCCCAACAATAGCAAGCTTTTGATTTTTTTCAATCGCTTCTTTAATACGCAAAGCACCCTTATAGACATCTTTTAAACAAGATGGCATAGGTAAATCACAAAGCTTTACATGCGTATCGTTGATAAAACGCTGATGTAAAATTTCTTTTATTTTGGCTTTATTTAGCATGATTTGTTAAAGATGCCTTGATAAAAGAAAAAATAGCCGGATTAACCCTAACTAAGCGTGAAGTAAATTCAGGGTGAAACTGCACTGCTAAGAAAAATGGATGATCTTTAAGCTCCACAGCCTCAACCAAACCTTCATTCTCCCCACTTATAATAAGCCCATTTTTCTCAAACATTTCTTTGTATTTTGGATTTGCTTCATAGCGGTGGCGGTGGCGTTCTTTTACGCTTTTTTGATTATCATAAACCTTACTTAAAAGTGTATTTGGCTTAATATGACACTCATAAGCCCCAAGACGCATAGTTCCACCAAGTGGAGTTTTACTTGTTCTAATTTGCTTTTCCCCACTTGCGTCAATAAATTCATCAATCAAAAAGATGATAGGATTTTTACAATTTGGATTAAACTCATGAGAATTTGCATCTTCAAGTTTTAAAACATTACGTGCAAATTCCACTAAAGAAAGCTGCATACCCAAACAAATTCCTAAAAATGGAATTTTATTTTCTCTTGCATATTGTATGGCTTTGATTTTTCCTTCTACCCCACGATAACCAAAACCACCTGCCACTAAAATCCCACTTACGTCTTTAAAACTTTCTTCGATATTTGCATTTTCTAATTTTTCACTATCGATCCATTTTAAATTTACTCTCGCATCAAGTGCTGCGCCTGCATGGATAATGGCTTCTGTTAAACTTTTATAGCTTTCTTTTAAATCTACATATTTTCCTACAAAAGCAATGCTAAGTTCATTACTTGGAGCGATGACTCTTTTTACTAAAGAATCCCATTCATTCATATTTGGCTTTAAATTTTGAAGATCTAATAAACTTGCAATAGAATTTAAAATATCTTGTTTTAAGAAATTTAGTGGAATTTGATAAATACTAGCTGCATCCACACTTTCTATAACACAATTTTTTTCAACCCCACATGAAATTGCGATTTTGTCTTTTAACTCTCTATCTAAAGATTTTTCACTTCTACAAATAATCATATCAGGGCTTATACCTATACGGCGTAATTCTCCAACACTATGTTGAGTTGGTTTTGTTTTAAGTTCTCCTGCTGCTTTGATAAATGGCACTAAAGTTAAGTGAATATTAATAGCATTATATTTACCCACTTCAAGCTTTAAAGCTCTAATAGCTTCTAAAAATGGTAAGCCTTCTATATCTCCTACTGTGCCACCTATTTCAACGATTAAAATATCTTTATCAACTCCGGCTTTTTTAATGCGATCTTTTATCTCATCAACTATATGAGGGATTACTTGTATGGTTTTTCCTAAGTAATCTCCTCTTCTTTCTTTTTCTATAACACTTTGATAAACTCTACCTGTTGTGAAGTTATTATCTTGAGATAAGCTCTCATTTAAAAATCTCTCATAATGTCCTAAGTCTAAATCTGTCTCAGCTCCATCATCTGTAACAAATACTTCTCCATGCTCTAAAGGACTCATAGTACCAGGATCTACGTTGATATAAGGATCTGCTTTTAAAATACTTACTTTTAAACCTGAATTTTTTAAAATCGTAGCTATAGAAGCTGCTGCTATACCTTTTCCTAATGAGCTTAAAACACCACCGGTTACAAAAATATACTTAGTTTGTTTTAATTTCATAAAATAACCTTAATTTCTTTTTTTGAAATTATAACGAATAAAAAATTTTATTTTTATAAACATTTGTGTAAAATTCAATTATTTTTGAAGGAATTTTTCGATGAAAATCACATTATTAAACCATACTCCACTTTCTGTATGCTCTCATGCGACAAGAACATGTTGGCAAAGTTTTGACAAAGGCGATTGTGGTGGCGAAAAAGATAAAGAATTAATAGATCGTGTGGGAAATAAATTCAAACATGCTTCAACCTTAGAGCATTTAAACTATACTTTTTATATACAAGGTATTTCAAGAGCATGCTTACAAGAAGTTGCAAGACACCGCCATACTAGTCCTAGTGTAAAAAGCACAAGATATACTTTAAAAGAACTAAGAAATGAAAGTGAATTTAAAGAAAATGACTTTGAAAATGCTAAAAGATACTTGGTATTAACTGGAAATGAAGTAGTAGATAATGCAAGTATTAAAGCTTTAGAAAATTTGCGTTTGATTTTGCAAAATAGCATTAGTTTAGACATAGCAAAATACTGCTTACCAGAAAGCTATAAAACAGAATTAACTTTAACGATTAATGCAAGAAGTTTGCAAAATTTTATTACTCTAAGAAGCTCAAAATCAGCTCTTTGGGAGATAAGACAACTCGCAAATGCTTTATTTGAAAATTTGCCTGAGGAACATCAATTTATTTTCAAACATTGTGTTTATCAAGAAGAAAATTCCCAAGATTGATTGGGAATTTTTACTATATTTTTTTAAGAAATTCAGTTTTTAAAACAATCACACCAAATTTATCTACTTTAGCTTCAATTTCGGTGTCTTTGTTTGTAAGTTTAATATTTTTTATAGTCGTGCCACGCTTTAAAGTAGTGCTTGCACCTTTAACCTTTAAATCTTTCACAACACTTACACTATCACCTGCATTAAGCTCAGTTCCATTTGCATCTTTTGGCATGAATTCTCCTTAAAATTTATAAGTATATCCTAGATATAAACCATAATTTGTTTGTTTAGGATCGTAAAAGTTTGATGAATTAGCAGTACTAAAATTTCTTGTATTATAATGACTTTGTTCAGCTTTAAAACCAAACTCAATTTCGTTTGCTTGATTTAACTCATATAAAGCACCGATTTTTGCCCCATACGTATAACCATCAAAGTCTTGAGATAAAGATAAAAAGCTTGTTTTTAAAGTCATATCCGTTCTTGCATAACCAC
This sequence comes from Campylobacter sp. 2352 PW, assembly GCF_024723575.1. Taxonomy (NCBI): domain Bacteria; kingdom Pseudomonadati; phylum Campylobacterota; class Epsilonproteobacteria; order Campylobacterales; family Campylobacteraceae; genus Campylobacter; species Campylobacter sp. 2352 PW. Next base: position 110,241 of record NZ_JANQCX010000006.1, read on the forward strand.
CATATACACCTAAAACTGCTCTTGTTTTTTCAAAAATTTTTGGAGTAAAATCATAACCAAATAAAAATTTATGTGTGGTAAATTCTCCATCAATTTTTAATCTTGTAGTATTGATTGCATCACTAAATTCACTTGAGTAATTATAAGCACCATAAAGTCTATGATTTTCACTAAAACGATAACCAACTCTTAAACCAAAAACAGGAACATCACCTTCTAAATCACCGTTATATTTAATATTTTTTGTTTTACTATGATCAAGATCAGATTTTACCTTAGTATGAAACCATCCCGCATCAATACCTAAAAGTAAACCTGAATTTTCATCTGCTAAAGCTAAATTTGAAACCAAAGCAACACTTGCAATTAGACTAAATAATTTTAATTTCATATTTTCCTCCTTTAAAATAAGACTTAATATATCCTTTTATTTTTAATAAAAATTTAATTTTGTGGCACTACTAAATCAGATCTGCATTCAATCACAGTATGCACATTACCACGAGGGTTAAAATCACCTACTACTTTTATCCATTTTGGATCAAGTTTTTCTTTTAAAGTATTGTAAATTTCATTAATACTTGCTTCATGTGAAACATTTCTATACATAAAAGTATTGATATAAAGTTTGATTGCTTTAAGTTCTACTACTAATTTATTTGGAATGTATTCTAAGTAAATCGTAGCAAAATCAGGATATCCACTACGTGGACAACAACACATAAATTCAGGCAAAGTAATTTTAATCACATAATCATTTTTAGCATCATTTGGCCAAACTTCCATATTTTCTACATTAAATTCTTTAATTTCTTTTTCACCATATCTCATTTTTTATCCTTATAAATTAATTTTGTTCTTTTATTAAATTTTTAATTTTTTCTTTCTCTGTTTTTTGTAAAAAAGAAGCATTTACAGCATTAATACAAAGTTTTTTAACCTCATCTTTACTAAGCTTAAAAGTTTCATCTAAGGCTATAAAATTTTCTAAGATATATCCACCAAAATACGCTGGATCATCTGAATTTACACAAACACAAAGATTTTGTCTTAAAAGTTTTAAAATATTATGTTCTTGCATATTTTGAAAAACTTTTAATTTTATATTTGATAAAGGACACATTGTTAGTGGAATTTGACTTTTTGCTAATTGTTTTACAAGCTCTAAATCTTCTTCACACCTTATTCCATGATCTATTCTACTTACACCAAGCTCTAAAGCTTGTTTGATATACTCACTACTTCCTTCTTCACCCGCATGCATAACTAACAAAAAACCTTCTTCTTTAGCTTTTTGAAATAAATTTTTAAATTTAAAAGGAGGATTATTGATTTCGGAACTATCAAGTCCTATGGCTTTGATTTTATCTTTATATAAACAAAGCTCATCTAAAGTTTTTAAACCCTCATCCTCACTTAAATGCCTTAAAATACAAGCGATTAAAAAACTTGAAATTCCAAATTCTTCTTTTGCTTTTTGTAAAGCTTGCCAAATTCCTTCTATAACATCTTTTAAAGGTATATTTCTAGTAGTATGAGTTTGAGGATCAAAGAAAATTTCAGTATGAACTATATTTTGTTCTTTACACTTTTTCATATAAGCAAAGGTTAAATCATAAAAATCTTGCTTGGTTTGTAAAACATTTGCACCTTGATAATATATATCTAAAAAATCTTGTAAATTTGAAAAATCATAAGCTTTTTTTATCTCATCTTCGCTTTTATATTTTAAAACGATGTTATTTCTTTTAGCTAATTCAAACATCATTTTAGGCTCTAATGAGCCTTCAATGTGTAAGTGTAATTCTACTTTTGGGATATTTTGTAAAAAAGTTTTCATTTTATAAATCAAACATCTAAATGTTTAACATCTTTAGCATGAGCTTGTATGTACTCACGGCGTGGTTCTACATCATCACCCATGAAAAGGTTGAAAGTATCATTTGCTCTTTGAGCATCTTCTATGGTGATCTTTAACAAACGACGATTACTTGGATCCATAGTTGTTTCCCAAAGTTGTTCAGGATTCATCTCACCAAGACCTTTATAGCGTTGTATATAAGCACCTTTTTTAGCATTTTTTTCAACTTCATCTAAAATTTCTAAAATATCTTTATCAAATTTTAAATCTCTATCTTTGATTTTTTGATAAATATAATTTGCCTCTTCATATAAAGGATTAGCAAATAAATCATCATTGATGATAAGCTCTTCTAAGCCATTTTCAGTTTGTACATAAACACGAATTTCATTTTCATTGATGTATGAATTTAAGATATTGTGATTTTGTTTTTCTAAAAATTCTTTTATGACTTTAAATAATTCTTCATTAGAAGCTTTTATTAAATCAGGATTTTCTATCAAATATCTAATCACTGAAATCACATTAAATCTTTTTTCTAATTCTTTTAAAACACTTCTATAAGCTGCAACGATTTTTAGAAAATCTTTTAAATCGTTTAATCCTATACCCTCATAAGTAGAGCTTTCTATACCTGTTTCGATCAAATAATCATTTAAAGCTTTTTCATCTTTTAGATAAATTTCTTTTTTCTGACCTTTTTTATAGCGATATAAAGGTGGTTGAGCTAAATAAATATGTCCATTTGTTACAAGATCATTCATAAAGCGGAAGAAAAATGTTAAAAGTAAAGTTTGTATGTGAGAACCATCTACATCAGCATCAGTCATGATTATGATTTTATGATATCTTAATTTTTCTATATCAAACTCATCGCCGATCCCACAACCAAAAGCTGTGATCATATTTTGAATTTGTTCACTTTTTAAAATTTTATCTAGTCTTGCTTTTTCAACATTGAGTATTTTACCTCTTAAAGGTAAAATCGCTTGGAAAGTTCTTTCTCTACCTTGTTTTGCAGAACCTCCTGCACTATCACCCTCAACTAAATAAATTTCGCTTTCACTTGGGTCTTTACTTTGACAATCAGCTAATTTTCCTGGCAAAGTCCCTACACTTGAACTTTCTTTTTTTCTTGTTAGCTCTCTAGCTTTTTTAGCTGCTTCTCTACCACGAGCTGCCATTAAAGCTTTATTCATGATAGCTTTTGCTTCAATAGGATTTTCTTCAAAATATTTTGTCAAATACTCAAAAGAAGCCTTAGAAACTATAGGTCTAACGTAACTTGAACCTAATTTTCCTTTAGTTTGTCCTTCAAATTGCGGCTCAGGTACTTTAACACTTACCACTGCTATCAAACCTTCTCTTACATCATCACCTGTGATTTTAGAATCTTTTTCTCTAGCACTAGCATTTGCTTCAATGTAATTACTTATAACACGAGTTAAGCCCATTCTAAAACCTGCTTCGTGCGTTCCACCATCTGGAGTTTTAATATTATTTACAAAAGAAAGTAAATTTTCACTATAACTATCATTATAAAGCAATGCTACTTCAACATTTACATCTTCTTCATCTACATTGAAAAATATAGCCTTAGTTAAAGCTTGTTTTTTATTTAAATCTGTAACAAACTGGCTTATACCACCTTCAAAATGAAAACTTTCTGCTTTTCCTACGCGGTTATCTTTAAAATTTATAGTTATTTTTGGATTTAAATATGCAAGTTCACGAAATCTTTTAGCTAAAATTTCATAATCAAAATCAGTCACTTCAAAAATTTGATCATCAGGCCAAAATTCTATGATTGTCCCTGTTTTTTTACTTTTACCTATGGTTTCAAAATTACTTGTAACTTTACCTTCTGAAAATTCTTGGCGATAAATTTCTCCATCTCTATGTACTGTAGCAACTAATTTTTTTGATAAAGCATTTACAACGCTCACACCAACCCCGTGTAAACCACCTGAAACTTTATAAGTATCTTTATCAAATTTTCCACCTGCATGAAGCACGGTTAAAACTACAGTTAAAGTAGGGATATTTTCAGTAGGGTGAATTCCCACAGGGATCCCTCTACCATTATCACTTACTATACAAGAGCCTTCTGTGGTAATTTCTACATTGATCGTATCACAAAAACCTGCCATAGCTTCATCGATAGAATTATCTACTACTTCATAAATCATATGATGAAGACCGCCTATGTTGGTATCACCTATATACATACCAGGGCGTTTTCTAACAGCTTCTAAGCCTTTTAAAACTTTAATATTTCCTGCGCCATAGTTTTGATTTTCTTGCATTTATTTTCCTTATAAGATAACTGGCATAATTACAGTTTGTAATTCTTCACTTGAAACTAAAAATGCCATATGAGGTTCATTTATGCTAAGTTTGAATGTTTCACTTTCAATAGAATTTAAAAAGTCAGTGATGAATTTATTTTTAATGCAAAGATTAAATTCTTCATCTATATTAAGTTCCATTTCAAGTTCAGTTTTTGCTTCCATATTATCTAAACTAATACCTTCAAATACAAGTTTATCTTTATGGAAATTTAATTTCATTTTTTCAGTGATTACATTGATTTTTTTTAATGCGTCCATAAATTCCTCAGTTTTAAAAATAAATTCTTTTGTGATATTTTTTGGAATTACTCTTTCATAATCAGGGAATTTATCATTAATAAGTTTTGTAAAAAATTCAAAATTATCATTTTTTGCAATCAATATATTTTCATCATAATAAATTTCAATTTTTTCAAAAAAGATTTTTTGCATTTCTAAAATAGCTTTTTTGGGAATACAAAGGTTAAATTCTTTTTCATTTGTTTTATTAAGTGTGAAAACTGCTAAGCGTTTTGTATCTGTTCCTACGAAATTAATGTGAGTAGTTTTTATATCAAGTAAAGCACCATTTAAAGAGTACTTTGGATTATTTGTATCAACTGCAGGTAGGATTTTTTTCAAAGATCTACTTAAATCACTTGAATCAATATCAAATTTATCTTTTCCTTCTGTGCTTGGGAAATTTGGAAAATCTTCATAATTAAACATAGGAAGTTTATATTTAGTTCCTTTTTGTCTAATAAAAAGGAAATTTTCTATGGTTTCTAAGACTACATCTTCGTTATTTAAACTTTTTATAATATCTAAAATACTTTTAGCATTAGCAGTTGCAAAACCTGCACTTTCAACTTTGATTTTTTTGATTTTATAATTAATACCTATTTCATAATCACTTGCTCTTATGATTAATTTATCTTCAACCACTTCAAAAAGTAAGTGAGAAGCGATATTGCTTGAGTCTTTTTTATCTACATAAGAATTAGTTAAAACTATGGCAGATTCTAAAGTGTTTTTGTTAATGCTAATTTTCATTTTTACTTCCTTTATTTTTTAAATTTATTTTATCATAATAATAGGCAATGTGAAAATGTGAAATGCTTTTTAAAAGTCTTTTTTTATAGAAATTTTACTTATAGAATAAAATTTTTTGTTTTTCACTTTTATTCACAGGGTGCTTTTTATTTTTGTCAAAATTTTATTTCTTAATTCTTCTACTATGGCTTTTAAGTTTTCATTTTCACTCATTAGTTCTTGAATTTTTTTAATATTATGTGAAATGGCGGTGTGATCTTTCATATTAAAAAATCTAGCAAGTTGAGGCATAGACATAGTCGTAAGTTCTCTTGCTAAAAATATCACAACCCTTCTTGCCATAACGATATTTTGTGTTTTTTTGTTTGATTTTATATCATTAGGTTTAAGATTATAGCTTTTTGAAACATCAGCAAGTATGTCTTCAACACTAATATTTTCTTTTGTTTCTTTAATGTGATCTTTCATAAAGCTTTTAACAATTTCTAAAGTGATTTCTTGGTTAAAAAGCCTTGCTTGAGCATTTAAATTTGTAATCATGCCTTCTATTTCTCGGATATTATCTCCCATTGAAGTAGCGATGTAGCTTATAACTTCAGGTTTAAGATAAATAGCATTAAATTCGCATTTTTTCTTGATAATTGCGATTTTTGTATCAAGCTGAGGTGGAGTGATATCTGCGATGATCCCATTTGCAAAACGGCTTTTTAAGCGTTCTGTTATGCCCTTTAGCATATTTGGAGGATTGTCACTTGTCATGATAATTTGTCCAAATTTTTCTTTGATTTCATTAAAAGTAAAGAAAAATTCTTCTTGAATTTTGTCTGTTTTACCTAAAAACTGCACATCATCGATGAGTAAAACATCGCAATTTTTGTATTTTTCATGGAATTTACTCATGGTTTTGTTATTTAAATGCATGGTAAAATCATTGATAAAATTATCACTTGTAGCATAAATAACCTTATATCCATTATCCAAACATACATTTCCGACAGCTTGAAGCAAGTGAGTTTTTCCAAGTCCTGTAGGGCCATAGATAAAGATAGGGTTGTATAACTTTCCAAGTTTGCTTTTATCGGTTATGGCTTTGCAGGTTGCATAGGCAAATTGATTAGAATCTCCTACAACAAAACTTTCAAAAGTAAAAGAAGGGTTTAAAATAGTACTTTGAAATTTAATCTGTGAAATATCTGTAGAAAAATGTTTTTTCTCTACCTTTTGATCATTTGTGATGATTTTAACTTGAGGATTAATTCCTGTTTTTACTTCATAAAAATAAGCTAATTTTTGTGCGTATTTTGTTTGTATAAATTTAGCCAAAAAATGATTTGGTGCAATAAATACTAAGATATTATTTTTACTTAATTTTTCACTAAATTGTAAGTGAGAAATGTAAGTATTGTATTCGTTATTGCTAATTTCAGTTTTAAATTCAAGTAAAAAATCTTTTATATTCATTATTTTTCTTATAAATTATGATGTAAAACTTAAAATTCTAGCTTATTTTTTATAAAAAATGGTTAAAATTATTCACATAAAAATTTAAATTTCACATCTATGTGAATAAAAAGGTGAAAAGTTTGAAAGTTTTAGGGATAGATCCTGGTTCTAGGTATTGTGGATATGCTATTGTAGAAAGGATTAATAATAAAAATCAACTCATAGAAGCAGGTCTTATCAAAATCAAACCTAATGATTTGCAGTATCAAATCACAGAATTATGTGAAGGACTTGATTTAATATTTAAAAATCATCAATTTGATGAGGTAGCTATAGAAGATATATTTTTTGCTTATAATCCAAAAACTGTTTTAAAACTAGCACAATTTCGTGGAGCTTTGAGTTTAAAAATCTTACAAACCCATGGAGAATTTGCAGAATACACACCTTTACAAATAAAAAAAACCGTAACAGGTAAAGCAAAAGCTACTAAAGAACAAGTAGCTTTTATGGTGAAAAGATTGCTTGGAATTTCAAAAGATATCAAGCCACTTGATATTACAGATGCTATCGCAGTGGCTTTGACGCATTTAGCAAATTTGAGAGTGAAAAAGTAATTTTATTTTCCATTTCCTATAAAATAAATTTCAACATCATGTAAAAGTTTTTCACATACAGCTGAATCAGTACTTTTTTCTACTACTAGATTGATGTGATTTTTGGTATCTCTAAAGCTACCTGCAGATTTTGAATTTTTTAATTCTAATTTTTGATTATCTTTTAGGTATTTGATGGTTATTACAAACTTATGTGCAGCACTTGCTTCGCCTAGATTAGTTTCTATTAAAACATTCATATTTGATGCTTTTGCTAGGGTTGCTTGGGTTTTATTAATCACTTCTTTCATTCTTCTATTTAGCTCTAAAATTCTTGAAATGAATTTATTATCTATACTTTCAAATGCGATTTTTAGTTTATTCATGATTTCTTGATTAGTTGGTTTATCAGGAGCTACATACACCATATAAAGGCCGTTTTTAATATCTACTTTAGTGCTTTTTGTATCACGCCCACTACCAAAAATTTTAATATAAATGGCATTATCAAGATATACTCTATCTATCATAGGTCCATAAATTTCATATTCTCTTTTTCTTACGATTACTTCTCTTGCGGCTACTTGAATTTTTACTGAACAATCATGAATTATAGGTTCCATTTCTTTTTTTATCTCAAGTAGTTCTCTAAGCATTTTCCATCCTTGTGTATTTTTAAATAAATTATAACAAAAAAAAATTGAATTTTTTTGTTAATTTTAGTTTGTGATATTTTTATATATTTTTGATTTTAAATTAAAATTTAAGGAAAAAAATGAAAATAAAAATTATAGTTTCAAGTTTAGTTTTAGCAAGTGTTTTATTTGCTGCAAATTCTCATCATGCTCATCATGGAGCTTCTGGAAGTATTTCATCACAAATCATGATGAGTATGCATGAACCTATGATGAAAAATCCTTTAGTACAAAGCAATGACATAGAAAGAGATTTTTTAGCTAATATGATCCCACATCATCAAGGTGCTATTGACTCATCTAAGATTTTGTTAGAACATACAAAAAGTGAAGAGATGAAAAAAATCGCTCAAAATATCATCAAAGCTCAAGAAAAAGAAATCCAAGAATTTCAAGAAATTCTAGATAAAAATCTTTATACAAAAACTCAAATTGATGAAGAAACTTATAAAAAATTCGTTCAAGAAGAAAAAGAGTTAATGCAAAAAATGATGATTTTAATGAGCTCGGTTAAAGAAAGCAAAAACATCAATAAAGACTTTTTAGAAGCGATGATAGCACATCATCAAGGTGCAGTAGATGTTTCAAAACAAATTTTATTTTATTCTAAAGACAAAACTATCACTGATATAGCGAAAAAAATCATCTTAGATCAAGAAAAAGAAATTCAAGAATTTACGAATTTGTTAAAATATATGTAGTGAATTAATCGAAAGAAATAAAAATGGTGGTCCGATTGAGTTTTAACTAATATTTATAAAGGCTTATTTTTAGATATTTACAGTTTTTTATATTTTTTAAAGAACCCCAAAAAGAACCCTATTTAAAATATAAAAAGGGGAGGGTCTCATTCTGCCACTATCCCCCTCTAATAAAATTATATCTTCTTATTTTAATAAGAAGATTAAAAAATAAGCCAAAATTTTAAAGTAAAGCTATTTGTAGAATTTTTAATGCAGGTTAATCAAAGGAGAGGGTCTCAT